>CALHHY010000159.1 GCA_938030665.1 uncultured Litoreibacter sp. | reverse complement strand
TCCAGCAAAAGACAGCAGGCCGTGATCCGGTACCAGCCGGGATATGACCATTCCTACTTCTTTGTGGCGAGCTTCATGGAAGATCACATGAGCTTCCACGCCGAGGCGCTTTACTCATGACGCCGGAGGCCGTGATCTTCGACATCGGCAACGTCCTGATCGAGTGGCAGCCGGAACGCCATTACGACCGCTGGATCGGGGAGGAACGCCGCAAGGCGATGTTTGCCGAGGTCGATCTGCACGGCATGAATGACCGCATTGATAGCGGCGAGAACTGGCGCGATGTGATCTACGAGACTGCCGATAAATACCCGGCATGGCGCGACGAGATTATCGGCTGGCATGCAAACTGGATCGCGCTGGCCTCTCCGGTGATCCCGCTTTCGGTGCACTTACTTCGGGCGCTGCGGGCGAAAGGCGTCCCGGTTTTCACGCTGACCAATTTCGGCATCGAAAGCTTTGACTACGCGGAGACGATTTATCGGTTTTTGTCCGAGTTCGACCGGCGCTACATCTCCGGCCATATGGGTGTCATCAAACCCGACCCCCGCATCTACGAGATGGTCGAGCAGGATTGCGGCATTGCACCAAATCGCCTTCTTTTTGCCGACGACCGGCCCGATAATATCGCTGCCGCTACGTTAAGAGGCTGGAATTGCCACCTTTTTGAGTCGGCAGAAGGCTGGGCAGAATGCCTGGTCACGAACGGATTTCTGAGCGCTGAGGAGGCGCGCATTTGATGATATGGATTGGCTTGCTTGCCTTACTTGTTCTGCTGCTGGCCCTACCGATCATTGCTGAAAGCCGTCGCAAACCGATGGATGAAAACGCCCGCCGCGACGCGCCGGGGAAGTTTTATGAGCTGACTGATGGCACAACCCATGTGCGGACCGAAGGCCCTGTCAGGGGCCCGGTACTTGTCTGCGTGCATGGCCTGACAACATCTGAATATGTGTGGGACGACATTGCCGCTGACATGGCGCAAACCGGGTACCGGGTTGTGACCTACGACCTTTATGGGCGTGGCTATTCGGACCGCCCCCCCTCCCCCCAGACGGAGGCGTTCTTTCTGCGCCAACTGGAGGAACTCGTCAGAAAGCTGGAGTTGCCCGACAGCTTCATTCTGATGGGCTATTCCATGGGCGCCGCCATCTCGGTGGCCTATGCCGCCAAACATCCCGAACGCGTCGACAACCTGATCCTCGTGGCGCCCGCCGGGTTGTCTGACGCGCAGCCCGGAATGGACCGCAAGCTGCGCGATTGGCCGGTTTTGGGCGACTGGATCATCAAGACCATGGGCGGGTGGCTGCGCCGTCGCCGCGCTGCCGCTACGCCCGAAGCAGATCCCAAACGCGCGGCCTTCACGCAGCGCCAACTGGCTGAAAGCGATTACCGGGGCTTTTTGGGGTCAGTGCTGTCCAGCGCGCGCAACATGCTAAAGACCGATCAAACCGACCTGCACCGCAAGCTTGCAAACGAGCGGGTACCAACGCTGGCCATCTGGGGGGAGGAGGACAGCGTTATCCCGCTTTCCGCCCTGGGCCGCATGACGCAGGCCAACCGCTACGTCTTCCATGACACCGTGGCCGGCGCAGATCACGGGCTGCCTTACACGCACCCTGAGGCGGTCGTGAAGGTCACCAAGGATTTTCTGCTTTAGGTCGTTTCAGGCGGGCTGCATCTCAGGCCGCTTTTCGCGTACCGGCAGATGCACAATGGCGCTGAAGGCGCCAACGCCCACCCCGATCCACCAAACCAGTGTGTAATCGCCCGTCGCGTCATACAGCCTGCCGCCCAGCCAAACGCCCAGAAACGACCCCAACTGGTGGGAGAAAAAGACAATTCCGTAAAGCGTCCCCATGTAGCGCAGCCCGAATATATGCGCCACCAGCCCTGAGGTAAGCGGCACCGTGGCCAACCAAAGCGACCCCATCACGACGGAGAAGATGATCACCGTGGTAGGCGTCATCGGCGTCAGGATGAACCATGCGGCCACGATGGTCCGCCCGGTATAGATCGCGGCCAGCAGGTATTTCTTGGTGTATCTTTTGCCCAGATACCCCGCCAGGATCGTGCCCCCGATATTGGCGACCCCGATCAGCGAGATGGCAACGGCCCCAAGGGCGGAGGTGGTCGTCACCCCGAAATTCGCAAGCATGCTGCCCGCTGCAATGGGGCCGCAAACCTCCGTTACGAAGGCCGGGAAATGCGCGGTGATGAAGGCCAGCTGATAGCCGCAGGAAAAGAAGCCCACAAAGATCATCATGTAGGACGGATCCCTGAAGGCGCGCTTGAGCACGCTGCCCAGGCTTTCCTCCAGCTCGGCCTTGCCGGCCATGGCAGGCGCCCGCATCATCGGCAGCGCGAACAGGGACAACAGCATGACGCCCGCGAAGATCACAAAGACGCTTTGCCACGGGAAGTAGCCCAAAAGCCATTCGGCGACCGGCGCGCCGATCACCTGACCGGCAGAGCCTGCCGCAGTCGCAATGCCCAAAGCCATCGATCGGTTTTCATCCGACGTGGCGCGGCCCACCATGGCAAGGATCACGCCGAACCCGGTGCCCGCAATGCCGAAACCAACCAGTATTTCCAAAAACTGATGCCCGCCGGGCGTTACCGCAAAGCTCGACAGCACCAGCCCGGCCGCATACATCAGCGCACCCAGCACGATGGCTTTGCGGTCGCCAATCTTCTCGGCCAGCGCGCCAAAAATAGGCTGCCCGATCCCCCAGGCAAGGTTTTGGATGGCAATGGCCAGGCTGAATTCGGCGCGGGGCCAGCCGAACTCCGCCGCGATCGGGATCTGAAACACCCCGAAGCTGGCACGGATGGCAAAGCCCATCATCATGATGATGCAGCCGCCGATTAGGATCGGGGTAAACAGCGGGGTGCGCGCCTGAGTCATGTGCGGACGCTCCCTGAATTTTACGGGCCCGTCAATTCATCAATATTGCGATATGCCATCAGGGTTCCTAATGATGGCCAACATGAACCTGACCGAGACCTACCAGGCCCGCGTGGCCTCCGGCACGTTGCAAGCCGATGACGCGCAGCTCGCCGCCCTGCCGCTTTTTGATCAAGTGCTTGAAGATATGAGCCAGACCAGCGGCAAAAAGAAGTTTCTGGGCCTGTTCGGCGCGGATGAGGTGCCGGTGCGCGGCCTTTATCTGTGGGGCGGGGTCGGGCGCGGACAATCCATGCTGATGGACCTGTTTTTCGAGATCGCGCCAGAGCCGCGCAAACGCCGGGTGCATTTCCACGCCTTCATGCGGGAGGTCCACGCCGCCATGCATGAGGCGCGCAAGCGCAAGGTTGATGACGCCATAGCGCCGGTGGCCGAAGATATCGCACGCGACGTCCGTCTGCTGTGCTTCGACGAGATGCAGATTAGCGATATCACCGACGCCACCATTGTGGGCCGTTTGTTTCAAAAGCTGTTTGCGGCCGGCGTGGTGGTCGTTGCTACGTCCAACCGGGTACCGGATGACCTTTATAAGGACGGTCTGAACCGGGACCTGTTCCTGCCCTTTATTGCGCTGATCAAGGACCGGCTTGCCGTTCATGAGCTGGCCAGCGACACGGACTACCGGCAGGACCGGCTGGCGGGTGCGCAGGTCTATTTTTATCCGGCAGATGCAACTGCCCGCGCGGCGATCAAGGAGATTTGGCAAGAGCTGAGCGGCGGGCAGGTCAGCCCGCTTATGCTGATCGTCAAAAGCCGGGAGGTGGTGCTGCCCTCTTTCTCCAACGGGGTGGCGCGCTCCACTTTCTTTGACCTGTGCGGCGTCCCCTTGGGGGCGGCGGATTACCTGGCCATTGCCGACGCGGTGCGGGTGCTGATTGTCGAGGACATCCCGCGCCTGTCGCGGTCAAACTTCAACGAGGCCAAGCGGTTTGTGACCCTGATCGACGCCCTTTACGAGGCGCGCGTCAGGCTGATCTGCAGCGCCGCCGACGCGCCGGAGCGGCTTTATGTGGAGGGCGAAGGCGTCTTCGAGTTCGAACGCACGGCGTCGCGACTACGCGAAATGCAAAGCGCGGATTGGGCACAAAACTGACCATCTTTGGCGGGCTTACGGTAAGCTAAGCGCGCTTATCTGCCAATAACTTCGCTGTGTGCAACCCGCGACCAAGACCCAACCCTTTGATTAACTTTGATTTCTGAATCTCCCGTCCTTTCATCGTCCAAATTTTTTCTCAAAACCAACACAATTTGAATCAATCTCTAGCGGGTCGGGAATCTCCCCGACTGCTGTTTGTCTGCCAATCGCTGCTTATATGATCGAAGAACTAATACCGCTGGATAACGCCCTTTCGGAGGAGGACCTGCCCCCCGGAACGAAGCTGCTTGGCGGCCAATTCACCATAATCGGCAGCCTTGGCGCCGGTGGATTCAGCAACACCTACCGCGCGACCGACAACGTGTTGGGCCGCACCGTTGTGATCAAGGAATGTTTCCCTGACTACTGCTGTTGCCGTGATGGCAAGCGGGTGGTGCCGCGCGGCAAGCCGCATGTGGAACAGCTGCGTTCCATCGTGGATATGTTCATGCGCGAGGCCCGCAGCCTCGCCAAGTTGCGGCACCCCAACATCGTGGCCGTCCACAGCGCCTTTGAAGAGAATGACACCGCCTATATGGTGCTCGACCTGATCGACGGGCCGGACCTGCTGCAGATACTTGAACAGGAATCGGCCAGCCTGTCGCCCGCACGGGTCAAAGATATCCTGCTGCAGATGCTCGACGCGATCGAGAAGGTCCATGCGCTGGACCTGCTTCACCGCGACATCTCGCCCGACAACATCATCCTTGAAAGCACCGGATTGCCGGTCCTGATCGATTTTGGTGCGGCGCGCAGCGATGCCAGCAAGAAAACCCGCGCGATCTCGGCCTTGCTGGTTGTGAAGGACGGCTATTCCCCGCAGGAATTCTACGTCGCCGGCAGCATCCAGACCCCCAGCAGCGACCTATACGCGCTGGCCGCCACATTCTTCCACCTGCTGAGCGGCCGTCCCGCCCCTAACAGCCAGGCCCGCCTGCTGGCGCTGTCCAGCAACCAGCCCGACCCGCTTGAACCGCTTGAAGGACGCATCGATGGATATGACCCGGTGTTCCTGCGGGCCATCGACACCGCGATGCGGATCCAGCCCTCGGACCGTCTGCAATCTGCCGCGCAATGGCGCAGCATCATCGCCAGAGCCAAGGTGAGCGAAGGCGACATGGCCGCGCCGTCTCTCAAACCGACCCCGCAGCGCATCAGCCTTGATCTTGAACGCTCCCTCACACGGCTTGTGGCTGAAACCAATGACGAGGTGCGCAAGACCAATGAAGTGATGCCCGATCATCCGGTGACGCCCAAACCCGTAAAGGCAAAAGCCCGCGAAATCCCGGATTGGGTAAAGGAATTCAACAACGAGACCCGCATAAAATCTGAAGACCTGCTTGCCATTGACGACCGGGTAAATGCGGAGCTTGAAGACCAAACAGGTAACGCCATGCCTGCCGCACGATCCCCCATTCAGCCCGCGCCGCTGTCGGAGACAAATTGGGTGCGCCGCGCCATCGAGAAACAGGACCGACAGCGCGAGCAGGACACCGCCGTAATGGTCGACAGCATGGACCCAGACCCGGCACCGGTGATCTCACACCCCGTCTCGGCCCCCCTTCCAACGGACAATGTCCTCACAGAGATATATCAACCGGCCCCGCGCAAGTCTGGACTGCTTGTCCCAACACTTATCGGCGCCGCGATTTGCTTGGTCTTCTCAGCCACGTTACTGGCGCTGTTGCCGCCAAGCGCGCCGGCAGATGCCGCAACGCTGCAAATCTGGCAGGACTAGGCGCTATTGGCGCGCAGCACCGCACCTGCCAAATAAAGCGACCCGCAGATGAGGATACGCGCTTGCGGGTCGGTCGCACAGATCGCATCAATTGCAGCTTCAACCCCGTCCGCAATGCTGGCGGCGATGCCTGCATCCCCCGCAGCGGTGGCAGTTGTCTCAGCAGGCAGGGTGTTCACCTCGCCCGGGATTGACACGGCGTGAAGGGCAGTCGCATGGCGCACCAACGGCGCCATGTAGCCCGCCACATCCTTCGTATTCATCAACCCGCAGATCAGATGCGTGTCGCGCTTGGGCAGGCGGGTCAGCGTCTCGGCCAATGTCGCGGCACAAGCGGCGTTATGCCCACCATCCAGCCAGAACTCCGCGTCGGGTGCGCGGGCGGTCAACGGGCCGGATGCAAGCCGCTCCATCCGCGCGGGCCAGCTAACCTGGGTGCAGGCGGCCTCGCATGCCGCCTCGTCAAAACCCAGATGCCGCAGCGCGGTGATGGCGGTGCCCGCGTTCTGGAACTGATGCGCCCCGATCAAAGCGGGGGGCGACAGATCCAAAAGACCGGTCTCGTCCTGGTAGATCAGCCGGCCGCGTTCTTCCCAGACATGCCAATGCTGGCCCTGCACCTGCGTGGGGCAGCCCAGCTTGTGCGCACGGGCCTCAATGACCTCCATCGCGTCATCCGTCTGGGCGGTGACGATCGCCGGGCGTTGCCGTTTGAGAATGCCGGCTTTCTCCCCCGCGATCTTGGCGACGGTGTCGCCCAGAAATTGCGTGTGGTCCAAGGAAACGGGCGTGATGATCGCTAGGGCCGGGTCATCCAACACATTCGTCGCATCCAGCCGCCCGCCCAAACCAACCTCAAGCAGGCAGTAATCCGCAGGGGCGCGCGCGAAGGCCAGCAGGGCAGCGACGGTCGTGATCTCGAAATAGGTGATCGGCGCGTCGCCATTGGCGCGGTAACATTCATCAAGGACCTCCGTCAGGTGGTCCTCAGTAATCAACGCGCCCGCCAGCCGGATGCGTTCGTGAAACCGCGCCAGATGGGGGGAGGTGTAGGCATGCACCGTTTTGCCTGAGGCCTCCAGCCCCGCGCGGATCATAGCCTGCGTGGACCCTTTGCCATTGGTCCCCGCGATGTGGATAACCGGGGGCAGCTGGTTTTGCGGGTTGCCCAATGCGTCGAGCAGCCGCCAGACGCGATCCAGCGTCAGGTCAATGATCTTGGGATGCAGCGCCGTCATCCGTTCCAGGATGGTGTCGCTAGTCTGGCCCGTCACTTTTTAGGGTCCGCCTGGGCCTCACCTGCGACGGTAGGCTCAAGGGGCGGCGCGCTCATGGGTTCAGGCGCGGGGGCGGGCAGGTCACCGCGCACCGCCGGGTCCAGGCCAAGCAGCATCCGCGTGATGGTGACCAGCTCGTCCTTCATGTCGCGGCGATGCGTGACGCGGTCCAGCATGCCGTGATCCAGCAGATATTCGGCCCGCTGGAAGCCTTCGGGCAGCTTTTCACGAATGGTTTGTTCGATCACGCGCGGGCCGGCAAAGCAGATCAGTGCGTTCGGCTCAGCGATATGCACGTCGCCCAGCATCGCGTAGGAGGCCGTGACCCCGCCAGTGGTGGGATGGGTCAGGACCACAATATAGGGCAGCCCCGCCTCTTTCAGCATCTCGACTGCGACGGTGGTGCGGGGCATCTGCATCAGCGACAGGATCCCCTCCTGCATGCGGGCGCCGCCAGCGGCGGAGAACAGGATCAGCGGGCGTTTCAGCGCCACCGCGCGTTCGGCCGCCGCGATAATCGCGTTGCCGACATACATCCCCATCGACCCTGCCATGAAGGAGAAATCCTGGCAGGCCGCCACGATAGGGGTGCGCCCAATCTCGCCTTCCGCGACAAGCATGGCCTCTTTCTCGCCGGTTTTGCGGCGGGCCTCTTTCATCCGGTCGGGGTAGCGCTTCTGATCACGGAACCCCAGTGGGTCAGCAGGGGGTTCGGGCACCTTGACTTCGACAAAGATGCCGCCGTCAAACAGACCGCCAAAACGCTCGCGCGGGGTGATCACCATGTGGTGGTCGCAATTGGTGCAAACGTGGAAATTGTCGCTTAGCTCGCGGTGGAATAGCATCGTGCCGCATTCCGCGCACTTGGTCCAAAGGTTCTCCGGCACCTCCCGGCGCGAGAAGATCGAGTTGATCCGCGGACGGACGTAGTTGGAGATCCAGTTCATTGCACCCTCAAATCCGGTTCTTCGGTCAGATAGTCGCGGGCGGCCGGAAATGCAATCGTGCACGCAGCAGCCAAAGTCGGATCGCAGCCCACAGCACCACTAGATAGCTGAGTTCCAACAGCTGCAGTGGGATGGGACTTTCTACGCCTTGCTGCAAGTGAAAAAGCGCCACGCCGTCGAACCGCTCCGGCCCGGCGATGAGGGCGACCACCACGAAGTTATGCGCCAGATGCAGTCCCATCGCCGCGCCCAGATTTCCGGTGATCCGCGTCAGGTCCGCAGCAACCAGGCCGAACGCCGTGGCCCACAGCACATAAAACCACCCCTCAGCCACGCCGGATAAATGGCATAGTCCGAACAGGACGGACGGGATCAGCATCCACATCAGCGGGCTGCGAAACCGTATGCCCAGCTGCTGCTGCAGGTAGCCCCGAAACAACAGCTCCTCCGTCGTGATTTGCAACAACAATAATGGACCAAACCAAAGCAGATGCATCAGCCAGATCTCCGGCGGGACGCGCAACGTCGCGGTGCTTCCCAAACCCAGCAGCCAAAGCAGTGGCAGATTTATTGCCAGCACCGCCAGGGCGGCGAGGTAGAAGTAGCGCCTGAACCCGCGTCTGCGGCCAAACAGGCTGGCCAGCCCCCGGCCATGCAGCCGCGCCATGGCCCAGACCGCAAGAAAAAGCGGCAGAAAGGTGCTCCACAACATAGCGATGGCAACCGGGGTCGCGCCGCGTTCCGCTATCGACGTGAGCATATCAAGAACGGTTCGAAGCGCGTCTTCCGATGAGCCGCTGCCGGGGAAGATCGAAAGCTCAAAAACCCAATGCGCGAAGGCGAAAAGGATCAGCGCCGCCCCGATCATGTAAACCAGTCCGGCAATCAGCAAAGACATAGCCACGCGCCAGAACTCGGCCCGGTCGGCGGCGGGCGCTACGAAAAGCTCAAATTCCGGCGTGCGCCACATGCGCTATCCCTGCGGCGCGAGCCAGCGGCGCAGCAAGACCCAAACCATCACCACGGTGAGCATGTCGATTGCGATCAGCGGCACCAATATGTCGACATCCTCCATCGTGAAGGGCGCGAGGTAGAGCGACAGGCCCGACAGCTCCCCCGCGATGGCTACCAGGAAGATGGCAAAGAAATTGTTCGCAAAGTGGAACCCGATCGCCGCCCCTAGGTTGCCGGTCTTGCGCGTCAGGTCGGCCGCAACCAGCCCGAAAAGCCCGGTGGCGCAGATCAGCAGCACGGTCAGCACTGGCGCGATATCCATTCTGGTATGCGCCAGCCCGAACAAAACCGTTGGCAGCCCCATCCATATCCGGGGGGAGGAGAAGCGTGCCGCCAGCGATTGCATAAGGTAGCCACGAAAAAACAGCTCCTCCGAGCCGGTTTGGACCAGCAGCAGCGGCAGGGCCAGGGGCATGTAGAACAGCCAGGTCTGCCATGGCAGGTTCGGCATCGTTTCCAATCCGGCGATGACCCCGACAACCGCGCCGCTAACCAAATAAACGACGACGCAGCCGATGATGGCCCGGCTGAAATTGCGGCAGGCCGGGCGAAACGGCCCGATGAGCGACGCCAGCCCGCGCCGATGCGCGCCAGCAGCCGCAACCGCACCCAACCCCATGCACAGGAATGTGGACAGCAGGACGAGCATCGCGACAGGGGTGTCACCGTCTACCAATATGTAAGCGGCTTCATCGGCCGTACCGAAAACCATCAGCCCCGCGCCCACTATCAAGGCAATCGTCCCGAGCACATAAACGATAACTCCCACCACTAATCCGAGCACGATCCGCCAGATTTCTGGGTGGGTCCGCGCGGGCGCGACGAAGGCTTCGAAAGCAGGGGTTCGGAACATCAAGCAGCCCTTTATAGCGGTTGGCCGCGACGGTAGCGGGCCGCCCGGCGGGGCGCAATCGCGCTTGTGCCGCTTGGCATGCGGCTTTATTCCCGTGCCCAACGCTTTTGAGGGAGGCATCCATGCTCAAGAAACCCACCGACAAGACCCATCTGCCCAGCCGCCACGTCACCGAAGGACCGGCCCGCGCGCCGCATCGCTCGTACTTCTACGCCATGGGGCTGGGCGATGAGGAAATTCACCAGCCATGGGTCGGCGTTGCCACCTGCTGGAACGAGGCCGCGCCGTGTAACATTGCGCTGAACCGGCAGGCGCAGTCGGTAAAACTGGGCGTGAAACAGGGCGGCGGCACCCCGCGGGAATTCACGACCATCACCGTCACCGACGGCATCGCCATGGGGCATGAGGGGATGCGCTCCTCGCTCGCATCGCGGGAGGCCATTGCCGACACGGTCGAGCTGACGATGCGCGGCCATTGCTATGACGCGATTGTGGGCCTTGCGGGCTGCGACAAGTCGCTGCCGGGGATGATGATGGCCATGGTGCGGCTGAACACGCCGTCGGTCTTCATCTATGGCGGCTCCATCTTGCCGGGCAGGGCGCCTGCCGGGGCGGATATTCCCGCCGAATACGCGGACCGCGACCTGACGGTTCAGGACATGTTTGAAGCCGTGGGCAATCACCAGGCTGGCAATCTAAGCGACGCGGCCTTGGACGTGCTGGAACGGGTTGCGTGCCCTTCCGCCGGGGCCTGCGGTGGGCAATTCACCGCCAACACTATGGCATGCGTGTCGGAGGCCATTGGGCTGGCGCTGCCAAACTCAGCCGGGGCGCCCGCGCCCTATGAGAGCCGGGACCAGTATTCCATCGCGTCTGGCGTGGCCGTGATGAACCTGATCGAGCGCAACATCCGCGCCCGCGACATCGTCACCCGCAAATCACTGGAAAACGCGGCGCGCGTCGTAGCCTGCACCGGCGGGTCCACCAATGCAGGCTTGCACCTGCCTGCGATTGCGCATGAAGCAGGGATCGAGTTCACACTGGACGATGTCTGCGAGATCTTCCGCGACACCCCCTATTTCGTCGACCTTAAACCGGGCGGCCAATATGTGGCCAAGGACCTGTACGAGGCGGGCGGCGTGCCGATTGTGATGAAAGAGCTGCGCAAGGCCGGGCTGATCCACGAGGACTGCATGACCGCCACCGGCAAGGCCATGGGCGAGGTAATTGACGAAACCAAAGGCGAGGCCGACGGCCGCGTGATCTACCCGGTTGAAACACCCCTGTCGAAGACCGGCGGGGTGGTCGGGCTGAAAGGAAACCTGGCCCCCGACGGCGCGATTGTGAAAGTCGCGGGCATGGAGACGCAGCACCAGATGTTCACCGGCCCGGCCCGCGTGTTTGAATGCGAGGAAGACGCCTTTCAAGCGGTGCAAGACCGCGCCTATGAAGAGGGCGAAGTGATCGTTATCCGCAACGAGGGCCCCGCAGGCGGCCCCGGCATGCGCGAAATGCTGGCAACGACCGCGGCCCTGTCCGGTCAGGGCATGGGCAAAAAGGTCGCGCTGATCACCGATGGCCGCTTTTCTGGCGCGACGCGTGGCTTCTGCGTGGGCCATGTCGGGCCAGAGGCCGCCCATTGCGGCCCGATTGCGCTGGTGGAGAATGGCGACATGATCACGCTGGACGCCATCAAGGGCGAGATCCGCATTGACGTCTCGGACGACGTGATGGCGGAGCGCAAAGCCAACTGGAAAGGGCCGCGCAAGACCATCTACGCATCTGGCGCGCTGTGGAAATACGCGCAGCTTGTCGGCCGGGCGAAGTTCGGGGCCTGCACCCATCCGGGTGCGGCGGATGAAGAACACATCTACATGGATCTCTGATCATGTGGCGATGGGGGGTCGGACTGGCAGCAAGCCTGACGCTTGCTGCCTGCGAAGGAGCGCTGTCGGAGTTTGAACCAGACCCGGCACCGGCGGGGGGCGGCGAAGCGCGGGCGGTTGGCACGAAAAGCATCACCGTGACCCGCAACAAGACCGAGCTTTCTGGCCCGGACGGCTTCTGCGTGGACCCGGAATCGACAGACCTTCGGGCCGCGCAGGCCTTCGTGGTGTTTGGCAATTGCGCGGCGATTACGAACAACCCCGACGAGCCGCAGCCGCTCAGCACGGCGATCCTGCTGGCCTCCGTCACAAGCGCGGGGCTGACCGGTGACGGCGCGGTAGCACCCAGCGCGTCGGAGCTGGCCTTGTTCTTCCGCAGCACGGAAGGGCGCGCCACCCTCAGCCGCGCCTCTGACCCGGCCAACGTCGTTGTCGACGAAAGTTTCGCGAGGGAAGGCGTGGTCTATCTGCGGGTGCGTGACATCAGCCCGTCTGCCGTTGACGGGGCGCAGACCGCCTATTGGCGGGGCTATTTCGACGCGGGCAATTCCGTTGTTTCCGTGACGGTGATCGGGTTGGAGGACGCGCCGCTTACCGCGTCAGAAGGGCTGTCCGTGCTGCGCAGCTTTGTGGAGGCGAACGCAACTACACCGGACCTGGACGTCCCCAGCGGCAGTGTCTCGGGCGCCGCAGGTTAAACCCAGACGGGAATGACCCAGCGTTTATTCCCCTGAAACCATTGTTTGGAATATGGAAACGGTGATACCGCTGACCTGAGGACCTCTGGAGTGCGCGCCTGCCATGATCGACCGGCTCAAACGGCTGTTGCAGCAACGACGCCATCGGCGTTTGCTTACCCGTTGGGAGGCCGCCGCGCACACGGCACGGGTCGCAGATAACACCACGCTCCGCCTGATGCGCCGGGAAGCCACGCAGCTGCGCGCCCGCATTGATGCCGTCAGCCATGTCGTCGATGACCGGCTGGCCAGCCGTGAGGCAGGGGTTTCCACCATACGCAAACCGGCCTTGTCCGACTGGGCGCACCGACCTGAGCTGTGGTGCGCGCCGCTTTCCCCACCGGGATATGCAGCCGTCGGCAACCGCACCCGCATCGGAGAGGAGGCCACGCTTTATCACGACTGCACCCGTTCCGAACTGAGCGTCCGCCAGATGCGCAACAAGGGCGAAGCAGATCTTGCCCTATACGGGTTGCGCATTGATGTTTTTGCCTTTGACGGCAGCTTCCTGAGCCTCGTGCTGGAACTGCCCGAAAACGCGGCCTCTGGCCTGCAGGGCAACCATATCCTGCAGCTTGACACCGAGGTGGAGACCGAAAAGCCGCTGGAAATGTTCGCCCGGCTTAACATCAAACATGGGCCCAATGTCGAACAGATTGTGCGCGAGGTGCCCTTGGGCCGTGAACTGGCCGTGACAGAGTTTGACTTGGCCCATGCGCCGCTCAGCGACAAGCGGCTGGAAAAACTGTGGATCGACATCATCTTTGAAGGACCGCAGATGAACGAGATTTACATGCGCGACGTCACGTTAAGCCGCCGGCGCAGGGCGAATTTCTAGCGGAAATTGGGGGACCAGAAACGTGGAGCTGACGAAAACCAGCATTAAAAACGGCCTCTACAAGGGGGTTCTGCGCGGGCTGGACCCGGACGCTGAGGCACCGCAAATCTCCGGGCTGCTGGATGGGCGCGCTTTGGGGCAGGCAACGCTTGAGCCATCCAGCGGGGATGCGGGAAGCTGGGCAGTTACCCTGCCGCTGCCCGCCGATCTGCTGAGCGAGGGGTTGCAGGTTCTCGTCTTGACCGAGGCTGAGACGGGCGAGGTGTTGGATACGGTCACCGTGCTGACAGGGCAGCCGCTTGAACAGGATGCCCTCGCCGAACTGGCATTGCTGCGCGCGGAGCTGGACCTGCTGAAAAAGGCCTTTCGCCGCCACTCCGTAGAACAACATGACGTAGGATCAGCCTTCGACCCTGCAGGCCCGCAAAGATGACGCCGCGTTCCGCGTGACCTTCGCGTCAACTTGGTTGAGACTTCCGCCAACCGTTGGAGGACCCCCATGACCGATTACCCGAACCTGCTGGCCCCTCTTGATCTGGGCTTCACCACCTTGAAAAACCGCGTGCTGATGGGGTCGATGCATACGGGCCTGGAGGAGACCAAGGACTGGTACCGCGTCGCCGAATTCTACGCGGCGCGGGCGCGCGGCGAGGTTGGTTTGATGGTCACCGGTGGTATGGCCCCGAACCGTGAGGGCGGGGTATTTCCGGGTGCGGCGGGGCTATTCTCCGACGCCGACATCGCGAACCACAAGATCGTCACCGACCGGGTGCATGACGCAGGCGGCAAGATTGCCATGCAGATCCTGCACGCGGGCCGCTACGCCTATGGGCCTGAATGCGTGGCACCCTCGGCGATCAAATCCCCCATTTCCCCTTTCCCGCCGAAAGAGCTGGATGAGGATGGCATTGAGAAGCAGATCGCCGATATTGCCACAGCTGCTGCGCGGGCACGCGAAGCGGGCTATGACGGGGTGGAGGTCATGGGTTCTGAGGGGTATTTCCTCAACCAGTTCCTTGTGACCCACACTAACAAGCGCGAGGACCGGTGGGGTGGCTCCTATGAGAACCGCATGCGGCTGCCGATTGAGGTGATCAAACGGGTTCGCAAGGCCGTTGGCCCGGATTTTATCGTGATCTACCGGCTGTCAATGATTGACCTGATCCCCAACGGATCGTCATGGGAAGAGGTCGTGGCCCTCGCCAAAGAGGTCGAACAGGCCGGTGCCACGATCATCAACACCGGCATCGGCTGGCACGAGGCGCGCATCCCCACGATTGCCACCTCCGTCCCGCGCCGCGCTTTTACCTGGGTGACCAAGAAGCTGATGGGGGAGGTTGGGATCCCCGTGATCACCTCAAACCGCATCAACACGCCCGAGGTTGGCGAGCAGGTGCTGGCCGATGGCTGCGCCGACATGGTTTCCATGGCGCGCCCGTTTCTGGCGGATGCCGATTTCGTGGCTAAGGCCATGACCGGCAAATCCGGCCATATCGCGCCCTGCATCGCCTGCAACCAAGCCTGTCTGGATCACACGTTCAGCGGCAAAATCAGCTCCTGCCTAGTGAACCCCCGCGCCTGCTACGAGACCGAGCTGGTTATCGAACCCGCTGCCACCGTGAAGACGGTAGCGGTCGTGGGTGCCGGACCTGCGGGGCTGGCCACGGCGCTGACGGCGGCAGATCGTGGGCATAAGGTCACCCTTTTTGACCGCGCGTCCGAGGTGGGCGGGCAGCTGAACATGGCCAAGCAGGTACCGGGGAAGGAGGAGTTCTGGGGCCTCGTCGACTGGTACCGCACCATGCTGGCTGACAGCGACATCACGCTGGCGCTGAATACGGAGGTGACGGCGGGTGACCTCAGCGATTTTGACGAGGTGGTCATTGCCACCGGCGTGCTGCCGCGTGACCCGCAGATACCGGGGCAGGACGGCCCGAACACCGTGTCCTACCGCGACCTTTTGCAGGGCAATGCCAAGGCAGGGGAGCGGGTCGCCATTGTCGGCGCGGGGGGCATCGGGTTTGACGTGGCCGAATTCCTTGTCACCGATGACAGCCCGACGGAAAACCTTGACGAATGGCTGCAGGAATGGGGCGTCACCGACCCCGAGGCGCAGCGCGGCGGCCTCGCACCCAACGGCCCTCAGCCTGAACAGCCCGCGCGGCAGGTGACCTTGCTGCAGCGCAAGTCGGAAAAGCTGGGCAAACGTCTGGGCAAAACCACCGGTTGGATCCATCGTGCCGCGCTGAAACTGAAAGACGTAGAGATGGTTGGCGGTGTCAACTACGAGCGCATTGATGCCGAAGGGCTGCATGTCTCCGACGGGGAAGCACGTGAGAACCCACGGGTTATTCCCGCTGATACGATCGTGCTTTGCGCCGGTCAGATCAGCGAACGCAGCCTGGCAGATGCGCTGATTGAGGCGGGCAAGGACCCCCATGTTATCGGCGGCGCAGATGTCGCAGCAGAGCTGGATGCAAAGCGCGCCATTGACCAGGGCACTCGGCTCGCTGCGGCCCTGTAAGTCCAGCAATTATTAACCTTTGAAGGGATTCAAACGGCTGTCTGTTTCGCAAGCAGGCCTAATGTCTGGAGAAACCGCCTAATGGTCTCAGTACGATCACGGTTCTGCCCCATTTCGCCGTCATCACACGCTCCAACGTTAAGAGTTAGCCGAGGAAGCCTGAATGGACCGCTTGACAGAAATGGAAGCCTTCGCAACGGTCGTGGATCAGGGTGGATTTACGGACGCAGCGCGGAAGATGGGGATTTCAAAATCTGCTGTCTCGAAGCATGTGTCCTCCCTTGAAACGCGGCTGGGGGCCCGTTTGCTGAACCGGACCACACGCCGCGTCTCCCCGACGGAGATCGGCCTGGCCTATTACGACCGCGCCCGTCGCGTGCTGAATGACGCGGGCGAGGCAGATGCGCTTGTCTCCTCCATGCAATCCGCGCCATCGGGCCTGCTGCGCATTTCCGTGGCAACTGATTTTGGCGTCAACCACATGTCCCCGATCCTAGGCGATTTCCTTGCCGATTTCCCCGATATCACGGTCAACATGGTGCTGAACAACCGCTATGTGGAGCTCATCTCCGAAGGGTTCGATCTGGCGATCCGCATTGGGGAGATGGAAGACAGCTCCCTGCGTGCCCGCAAGCTGACGGAAACGACCAAACGCCTGATCGCCGCACCCAGCTATTTTGAACAATACGGGCGGCCGGAAAAGATCGACGACCTGAACGACCACAAGCTGCTGCATTATTCGAACCAATCGGCCGGCAACGTATGGAAGCTGACCGCGCCATCGGGTGAGAAGCGACAAGTGCGGACACAAGGTTGGCTTACCGTCAATGACGGACAATCGTTGCTGAATGCGTGCGTGTCGGGCCTTGGCATCGCCTATCTGCCGAGCTTCCTTTACGCGGATGCGCTGCGCGAAGGGCTGGTACAGGAAGCTATGCCGGGCCTGCCGACGGAGGAACAGGGAATCTACGCCGTCTACCCGCCGGGCCGTTATACACAGCCGAAGGTCCGCACCTTCATCGATTTCCTTGTCGAAGCCTTCAAGGAAAAAGGTCCCGAGACCTGGTAGCAGGATGACACCAAAAATATCGAGCAAAAGTTAACGGGTTGAGGTGAGGATCACTTCAACCCGTCTGTTTTTGCGCCGACCCTCTGGCGTCAGATTGCTGGCGACGGGTGCAAGATACCCCACCCCGTCAGCCTCAACCTGCGAATCCGGGATGCCTCGATCAACCAGCCAGCGCCGGGCCGCATTCGCCCGTTGCCTAGACAGCGCGATATTACCGGCAAGCGCGCCGACCGCATCCGTATGCCCGACAAGCGCAATCCGCCGTTCGGGGTTGGCGCGCAAATATACTAAAAGGCTCGTTAGGGTCTGATAGTCACCGTCTGCCAGGTCGGCGGTCCCCGTACCAAATTGCACATCCTGCAACACGGCAGAGCCGTTCTGTTCCAGCCGCTCAATCAGCGGGTCAAGTGCTTGAACCCCGATGGTAGCTCGGGTTGGCGCGGAGACCGCCCCGGCGGTGATCTGCGGCGCGTCGCCGTCAAGGCCGCCGACATGGATCAACTGAACATACCCGATCCGGTCGCTGCGGCTGATAAAGAGGCTCAGATATTCCGGCACCGCCCCACCAAGGCGCTGCGCGGCCAGATAGCGAAAATCGCCAAGGTCGATATGCATATTCGGTTCCGGCAGCACTTTCGTTCCGAAGCGGAAATCAAAGCCGCCGCATTCCTGCGTCTGACATTCATAGAGCAGCTCGAACCCGATAGCTTCGATCTGTTGCCTGAGGTTGTCAGCCACTCCCAGAGTTGTTCCGCTTGCCGATTGCACCTGCCAAGCCAGCGCCAGCTCTGGCCCCTCGGCCACAAGCGTCGGTATGACGCCATCGTGGTACGGGCCGATTGGCAGCTGGTAGCTCGTGAATTCTTCGCTGCCGCTGAAAGTCTGCGTGGATGGCCCCGAAAACTGCAGGTCAAGCCCTACGGCAGGCTGCGCAAGGCCAAGCAGGACCAGATATGCCCAAGCCGGTTTCAACGGTGGGTGGCGTGGTAATCCGGGTTCGGCCGCATATCCACAGCGGAGGCCATCCGGTTGGTCATGTTGTAAAAGCCAGCCGTTGCCGCGATATCCCAGATATCGCGGTCGCTGAAGCCCACCTTGCGCAATTCCTCTCGGTCGCTTTCCTCAATCCGGTGGCTGGCCTCCGTCATCAGAACGGCGAAATCAAGCATAACGCGCTGCCGAGCAGATAGGTCAGCAACGCGGTAATTCATAACCAATGCCTCGCCCAAGGCCGGGTTGCGAGACAATTCGCGCACCGCCGCACCATGCGCCACGAGGCAATAAAAGCAGCGGTTCACGGCAGAGACGGCGACCGCGATCATCTCTCGTTCCAACTTAGTTAGACCCGAGTCCGCCAGCATGACGTCGTTGTAGAGCGCGGAAAACGCGTTCAGCTTTTCTTCATCGAACGCGTAGGCGCGCAGCACGTTGGGCACCAGCCCCAGCTTGTCTTCGCAAATGGCGAAATACTTAGCGACCCGTTCGGGCAGCGGGTCCATCATGGGCAGGTCTAACGCGGTGGTTTGGGTCAAGGAACAGGCTTTCAGTCAGGTTTCACGCGGTAATGATAACCGTCCATTGGCTGCATGCCTAGCGCCTCATAAAGCGCGCGTGCGGGCTTGTTTTGCCGCGTTACCAGCAAGGCAAAATGGCTCGCATTTTGGGAGGCCGCCCAATGCGCTGATGCCACCACCAGTGACCGGCCCAGCCCGGAACGCCGCTGCTCTGGCAGCACCTCAAGCGCATGGAGCATCGCGCAGCCCTTATGGATCGCGGCATAGCAAACCCCGCCTGCGCGATCATTCACCCGGCCGAGGATAGCCGTTCGTGGGCATTGCGCGCGCTCCATCACGGCAACCCGGTCTTCGCCGATCCCGCCTTGGTCCCAGATATCGCGGGCCAGTTGCAAGGGCGGCCAGATTGGGAACGCCGTAACAGGCGGTACCGGGTGCTGCGCAAGGACGCCTATCGGGCAGACATAAAGCATTGTTTCATCAACCCGAAGGTAGCCCATTTCAGCCAGAATAGGGTCTAACGGATCGGATGGACCAAGCTGGAACAGCACCGGCTGCCCCATGTCACGCATCCGCTGCTCTGCCTGTTCAATGTTCTCTCTTGTGACCGGCCCTTCGCCTGAGGCCGCCATAACGCGTTTGCCTCCGCCCGGTGATTGACGAAACAGCCACGGCCCCTCCCGGTGATAGGTGGCGGGCGGCCAGGTGGCTGCCAGCACCTCGAAAGAAGCGGCCTGATCCATCAGATACCAAGCATGTCAGACAGGCGCGACAGCGCGTTCTTCAACACGGCACGATCCGCGCCACGGACCACGATATTCGCCCCATATGCGCCATTGCCCTGAAACGGGTAGGAGCCGAAGGACAGGTCGGGCAGCGCTGCGGCAAGTTCGGCCAAGGGGCCTGCGATCTCCCCCTCGCCGCGCTCGACCCGGAGGGTTTCCGACAGAAGCGGCGGTCCGCCTGTCAACGTAGGCATCACGCTCTCGACCATCGCGTTGAATATCTTGGGCACCCCGGCCATCACATGAACGTTCTTCAGGTGGAATCCGGGCGCGGTCGAGACCGGGTTTTCGATCAAAGTCGCCCCCTCTGGAATGCGCGCCATCCGCAGGCGCGCGGCGTTCAAGTCAGACCCTGTTTTGGCGTAATGTGCCTCCAGCAGCGCGCGAGCATCTTCGCGGACATCTACTTTTGCATCAAAGGCCGCCCCTATCGCGTCGGCGGTAATATCGTCATGCGTGGGCCCAATGCCGCCGGAGGTGAACACATAATCATAGCCGGCGGAAAGCGCCTGCACAGCGGCCACGATCCGCGCGTGCTCGTCCGAAACAACCCGCACCTCCTGAAGCGCGATGCCTGCCTCCGTCAGCCGGCCCGCCAGATGATGCATATTCGCGTCGCGCGTCCGTCCGGACAGGATTTCGTCCCCGATAACAAGCATCGCTGCTGTGGGGTTGGCCATCATCTGCTCCTCTTTTCGTCAACGCAGATGTAGCGCGGCCCACTGGCACCCGCCAGCAATCTCTCCTATATCAGGCCAAAGACCTGCAGCAGGAAACAAGTACCGTGGACGACACTCATCAAGGGCGCATCACCAAGGAAGGGATCCGGATCCATCAGGACGCGGATTTTGACGGCATGCGCCGCGCCGGTGCTTTGGCCGCACGCATTCTTGACGACGTCGCCCCTCTGGTTGTGCCGGGCACCACAACGGAGGCACTGGACGCCTTTATCGAGGCGGAGGTCACCAAAGCAGGGGCAAAGTCTGCGACCATCGGATACAAAGGCTACCAGCACGCGTCCTGCATCAGCGTGAACCACGTGGTCTGCCACGGGATCCCAGGCACCAAGACGTTGAAGGACGGGGACATTTTGAACATTGACGTCACCGTTATTGTAGACGGTTGGTTCGGGGACACGTCGCGCATGTATGTCGCGGGCAAACTTGCCCGCAAGGCGGAGCGGCTGATCCAAGTGACCCATGACGCCTTGTTCAAGGGGATTGAAACCGTGCGACCCGGCCAGACCTTTGGCGATATTGGGCACGCCATTCAGGCCTATGTCGAGGCGCATCGGATGTCGGTCGTGCGCGACTTTTGTGGCCACGGGTTGGGGCGGGTGTTTCACGCACCGCCAAACGTGCTGCATTATGGAAGACCCGCTACTGGACCGACGCTGGAAGAGGGGATGTTCTTCACCATTGAGCCGATGGTAAATTTGGGCCGGCCCGAGACCAAGGTGCTTGCAGATGACTGGACCGCGGTGACACGCGACAAAACGTTATCGGCGCAGTTCGAGCATTCGGTCGGCGTAACCGCCGATGGATTCGAGATATTTACCCTGTCTCCGGGCAAAAAGTTTCATCCAACCTATTCTGCTTAACTGCGCTTTAAGTGGAATCGTCCCACAAGGGGCACCATGATAAAGCAAGTTAACGAGTTCGGCGAAGCGCCCCTTCCGGGATTTGAAACCATTCATCTGCCGCAGCCTGCTGCGGGAGATGAGGTGCTGGAAGGTCACCGCAACAGGCTTAGGGAACGTTTCATGAACAACGGACCCGAAGCGGTTCCCGATTACGAAGTTTTAGAACTTGTGCTTTATCGTGCGATCCCCCGTCGGGAGGTCAAAACGCTGGCGGAGCGGTTGCTGCATAGGTTTGGTGATTTCAACCGTGTCGTCTCCGCCCCGCCAGCGCGATTGGCCGAAGTTCAGGGGGTTGGTACCGCCGTCATTCGCGAACTGAAGATCGTAGAAACCGCAGCGCACCGCCTCGCGCGCGCCAAGATCATGCAGCGCGAGGTTCTTTCTAGCTGGGATGCGCTTCTGGATTACTGCCAGACACGGATGGCTCATCTGGAACAGGAACAATTCCGGGTCCTGTATCTGGACAGAAAGAACGTCTTAATTGCCGACGAAGCACAGGGTAACGGAACAGTCGATCATGTTCCGGTTTACCCGCGTGAAATCGTCAAGCGCGCGCTTGAGTTGAACGCCTCCGCCCTAATCCTGGTCCACAACCATCCGTCAGGCGACCCCACCCCATCTGAGGAGGATATTGCGATGACCCAAACGGTTCAAAGTGCGGCAGATGTTTTGGGCATCGTGATGCATGATCATCTGGTGATCGGCAAATCCGCGCATGTCTCTTTCCGGGCGGACGGGTATCTTTGATCCCCGTCGGGAACGAACTCATTTGATCCAAAGCTCGACACGGTCGTTCAGGGCAACCCCCCATTCCGTATCATCACAGGCAACAGGGAGATCGGCAACGAAGCTCTCTGCCTTGATCTCGACATTGGTCAGGTCATTTCGCGCGGTGGCACTGCGGATCAGATCCATAACGGTTTGACCCTGCTGACTACCCTCCTCCGTGCCGAAAGTGGCGAAAAGCAGTGACATGCCATCAAAATCACCCCGGTCCAAAGCCGTAGCGACTCTTGCGATATGTGCCGCAGTTGAGGCATCCGGTCGCCCCGCCGCATCAATGCGGAAGGTAGTCGAGAGCCGCCGCCGCTCTTTTAGACGTACCACCATTTTCTGAAGGTCTCCTAACGAAAATGCCTTGCCAGCGCTACTTACCGCGAGTCCGAGCGCATGGCCTTGGCGGTCAAAACCACGCGCCGTTGGCGTAAGATCGATCAATCCCGCCCGCCTTGCGACCAAATCAGCTTCCGGCGACTGTGCAAAAGTCAAGAAGTCCTGAATCGCTTCTGGCACGTGCCGCGCGGGCGTAACAAGGATGAGAGGCAGAAGGAACGGGTAGCTGCCAGAGCGGGCGCCTGTGAGTGTGGGCGAGTATCGAAATCCGCAGCCGGTCCTGAGCTCCACCGGTTCCGCATTCCCAACCTCGCTAAGTGTTGTAAACCCAAGCGCTAATGGATCGGCAGCAACGTCATCAGAAAGCCGTTCCAACGTGGGGACCACTTTCTGGCGCACTTGACCGGTCTGACCCGGCTCTGCCTCGAAAAGCGCGCCGAAGCGGCGTGGGACCTCAGTGTCACTGGGGAGGGTGCGCAATGTGATCACCGCATCAGCCCCGCCAAGCGCGGACCATTCCGAGATTTTGCCACGATAGACATCCGCAAGCGCTGAAAACGGGACGCTACGAACCGGCTGACTGACAGCGGTAATCACAGCCAATGCATCATGAGCGATTACGGTGCTGCGTTTCGGAGGCAAAACCAGACCCGCGCTTCTGGCAATTTCAACCTCCCGCTCGTTTGGCGGGCGCAACGCCATCGCGATATCGGCCTCATTGGCAATCAGGTCGGCATAGGCTTCAGCCGTCGTGCTTCCTTTGATGACCATGCGCGCCACCGGTGCGTCGTCTTCCGACAGGATGAAGGTCGAGCGCGTCGCCTCCTGCACTTCGCGGGCCACTTGCAGCTGATTTCGGCCGGCATAGGCCTGGATCAACGCTGGAATCAGAACATCCGCCATCAATCGCGTGCCGGAGAACGTGGCCTCCGGCACAAAAGATGTCAGGTCCGGGCAAGCATCGCCCGCACAGGTGACCACCGCCGCGTCAAAGGTGAGCGGTCCGTAGACTGTATCGACGCGGTAAAATGCGCCATCGAACCCCAGAAACGCGCCCTTGATTTGCAGCGCACCGTCCTGAGACGTCAGGGTAACATCCTGTGCGAACAGGGGGTTGGCGAGCAGCGATAGCCCGCATAGAAATATTCTCAGGATAGTCACGGTGGCGCCCAGGTTATTGCCGGGCGAGTTTCAGGTCCGGGAGGATATTTTTCAACTCAAGAGTTTCGCCCACATGACCACATCCCGGCGCGCCGATTGTCAGCGTGTAGCGCACGGGCGGGGCGTCAGGGGCAATCTCGACAATGCGACCGGTCTGATCCTGATCGCATCCCAGTTCGGTTACATGGCGAAGCAGCATTAGGCGTATTACCTTTTTTGCCGGATTAGGCTCTATTTTTTGCGAGATGACCTTGGCCATGACCCCGCTTTCATCGCCAATCTGGTAACGCATTAGCCCCGGTATGTCAGCAGTTCGCGCCGTCACATCAACGGAGCTACCGTGCGGCCAACTCATCGCGACGCGGATGTAGTTCCCAAGTTTTGCAATCGGCAAAGGCTGGGACGTAACGTCCGTCCCGTCCAACGTGACGCGCAGAGTCGCAGGATTTTCTAACGCGGGCACCACAGTCTTGATCAGACCGTCGGGAGGGACTGTCAGGTCAAACTCGATGCCGCCGTGATGGATCCGGGCCCTTTGCCCGATATGACACCGCGCAACTATCAACAGATGCAGGCTGGCCTCTGCCGCTGCTTGCGCTGAAAGGACAGGAAGGCATTCCGCCTCCGCGCCTTCAGTAGTCGCGTCATCCAGCGCATAACCATGTGTCGTAAATACCAGAAGGAGGGCACCCGTCAGGGCGCCTTTCAAAAACTGTCTCATCTCTGCCTCGTCGTCCGGTTAATCCGGTTTCTGACTGCACACAGGGTGCAGGTGAATTGTGGCGAAAATGTGGCGAGCCCCGCATGAGGCCGCCATAGACCCTTATTTTGCTAGTCCAGGGCGCCGTGGCAATGCTTGAACTTCTTGCCGGACCCGCAGGGACATTGCGCATTACGACCCGGACTTCCCCAAGTTGATGGATCGTCTTCGACAAATCCATCAGCTGGCGCGCCCGCCGGTTCAGGCGCCAACGTTGGAGCAGGGGCCGCAGGTGCCGCATCAGCGGCGGTCTGCGCCGGTTCGGGTTGTTGCGCCATAAGCTGCTGCTGCATGATGGCCTGCTGCTGCTCGGGCGTTAACGGCACAACCTGCGCAAGTTTCTCGGTCACATCAGAGCGTAGCCCATCAAGCATGGATTGGAACAGCTGAAAGCTATCGTTTTTGTACTCGTTCAATGGGTCGCGTTGCGCATAGCCCCGAAAACCCACGACAGAGCGCAGGTGTTCCAACGATAGCAGGTGATCCCGCCATTTGCCGTCAATCGTATCCAGCAAGAAATGCTTTTCGATGTTGCGCATGTTCTCAGGGCCGAAATCGGTCGCTTTCTTGGCCATGAACTCGTCTGACGCCTTGTAAAGACGGTCGGCGATTTCCTCGTTATCGACGCCCTCTTCATCGGCCCAGTCCATCACCGGCACGTCGAGGCCAAGTTGTTCTATCACGGCCACGTAAAGGCCTTGGGTGTTCCATTGGTCGGCGTAGGATTTTGGCGGCATGTACTGATCGACCAGATCATCAATCACCTGATGGCGCATGTCCTGGGTGATCTCGCCGACCTCGTCAGCTTCCATGATCTCCATCCGCTGACCGAAGATCACCTTGCGCTGGTCATTCATGACGTCATCGAATTTCAGCAATTGCTTGCGGATATCGAAGTTGCGCCCTTCGACCTTGGCCTGCGCCTTTTCCAGCGATTTGTTGACCCAGGGGTGGGCAATCGCCTCCCCCTCTTTCATGCCGAGGGTGCTGAGCATCTTATCAAGCCGTTCCGACCCAAAAATCCGCATCAGGTCGTCTTCCAGCGACAGGAAGAAGGCCGAGCGGCCCGGGTCACCCTGACGGCCGGACCGTCCGCGCAATTGGTTGTCGATGCGTCGGCTTTCGTGACGTTCAGTGGCGAGAACAAATAGACCGCCGGCCTTCTTGACCTCTTCTTCGGCCTTGTCATGCTCCGCCCCGATCTTGGCGCGGATGGCATCGGCATCGCCTTCAGGGTCAGCGGCCAAGGCTTCCATGATCTGCATCTCGACATTGCCGCCGAGCTTAATATCGGTCCCACGACCGGCCATGTTCGTTGCAATCGTAACCGCGCCCAGCTTACCGGCATTGGCGACGATCTCGGCCTCTTTCTCATGCTGGCGGGCATTCAGAACATTATGCGGAATCTTCGCATCTTTCAGCAGGCCAGACAGGTACTCGGACTTCTCGATAGAGGTGGTACCGACGAGAACGGGTTGACCGGCCTTATGCGCCTCTTGGATTTCATCAACGATGGCGGCGTATTTCTCCGCTGCGGTGCGGTAGATGGCGTCATGCTCGTCCACACGGGCGATCGGTCTGTTGGTGGGCACCTCGACCACGCCAAGGCCGTAGATTTCCTGAAATTCCTCAGCCTCAGTGGCGGCGGTCCCGGTCATGCCGGCAAGCTTGCCGTAAAGGCGGAAATAGTTCTGGAAGGTGACAGAGGCGAGGGTCACGTTTTCGGGCTGAATATCGCACCCCTCCTTCGCCTCAATTGCCTGGTGCAAGCCGCCGGACAGGCGGCGGCCCTGCATCATGCGGCCTGTGAACTCGTCCACCAGCATGACCTGGCCGTCACGGACCATATAATCCTTGTCCTTGTGAAACGCCTTGTGGGCCTTCAACGCCTCGGTCACGTGGTGGACGATGGTGGTGCTTTCGGGATCATAAAGCGACTGGTCTTCGGGCAGCATATCGCGGCTTTTCAGCCATTCCTCAACAAACTCGTTGCCGTCGTCGGTCAGCGTGACAGCGCGGGTCTTCTCGTCCAGCTTGAAATGATCCTCGGTGATCTCGGGCATCAGCTTGTCGATGGTGAGATACAGCTCTGAGCGGTCCTGCGACGGACCCGAGATAATCAACGGCGTCCGCGCCTCGTCAATCAGGATGGAGTCGACCTCGTCCACGATGGCAAAGAAATGACCGCGCTGCGACATGTCGTTCAGCGAGGACCGCATGTTGTCGCGCAGATAGTCAAAACCCAGCTCGTTGTTGGTCGCGTAGGTGATGTCAGCGGCATAGGCCTGCTTCTTTTCGCCATCGGGCTGCTGCGGGTAGACGGCACCGGTAGTCAGCCCAAGCTGGCCAAACACATTGCCCATCCATTCCGCATCGCGCTTCACCAGATATTCGTTCACCGTCACGATATGGACGCCCTGGCCGGCCAGGGCGTTCAGATAGGCAGGGAAACAGGCGACCAGGGTTTTACCCTCACCGGTCTTCATCTCGGCAATGTTACCTTGATGCAGGAAGATGCCGCCCATCAGCTGGGTGTCAAAGGCCCGCAGGCCCAAAGCGCGCTTCGCGGCTTCGCGCACGTTGGCGAACGCCTCGGGCAGCAGCGCGTCCAGATCCTCGCCCTTCTGCGCACGTTCGGCAAGATCTTCGGTCTTTTGTTTTATGGCCTCATCCGACATCTTCTCGAATTCGGGCTCCAGCGCGTTGATCTTGTCGACCAGCGGGCGCACAGCCTTCACCTTGCGGTCATTTGGCGTGCCAAAAACCTTCTTAGAAAGCGTTCCCAAACCGAGCATATCAATCGCCTCGCTGCGGGCGCATTAGCGCCGCGTCATGTCATCTTTTCGAGCTTCGCCTTGCCCATCGGGTGGCAGCACCATATCTCATCACCCAAGACAAAGCCGCCCCAAGCCTCAGGTGATGTAAGAGGCGGCAGATATAGTGTCAACGGCGCGGCACGGCCCGCGACCCAACAGGAGCCGAGTTTTATGGGCAAATTCACAACACTTCTGCGTGCAATGGGGCTTGCGGTTACCGTCGCCATGCCAGCCGCTGCGCAAGATGCCGACACTGTGCTGGCCACGGTCAACGGAACCGATATCACACTGGGCCACATCATCTCGCTGCAGACGCGGCTGCCGGACCGGTTTAGCGAGCTTGAAGATGACGTGTTGTTCAAGGGTATCCTCGACCAGCTGATCCAGCAGACGGCGCTTGCCGAGCAGATGGAGAAGGACGCCGGCAAAGCGGTCATGACGGCGCTGGAGAACGAGCGATCCGCGTTCTTGGCCAATGAATTCGTTGCAAGAGCCGGCAGCGATCCCATCAGCGACGAGGCCATTGAGGCCGAGTACCAGAGACGGTACGGCGCGATTGAACCGGACCTGGAGTTCAATGCCTCTCATATCCTGGTTGAGACGCAGGAAACCGCTTTGGAACTGATCCAGCAACTGCAGGACGGCGCGGACTTCGCGACCTTGGCGCAGGAACATTCGACCGGCCCATCCGGCCCGCGCGGTGGAGAACTGGGTTGGTTCGGCACCGGGCAAATGGTCCCGGCCTTTGAGGAAGCAGTGGTTAGCCTCGCTGATGGCGAAGTATCCCAGCCGGTGCAGACGCGGTTCGGCTGGCACGTCGTCAAACGCAATGACAGCCGCAACAAGACCGCCCCGTCCCTTGAGGAGGTCCGCGAGGATATCGAGAACGCGATCCGGGCGGAGGCCGTCGACCAGGCGGTTAAGGCGACCGTCGATCAGGCCGAGGTGACGCGCAGCGAGGTGGAGATTGATCCCGCCCTGATCCGCCGGGTAGACCTTCTGGAATAATCCCGACCAAAGGCGCAGCACCGTGGCTAAAATTACCGATGTCTCCCCCCTTGCACCGGCTGGGGGGTTTCCGTCCCTTCCAATGATCGATGGCGTCCGCTTCGCGACCGCAGCGGCCGGCGTCAAGTACCGGGGGCGCACAGATGTTCTGCTCGCTGATCTCTGTGCAGGGACGGTTATTGCGGGCGTGTTTACGCGGTCGGCAACCCGGTCAGCGCCGGTGTTGGATTGCCAGGCGAAATTAGGCCAACTTTCTGATCCGACCAAAGGCTTCGCTATTCTGGTCAATTCGGGTAACTCCAACGCGTTCACCGGCAAAGGCGGCGTCGCGTCAGTTGACGCGCTTTGTGACAGTGTGTCCGCGCAACTGGGTATCCCGACGGGCCATGTCTACACCTCATCGACAGGGGTCATTGGCGAACCGCTGCCCCATGACCGCATTATCGGCGTGATGGAGGCGCTGGCGCGGGGGCTGAACGAGGTCGCGATTGAGCCGGCGGCACGGGCGATCATGACAACCGATACCTTTGCCAAGGGCGCAGCGGCGGATGTGGTCATTGACGGAACCAAGGTCAGCATTTCGGGCATCGCCAAGGGCTCCGGCATGATTGCGCCCGACATGGCCACGATGCTCGTCTACATCTTCACCGACGCCAAGATCGCGCAGCCGGTCCTGCAACGGATCGTCTCCGACCTGAATGAAACGACGTTCAACGCGATCACCGTGGATAGCGACACCTCGACCTCAGACAGCCTGCTGGTCGCGGCAACCGGAAGGGCCAACATGCCCGAAATCACCGATCAGGCTAGTGACGTGGCCGGGCAATTCGCAACGGCCTTGAAATCGGTGATGATGGAACTTGCTCATCAGGTAGTACGCGACGGCGAAGGCGCAACGAAATTCGTGCAGATCACCGTAACGGGCGCCATGACCCAGGCCGACGCCAAAAAAGTCGCAATGTCATGCGCGAACTCTCCACTGGTGAAAACCGCAATTGCGGGGGAGGACGCCAACTGGGGGCGCATCGTCATGGCGGTTGGCAAGTCGGGCGCGCAAGCCGACCGCGACCGGTTGAGTATTTCATTCGGTAACATAGTGGTCGCGGAAAACGGCTGGCGCGCGCCCGGTTATTCTGAAGAAGCCGCGTCGGAATACATGAAAAATGAAACAATCGTGATTACAGTCGATTTGGGGCTTGGTCCTGAGCGGTTTTCCGCTTGGACCTGCGATCTGACCCACGGCTATATTTCTATTAACGCGGATTACCGGTCGTGAAGACTATTCTGGTCTCCGCGGTAGCCCTGATCGACAAGGATGGCCGCATTCTTTTGGCCCGGCGCCCCGAAGGGAAATCCATGGCCGGGCTATGGGAATTTCCGGGTGGAAAAGTCGAGGTGGGCGAGAGCCCTGAAGCGGCTTTGATACGGGAACTAAAGGAAGAATTAGACATCGACACGTGGCAAAGCTGCCTTGCCCCACTAACCTTTGCCAGCCACGGATATGATGATTTTCACCTGCTTATGCCGGTCTTCGCCTGCCGAAAGTGGGAGGGGTCGCCAAGGGCCGCTGAGGGGCAGACCTTGGCCTGGGTAAAGGTTAACGAAATGCGGAATTATCCCATGCCGCCGGCTGATATTCCTCTTATCGCGATGCTGCGCGACCTATTATGATTTATCACCCTCTTGTGGATAAGAAGTTACTTTTGTTTCCGATTCATTGAACTATTGTTTCCTTACATTTTCGGGTGAGGAAAGATGTTGAAAACAATCATGATCGGCTCGTCGGTCTCCATACAGGGGATTTTCGTTAAAGCACTGGCCAACGGGCTCGTCTGCGTCCGCGTAGGAGAGCAACAGTTCAAGGGCCGGCCTGTCTCGTCCAACTGAGAAACGCGCGTTTGGCAGCCGGTGCCCCGGTCGCTGCCAAGCGCCCCTTGATCTACATGGTAGAGGCCCAAGCCGTTCTAAAGAACGCAGATTGAGGCTCTAACCAATCCAGCCTTTGAGATTCGTGGTAATAATCTCGGCCAACGCGTTAATATGTGCAGGCTGGTCGTTAAGGCATGGGATATAGGTAAACTGCTCCCCCCCGGCTTCCTCGAAGCTTTCCTTGATCTCTTCGTTGATCTCTTCCAGCGTCTCGATGCAGTCGGCTGAAAACGCGGGCGCGATGACAGCGATTTTCTTCATCCCGGCCTCGGCAAGCCGCGCGACCTCTTCGACCGTGTAGGGTTGCAGCCATTCTTCCGGGCCAAATCGGGACTGGAAGGTCGTCCGTATCGCGCCTTCGTCCCAGCCCAGTCTTTCACGCAACAGGCGGGAGGTCTTCTGACACTGGCAATGATAGGGGTCACCCTCCATCAGGTATCGCTTTGGCACCCCGTGGTAGGAGGTCACGAGAATATCGGGCTTGTCTTCCAGCGCGGCATAGGCTGTCTCCACCGATTGGGCGAGCGCATCGATATAGGTCTCGTTCTCGAAATAGGCGGGCACCGTGCGCACGGATGGCTGCCATTTCTCGGTCATCAGGGCGCGGAAGAACTGGTCATTCGCGGTGGCTGACGTTGCGCCCGCGTAATGCGGATAAAGCGGGAAGAACAGGATCCGGTCGCAGCCCTGATCGACCATCTCGCGCACTCTGGATTTCGTCGACGGGTTGCCGTAGCGCATGCAGAAATCCACCACCACCTGATCGCCGAACTGCGCTTCCATCTGCGCCTTTATGGAAGCGGTCTGGTCCTTCGTGATGGTCAAAAGCGGGCTTTCGCCCTTCTCGTGGTTCCAAATGGATTGATAGGCCGCGCCGCTGGAAAAGGGCCGCTTGGACAGGATCACACCCTGCAACAGCGGCTGCCAAAGCCAGGCGGAATAATCGACGACCCGCTTGTCGGACAAAAACTCGCTCAGATAGCGGCGCATCGGCCAATAGGTGTAGTCATCCGGTGTGCCAAGATTGGCCAGCAGGATGCCAACCTTGCCAAACCGCACCTTCGGGTGATCTTTCTCAGCATGGGGCAGCGGGACGTAGGTGCCGTCTTTCATCATTCTTCTCTTTTGTCTGTTTTCACAGGTTGGGCATCTTCGCCCATCTCGACGGTCTTCAACGCATCGGCCAAACGCGCCGTGGCGCTGCCGCGCCGCAGCGGTTTCTGCTGGCTGGCATCGGGCACCCAGCCTGTCAGATAGAGCAGTTCGAAGGTCGCGACCACCCTGCCATCCTCTTTCGGATAGGCGACCTCCGCCTTTTCAAAGAGTTTGCGGGTCACAAATCGCTTATCGCGCGCGTTCAGGGCATTTGCCTCCCCCATTGCCCGCAAATCATGCATCAATGCGTCGACGGAGGCGTAGCTGACACGGCGCGGATCGGCGTCAGCGACCGGCAAGGCCAGCCCCGCGCGTTGCAACAGCGCGCCTGCGTCCCGGATATCTGCCATCGGCGCCACGCGGGGCGACAGCCCGCCCAGCACGGCGACCTCCGCCTGCCCCAAGGCGGCGCGCAGCTCCGTCAGGGTCTGGCCGCCAAATGTTGCGACCAGAAGCAACCCGTCGGGCTGCAGGGCGCGCGCGCATTGGATCAGCTGCCCGACGGGGTCGTTGGCCTGATGCAGGCACATCGCGTGGATGACGAGGTCAAAGCGGGCAAGCTCCAACGGCAGGACGGGCGTGTCCTCCACCAACGTTGCCTGCGGAAACTCCCCCTGCCAGAAATCGGGGAAGCCGGTCACAATCACGACATTGGTAAACGCCCTGTTAATGTCTTTCAGTCTTTCCTTGATCTCAAGCGCGGCTTCTTCATGCAAGAACAGCGCTGGCCCCAGCCGGGCGGCACGTCTGCGGCGCGCCTCAAGCGCGTGTCTGTCAAAGAGGTCGGGCGGGGGTGTCATTGTCAGCTCTGAGGTTGGTCCCTCAGCTACTTAAAACCCGGTGTCGCAAATGCAAACCTTGTTGCGCGTCTTCTACCCACCGCAATGCCTGACCTGCCAGGAACTGGTAGAGGTAGAGGCCGCCCTCTGCGGGGCCTGCTGGCGGGACACGGCATTCATCAATGGTGCAACCTGTTCCAAATGCGGTGTGCCCTTGCCCGGCGAAATCGAGGAAGACGCACGCGTCACGCTACACTGCGACGATTGCATGCGCGTAGCCCGCCCATGGGGGCGCGGGGCGGCGGCCTTTCTCTATACCGGGAACGGACGGCGGCTTGTGATGGCGCTGAAACATGGCGACCGGACGGAACTGGCGAAACCCGCGGCCGGGTGGATGGCACAGCGGGTCCCCGCGCTGCCAGCGGACACTGTTATCGTCCCGGTGCCGCTACATTGGCTGCGCTACGTCAAACGGCGCTACAATCAGGCCGCGTTGCTGGCCCGCGCGGTCGCCCGAGAAACCGGCTGCACATACCTGCCCGATGCTTTGTTGCGTCCTCATGCCACGAAACCCCTTGATGGCCATACCCGCGAGGCGCGCTTTGCAACCCTGCAAGACGCGATCAGGCCACATCCGAAACGCGGTTTGGCCTTGGCTGGGCGGCAGGTGCTGCTGGTTGATGACGTGATGACCTCAGGCGCGACGCTAGCAGCGGCGACCGAGGCCGCCCTGCAGGCCGGCGCTGATCACGTTGACGTGCTGGTGCTGGCGCGCGTCGCCAAGGATGTTTAATTTCTGCCAATCTTACCGAGTCGGGGAACCACCATCATGGCCAAGGTCGAAATCTACACATCCCAGCTTTGCGGCTTTTGCCATGCGGCAAAACGCCTGTTGAAAGCAAAGGGCGCCGCGTTTGAGGAAACGGATGTCGGCCGCAATCCCGGCGAGAAAGCCAAGATGATCGCGCGTGCCAATGGCGGGCGTACGGTGCCGCAGATTTTCATCGACGGGAAACATGTCGGCGGTTGCGACGATCTTTATGCGCTGGAAAGCAACGGCAAGCTGGACGCGATGCTGGCCTGACCCATGCGGGTTGCCCTGATCCAAATGAATAGCAGCCAATGGCCAGACGAAAACCTGGCCACGTTGCGGGACGGCATCAAAACCGCCACCGCCGACGGCGCGACGCTTATTTGCACCCCAGAAGTGTCAAACTGCGTCTCGATGAGCCGCAGCCACCAAAGGGACGTGCTGGCGTTGGAAGAGGACGACACGGTCCTCCGGCAGCTACAGCAGGCCGCTGATGCACATGGGGTCTGGCTGCTGCTCGGCTCGATGGCGTTCAAAACCGCCGATCCCGATGGCCGGTTTGCCAACCGCAGCCTCATGATCAGCCCAAGCGGCAAGATCGCAGGGCGTTACGACAAGATCCACATGTTCGACGTTCAGGTGACCGAAACGGAAATGTACCGCGAATCCGACGGCTACCGGCCAGGCGAAGGCACCTGTCTGGTCGATACCGGCGCTGCCACCATCGGCATGACAATCTGCTACGACCTGCGTTTCCCGCATCTCTACCGCAGCCTCGCACAGGCGGGGGCGTCGATCATCGCGGTGCCTTCTGCTTTTTCCCCCGTCACCGGGGAGGCGCATTGGCACGCGCTGCTGCGTGCCCGCGCCATTGAGACGGGGTGTTTCATCATCGCACCTGCGCAGACAGGGCAGCATGAAGGACGGCGTACTTATGGCCATTCGCTGGTTGTCGCCCCCTGGGGCGAGGTATTGCTGGATATGGGGAATGAGCGCGGCACCGCCTGCGTCGATCTTGATCTCAGCGAGGTCGCCAAGGCGCGGCAACGGGTCCCGTCACTTTCGCATGACAGGGAATTTACAGCCCCTATACTGCGCCCGCATGAGCGAGGAACATAACACGCTGGCCAAGGCACTCTTTTCAGAGCTGTTTATGGCCGATCAGCTGGCGCGGAACCGGCTGACCAAGGCACTGCCCAAGGGCATGGAGCTGTCGCATTTCTCGGTGCTAAATCATCTGGCACATGTCGAGGCACCCCGCTCACCCGCGCGACTGGCCGAGACGTTCAACCTGACCCGCGGCGCTATGACCAACACGCTGCACAAGCTGGAATGGGCGGGGCATATACATGTCAGCCCCGACTGGGACGACGCGCGACGCAAGCAGGTGGTGATCAGCCCCGCAGGCAAGGCCGCGCGCGACGCGGCACTTGCAGCCATTACGCCGCTGATTGCGGAGATCGTCGGCCGCGTCGGCGCGGAGGAAGTGCGCGCCACCCTGCCTGTCCTACGCCAGATCCGCGCCCGCCTGTCTGACAAGAACTAGCCGGCGGGCTTTACGCTTGCGGTTGTGTAATTCACGGACAGGTCGCGGTCCGACAGTGACCAGCTCCATGCAACTGGGTTGAAGACAAAGCCGGTCCGGTCGACCGGCTCCAGCCCAGCCTGCCGGATCAGGTCAAACAGCTCGTCAGGCGTGATGAACTTTTGCCATTCATGGGTGCCTTTTGGCAGCCAGCGCATGATATGCTCCGCCCCGATGATGGCCATGAGGTAACTTTTTGGGTTACGGTTAATAGTGGAGCACACCATTATTCCGCCCGGTTTCATCAGCTGTTGGCAGGCGGTTAGATAGGCAAGCGGGTCGGCGACGTGTTCCACGACCTCCATGTTCAGCACGACGTCGAACTGTTCGCCCGCAGCGGCCATCGCCTCCGCCGTGGTGTGTCGGTAATCAATGTCGAGACCGGATTGTTCGGCGTGAACCTGGGCCACGGGAATGTTGCGCTCCGCCGCATCGGCGCCAACCACATCAGCCCCAAGCCGGGCCATAGGCTCCGCCAGAAGCCCGCCGCCGCAGCCGATATCAAGCAGTCGCAGCCCCGCGAAAGGGTTGCGCTGCGTCAGGTCGCGGTCAAATTCTGCAGCGATCTGTTGAGTGATATAATCAAGGCGGCAGGGGTTGAGCATATGCAGCGGCTTGAATTTACCGTCCACATCCCACCATTCAGCCGCCATCGCTTCAAATTTCGCGATCTCGCCCGCATCGACTGTTGTGTTCATATCAGACCTCTGATCACCATGGTTATAACGCATTGACGCGTTATATAGGGCGCTATGGACGTAAGATCAGGACAAAACCGCGCGGCAGCGCACCTTTACCCGGGGCTGGACCCTTACGACCAGCGCATGGTCGAGGTGGGCCATGGCCACCGCCTTTATGTCGAGCAATGCGGCAATCCCGATGGGCAGCCTGTGGTTGTGCTGCATGGCGGGCCGGGGGGCGGGTGCAGCCCCGCGATGCGGCGCTATTTTGATCCCGCGCATTACCGCATCATCCTGTTTGATCAACGTGGCTGCGGTCGATCGCGACCGCATGCGTCGGTGCAGAACAACACGACCTGGGACCTTGTCCGCGATATCGAGCGTTTGCGCCAGGGCATGGAAATCGAAGACTGGATCGTCTTTGGCGGCAGCTGGGGTGCAACCCTGGCCCTGATCTATGCCGAAACGCATCCGCAGCGGGTCAACTACCTGATCCTGCGCGGGGTCTTCTTGATGACCCAGCCGGAGCTGGATTGGTTCTATGGAGGCGGAGCAGGCAAGTTCTTCCCTGAGCGCTGGCACAATTTCGAGAAGCTGATCCCCGAGGACGAGCGCGATGACATGATCGCGGCCTATGGGCGGCGGCTGTTCAGCGGCGACATGCAGCAGGAGATTCGCTACGCGCGGGCCTGGGCGGGATGGGAAAACGCGCTTGCCGCGCTGAATGTGAATGCCAATGGCGAAGGCCCTGCGGATTACGCCCGCGCCTTCGCCCGGTTGGAGAATCACTACTTCACCCATCGCGGATGGCTTGACGGTGACGACACCATTATTCAGAACCGCCACTTAATTGAGCACATACCTGCAACGATTGTGCAGGGCCGGTACGATATGATCTGCCCGCCAACTTCCGCATTCCGTTTGGCGCAAGGCTGGGATGCCGCGAAGCTGAGCATGGTACCTGCCGCAGGCCACGCGCTGTCTGAGCCAGGAATAACGGCCGAACTGGTCCGCGTAACGAATATGCTGCGAGACAAAAAAGACCGATAACCTGTCTCAAATGGCGACTTGTAACGGAGTTTGGCCGTTTTCCGGGGGTTTACAGTTCAAAATCTGCCGCTACGCTGAATTTCAGGGACAATTGGGGCTTTTTTCACTGTGGCAGGACTACTCCGAATTATTGTGCAGCGATTGCTGCTGGGTCTGGTGACCCTTTTCGTCGTTTCCATCATCATCTTCGT
>CALHHY010000158.1 GCA_938030665.1 uncultured Litoreibacter sp. | reverse complement strand
TCCTGCCCGATCATCTCCTCATAATGGTCATAGGCGCGAGCACTGTCATCCTTGAGGTAGCGCAGCACACGGTCGGCCTCCTCCCCGTTGAGCGCCTCCCCCCGGCCCTGATTGTTGATCACCGATTGCGCGGCCAGATGTTCGGGTGCGGGGATGTAGAATTCGCGGTCCAGGATCGAATAGCGGGCGGAGTATTCGTTGACGTTGGCCGTGCGGTGCCGGATCCATTGCCGGGCCACGAAGACGGGCAGCTTGACGTGCAGCTTAACCTCGCACATCTCGAAGGGCGTCGAGTGCCAGTGCCGCATCAGGTAGCGGATCAGCCCGGTGTCGTTCTGCACCGACTTGGTGCCCTTGCCGTAGCTCACCCGCGCCGCCTGACAAATGGCCGCGTCATCGCCCATATAGTCGATCACCCGCACGAAGCCGTGGTCCAGCACCGGGATGGCCTTGTACAAATGCGCCTCCATCCCCGGCACGGTGGCGCGAAGCGTTTGCGTGGTCTGGCTGCGAAGATCGGCGATCTCCTGCTGCTGCTCGGGGGAGATGGGCATTGCGGGGCCTCTGTTTTGCTGAATACTGCCGGGTGGAACCCACATCTTGCGGCGAAACGGGTTTGCGGATCAAGATGATGTGGCGAGTTATCCCCAAGAGATTGCCATTGCAGCGCGCCCCCGCGCCGGGCAAATTGCGCGCCATGGCAGATTGGGGCACACGCGCATTGGAGCACCGGCTGGGCGAGACCCTGCGCGCCCGCCTGCCCGGCTGGGCCTCGGAAACGGTGATGTTCTTCGCCAAACAGGCCTGGGCCGCGCTGTTCGGACTGCTGTTTCTGGCCGCCCTCATGATCTCCAAGGCCGTCTGGCAGCCCGACTGGGTGATCACCCGCTTTGACGGGCTGTTCCTCTTCGCCATCCTCACGCAGGCCTTCATGCTATGGAGCCGCCTGGAAAGCTGGGAAGAGGCGCGGGTGATCGTGCTGTTCCACCTGACGGGCACCATCATGGAGTTCTTCAAAGTGGCCCAAGGCAGCTGGTCCTACCCAGAAGAAGCCGTCGTGATGATCGCCGGCGTGCCGCTGTTTTCGGGCTTCATGTACGCCTCGGTCGGGTCATACGTGGCGCGGGCCACGCGGATATTCGACATGAAATTCGCCCCCTACCCGCCGCTTTGGATCACCTTCATCTTCGGCGCGCTGTGCTACATCAACTTCTTCGCGCACCACTTCACCTACGACATCCGGTTGGGGCTATTCGTGGCCTCCGTCGTCATTTTCGGGCGCACGCGAGTATGGTTCTTTGCAGGCCGCCACGCCCGCTGGATGCCCCTGCCGCTGGCCGCATTTTTCTGCGGGCTGGTGCTGTGGGTGGCCGAATATATCGGCACCACCGTGACGGCCACTTGGGTCTATGCCGGGCAACAAAGGTGGGAAACGGTGAGCTTTGCCAAGATGGGGTCCTGGTACCTGCTGCTTTACGTCGCCTTCATCACCGTGACGCTGGTCAGCCGGTCCGCCCTGATCCCCGAAAAAATCCGCCCCGAAGACCGCGCGGAAATTATTGGCCGAGAGGGTGGTTCTGACCCGGCGCGGGGCTAGGTCAGCTACAAACTGAATGAAGGAGTTTTCGTAATGAAGGTCGAATTTCTGCACACGATGCTGCGCGTCAAGAATCTGGACAAGGCCGTCGCGTTTTTCAAGATGCTGGGCCTGAAAGAGCGCCGCCGGACGGAGAATGAAGGCGGCCGCTTCACCCTCGTCTTCCTGTGCCCGCCCGACCAAGATGATGGCCGCGCCGATGTAGAGCTGACCTATAACTGGGACGGCGATGACGGTTTACCGTCCGACAGCCGCCATTTCGGTCACCTCGCCTACCGGGTCGAGAATATCTACGAGATGTGCCAGAAACTGCAGGACGCGGGCGTCACCATCAACCGCCCGCCGCGCGACGGCCATATGGCGTTTGTGCGTTCCCCCGACAACCACTCGATCGAGCTTTTGCAAATGGGTGACGCGCTGGAGCCGCAGGAGCCTTGGAAATCAATGGAGAATACCGGTAGCTGGTAGGCTTCATATCGCAGCGCTCGCGCTGTCCCTGCTTCTGACCGTGGCGGCGCAGGCGCAATGCCGGCTGGCGCTTGCCGTGGGCATGGATGTCTCAGGCTCGGTGGACGCGGTAGAGTACCGCCTGCAACTGGACGGGTTGGCCGGGGCGCTGGAAAACCCACAAGTGCAGGCGCAAATCCTGCAACTCCCCTCAGCCCCTATCTGGTTGGCGGCCTATGAATGGGCGGGGCAGTTCAACCAACGGCTGCTTTTCGACTGGACCCCGCTGGACAGCGCAGAGACCCTCACCCGGTTGGCGACGCTATTGCGCGGCACGACGCGGGCGCCCGGCACAAATTCCACCGGCATCGGCGGCGCGATGGCCTTTGGGGAGCAGATCTTCGAAGCCCGCCCGGGCTGCGGCGAATACACGTTGGACCTGTCGGGCGACGGCACCAATAATGACGGCGCGGGGCCTGAATTCGTGCGACAACAGCTGCCCGGCCGGAATATCAACGGGCTTGTTGTCGCGCTTGACCTGCAGGTTGGTCGGGACGAACGGCAGATGGATCTGATGGAGCTATCGGCCTATTACCGCAAGCGGGTGATCCAGGGGCCCCGCGCCTTTATTGAGATCGCTATCGGGTTTTCCGATTTTGAACGCGCCATGACCCGCAAGCTGCTGCGCGAGACAGAGACGCTGATCCTGGGCGCGCGTTAAGCGTCGCTCGGCCCGACCGCCAGCAGCGCCGCCCCCGTGCGTCGGCCTTCGCCAAGCAGGACATTATAGGTACGGCAGGCGGACGGGGTCGCCATCTGCTCCACTCCGATACCTGCGGCCTCAAGCGCCTGCCGAAAGGGCGCCGGAACATGCGCGATTTCCCTGCCGGTGCCGACGAACAAGACGTCAATATTGCCCGCCTGCGCGATAATGGCCGCGGTGTCGTCGTACCCCGCCCAAGGCAGGACGGTATCCGGGAAGATCAGCATATGCCCGCGATGCACCTCGCCCGCGACCCGAAAGAAGCCGTCGCCGTAGCTGTCAATCGGCTTGGCGGCGTCATAGTCAATCTCGACCATTTTCATTGGCAAAGGCTCCTGCGGTAAAGCGGCTTGAGGGTTTTACTATAACGGCTTCCGGCGCTTTCTCCAGCGTCGCGGCTAACAGATTTTCGAGCAACAATTTTTGGAACCAATAACGCTCGACAGAGTTTTAGTAGCAAAATTTTTGTCTTTTAAGGAATTCTCCGTGATCACTGCACATTCCTATTACCTCTACAAAAGCCGGCTTGCCAAAGTCCTCACCGGCGATGCCCTGGCAAACATTTCCATCGCCGCCCGCCAGAACAACAGAACCGCGATGATTACCGGCTGCATGATTCTTCAGGACGGCTATTTCTACCAGTTCTTCGAAGGTCCTACCCCCGCCTGCGAGGCATTGCTCGCGCGGCTAGAACAGGATCCCCGTCATGACAAACTGCGCATTGTCGCGGCAGGCCTTAGCTACGAGCGGGCTTTCAGCCGGTGGAGCACCGGTTTCACCGGTGTCAGTCAAACACAGTATCCGCCGGTCGGCGGCTGTAGCACGCATCTTGGTCGCCACCTCAGACATGCAAACGCAGAAGCGCTGTTGGCACATCTTCAGGAGGTGGCAAGCTACCCATGGGTTCCCACAAACCTCGACGAGATTTCCGAAAGCGCGCCGGTTCAGATGAGCCGGCCACCCGCGCAGGCGGAAGAAGCACAACAACTGCACGCCTAACCTACCGCCCGTCAGGCGTCGACATTACCGAACTGATTACCCAGTGAGTTGGGGTCCGGCTTCGACCAATCGCGCTTGACGCCGAGCCAAAGCAGGATGGCAGAGGCCACGAAAATCGACGAATAGGTCCCCACGATCACGCCCCAGATCATCGCAAACACAAAGCCGCGGATCACGTCGCCGCCCAGAATATAAAGCGCAAAAAGGGCCAGAAGCGTCGTGACCGAGGTCATGAAGGTCCGGCTGAGCGTTTCATTGATCGACAGGTTCAGGACGTCTTTCAGGTCCTTCTTCTTGTATTTGCGCAGGTTCTCGCGGACGCGGTCGAAGACCACAACCGTGTCATTCAGCGAATAGCCCACGATTGTCAGCAGCGCCGCGATGATGGCGAGGTCGAACTTGATCTGCAGCTCGGAAAATACCCCAAGCGTCAGGATCACGTCATGGACAAGGGCCGCCACCGCCCCAAGCGCAAACTGCCATTCGAACCTGAGCCAGATATAGAAAAGCACCGCCGCGATGGCGAGGATGACCGCGATGGCGGCCGTCTGGATCAACTCGCCCGAAACCTTGGGGCCCACGGATTCGACGGATGGGAACGGGAATGTCATGCCAGGGTCGTAGGCCTTCAGCGCCTCTTCCACCCGCTCAAGGCTGTCGCTCGTCACTGACTCGCTGCCTTCCTGCGCCTCGATACGGATCATCGCGACGTTTCTGTCTTCCGGGAAGGTCGGGTCAAACACTTCCGTGATCGAGATGTCGCCTAGTTCTGCCGGTTCCAACGCCGCGCGCAGCCCGGCCACGTCCACAGGCGTCGTGCTTTCTGTGCGGATGGTGGTGCCGCCGCGGAAGTCGATGCCGTAGTTCAGACCCTGAATGGCGAAGGAGGCGAAACCGATCAGGATCAGCAGCACCGACAGGCCAAGCGTCAGCTTGTTGCGCTTGAAGAAGTCGACAGAGGTGTTGTCGCGGACAAGTTTCAGGCGCATCGGTTAAACCTCGATCTTCTTTGGCCGCTTACGCTCGAACCACATGATGATGATGACCCGCGTCACATAGATGGCGGTGAAAACGGACGTCAGGATGCCGAAGCCAAGCGTGATCGCAAAGCCCCGCACCGGGCCAGAGCCCATGGCAAACAGGATCACCGCCGTGATGAAGGTGGTGATGTTGGCGTCCAGAATGGCGGACAGCGCTTTCTCGTAGCCCAGCTCAATCGCGCGGGCCGGCCCTTTGGAGGTTTTCAGCTCCTCCCGGATACGCTCGAAGATCAGCACATTGGCGTCCACGGCCATACCGATGGTCAACACGATGCCCGCAATGCCCGGCAGGGTCAGCGTGGCCCCGATCAGACTGAGCAGCCCGAAAATCATCCCGACATTCAGGATCAGCGCGATATTGGCGAACAGCCCGAAGGTGCCGTAGCTGAGGAACATGAAGACCAGCACCAGCACAAAGGCCACGATACAGGCGATCTTGCCGGCGTCGATGCTGTCCTGACCCAGCTCAGGGCCGATTGTGCGTTCTTCAAGGAAAGTCATCTCAGCGGGCAAAGCACCCGCGCGCAGAAGGACGGCAAGGTTGGTCGATTCCTCGACGCTGAAATTGCCCGAGATTTGTCCCGACCCGCCGGTGATGGCCTCCCGGATCACGGGGGCGGAGATAACTTCTTCGTCCAGCACAATCGCGAAGGGAGACCCCACATTTTCCGACGTATAGATGCCGAATTTGCGCGCGCCGCCGGGGTTGAACCGGAAGGTGACCGCTGGAATGCCGTTCTGGTCAAAGGCAGGCTGCGCGTCGGCAAGCTCCTCCCCCGTTACCACGGGGGTCTGCTCCAATATGTAGAAAGTGCCTGCATCCTGTGGATCGATGGAGGGGTAAATGACGTTGCGCGCGCCGGGATCCTCGTTCGCGTCGCCCGTCGTGCCCACGACCGGGTGGAATGTCAGCTTGGCGGTCGTCCCGATCAGGTCTTTCAGCTCCTGCGCGGAGCCGATGCCCGGCACCTGAATGAGGATACGCCGCTCACCCTGACGCTGGATCGTAGGCTCCCGCGTGCCGACCTCGTCCACGCGGCGACGGATGATCTCAAGCGACTGCTGGATCGTGCGGTCATTGGTGGCGATCTTCTCGGCCTCGGTCAGGCGCACGGTGATGACGTCACCCTGCGCCTCGGCCTCGATATCATTGGTGCCGACCCCGGTCAGCGACACAACGGGCGTGGCCACGCCGCGCACCAGCCGCAGCGCTTCCTGCATGCCTGCGGGGTCTGAGATGCGCACCCGCAGCTCCCCCTCTGGCGCGTCAAGACGGCGGATCGTGCCAATCGTGTCCCGCGCGCCGCGCAGCGCTTCGCGGATTGCCAGCCAGTAGCCGTCCATCCGGTCGTCATAGACGTCTTCCACCTGCACTTCTGCCAGCAGATGCGCGCCGCCGCGCAGGTCCAGCCCGAGGTTGACCAGCGACGAGGGCATAAAGCCTGGCCAGCTGGAGGCATCTTCCTCAAGCTCCGCCTGGCTCAGCTGCGCGGTGTCGGCATTGGGCGACAGGCCCGTTTCAAGGAAGGCGGTGGCGTCATTGTAGCGCTCTACCGTGGTGTAGAAAAAGTTGGGCGAGGCCAGCAGGATACCCACGGCCACGGTCAGCCAGATGCTGATCCGTGTGAAGAGCGACAGGTTCAACATGTTATTTCGCGGGCTCGGTCTTGTTGATCACTTGCGCGATGGTGGATTTGATGATGCGGACCTTCACGTCCTTGGCGATTTCCACCTCAACCTCGTTGTTGCCCTCGCCCATCACCTTAGTGACCTTGCCCAGCATGCCGCCTTGCGTGACGATCTGGTCGCCCCGGCGCACGGCCTCCACCATGGCGGCATGTTCCTTGACCTTCTTTTGCTGCGGACGGATCAGCAGGAAATACATGATCGCAAAGATCAGGATTAACGGCACGAATTGGGTAAACGCGCTCGGCGCGCCACCGGCGGCTTGAGCATAGGCAGGAGAGACGAGCATCTAGGGTCCTTTGTCGGTTCTTTGGGCTCTTGGATGGCCCCGTTTTGCGTTGCGGCGCACACTACTCGCGCGCCCCATGGGGTGCAACGGCTTTACGGCCCCGAAAACACGCCCTACTGCAGCCCAGATAGTCAGTATTGATCAGGATGGAAGTGCCATGCGTCGATTGAAGTCATTCAGCTGCAGTTTTGCGCTGCTGATCGCGTTATTGGCGCCGGATTCCGGCGCGGCTCAGACTCCAAAGCCGCAGACCGGGCAAACCGTAACCCTCATCACTGAGGAGGATCGCACTGCCCTCCAGGCCATCGGGCGCGTGAATGTCGGCGGTTACCGCAGCAGGCGGCTCTGTACCGGCACGCTTATCGCAGACGACACCGTATTGACCGCCGCACATTGCGTCATTGATCCCGCCACTCTTGCGCCGTTCCGCGCAGGCCGCATCACCTTCGTGGCAGGCTGGCACAAGGGCAAGCATGCGGGGGCATCCCAGGCCCGCGAGGTTGTCATCAACCCTGATTATTTGGACGCGCAGGCCGCCGGGAACCCCCCGACAAGCGCGGCTGCCGTGACCGCTGATTGGGCCGTTTTGCAATTGGAAACCCCGTTGACCGATCTTACCCCGTTTGATCTGGCACCCGCCCAGCCCGGACCCGTCGCGCTGTTGGGATACCGGCGCGATCGACCGCAGGCGCTCAGCCAATACGCGGGCTGTATAGCGCAGCTTTTTGTGGACGGCCCGATCAGGCTGGATTGCCCCGTAACCGGCGGCACCTCCGGGGCGCCAGTCCTGCAAACAGGACTTGAGGGACAGCTAGCGGTGATTGGCGTCGTCTCCGCCACGGGCCGGACCCGTGCCTTCGCCGCCCGCCTTCCCCTGGACGCCACGCCCTTTCAAACCTTGGACCGCTAACGCGAGTGTGAGGAAATCGGCCACGCTTTACCTTTACCCTCAACAATACCTGTGGCTAAACTCTGGCGAACTTCTGCGTATCATTGAAGAAGGCGGTTCTGGTGAAGAAATTTTCGGCGCTTTGCGGTTTAGCCATTGCAGTCCTGACGGGCATTTCCCCGGTCGGGGCGGAAAGCCAGCTGGAAGTTGCTTTGTCGCCTTCCGCATTGAAGCAGTGGCCGTCGGTGGGCCAGATCACGCGCGGCAGCAACAACGTGGGCGTGTGCACCGGCACGTTGATCGCCCCCGACCTAGTTTTGACCGCGGCCCATTGCGTGTCAAATCGCGAAGAAATGCGTATCGCACCCTTTCATCGCGTGACGTTCAGGGCTGGGTGGCACGATGGCAAGCTAACAGATACGGCCCGAGCTAAGAAAATTACCGTGCATCCCCGGTATTTCGATAAGACCGACGAGCCGCGCGACGACTTGGACATTTTCTCCTCCGATCTCGCATTGATCGAACTTGCTCAACCTTTAAGAGGCGTGGCCCATGCGCCGCTCGCCAAACCGCGCGACAAGCTTGGTCCGGTTACTGTGCTGGGCTACCAACGCGGCGATGTCGATAATCTGATTGACTATGTTGGCTGCAGCAGCGTGGGCGTCGATCCGTCATTCCTGGGGTTAAGCTGCGAGGTGAAATCCGGCACGTCTGGTGCGCCTGTGTTCGAGCTGCGCGAAGAAGGCTGGGCATTGGCGGCCGTCGTCGTCGCCACGACGGGCGAGCAATCAAGAAGCGTGCGCGGTGTCGCGCTGCGGGTCAGCCCGGACCTCGTCTCGGGCATCTTTAACTAGCAATCGGCGACGCTCTCTTTTAAGCAGCGCGGCGAAGGGCCTTGGCCTTTCTTCAACCGTGAACACAGGAGCTGACACCATGCTAGACATTCGCATGATCCGCGAGACCCCCGAGGTCTTTGACGCCGCCATGAAAAAGCGGAACGCGGATGTCTCCTCCGGTGATGTGCTGGCCATCGACGCCCGCAGGCGCGCCAAGATTGCCGAAGCCGAGGCCGCAAAGGCAGACCAGAACGCCGCCAGCAAGCAGGTGGGCGCGGCCAAAGCCACAGGCGATGACGCCGAGTTCGAGCGCCTGCGTGCGCTGGTGGCCGAGAAGAAGGAGGCCGTGGCCCGGCTGAATGACGAGGCCAAGGCCTGCGACGCGGAACTGTCCGAGCTGCTGATGGGCCTGCCCAACCTGCCCCATGACGACGTGCCCGAAGGCGCGGATGAGGAAGAAAATGTCGAGCTGCATAATTGGGGCACCCCGCGCAGCTTTGCCTTCACCCCGCGCGAGCATTACGAGCTGGCGGGCGTCAAACCCGGCATGGATTTCGAGACCGCAGCCAAACTTGCCGGGGCCCGCTTTGTGCTGCTGTCAGGCGGCGTCGCCCGGATCCACCGGGCGCTGGCGCAATTCATGCTGGACACCCATACCGAACAGAACGGGTTCACCGAGACCTGGACCCCGGTGCTGGTCAATGAAGCGATGATGTATGGCACAGGCCAGCTGCCAAAATTCGGCGAGGACAGCTACCAGACCCGCGAGGGTATGTGGCTGATCCCCACCTCCGAGGTGTCGCTGACCAATATCGTGCATGGCGAGACGCTGGAGGAAAGCTATCTGCCGCGCCGCTATACCGCCCATTCGCAATGTTTCCGCTCCGAGGCGGGCAGCGCAGGCCGCGACACGGCGGGCATGCTGCGCCAGCACCAGTTTGAGAAGGTCGAGATGGTGGCCATCACTCATCCCGATGAGAGCCGCGCGGAGCTGGACCGAATGACCCAATGCGCGGAGGGCATTCTGGAAACGCTTGGCCTGCCCTATCGCACAGTTGCGCTTTGCACCGGCGATCTGGGTTTTGGCGCGCGGCGCACGCATGACATCGAAGTGTGGCTGCCGGGACAGGGCAAGTATCGCGAGATCAGCTCCTGCTCTGTTTGCGGGGATTTTCAGGCCCGCCGGATGAATGCGCGGTTCAAACCTGCGGGTGGCGGCAAGCCGGAATTTGTCCATACGCTGAACGGGTCCGGGCTGGCGGTCGGGCGCTGCCTGATTGCGGTACTGGAGAACGGGCAGCAGGAGGACGGCTCTGTGTTGCTGCCAGAAGCGTTGCATCCGTATCTGCGGGGCAAGACCCAGCTAAGCGCCGATGGCGTATTGACCTGAGGATTTGCGCTGCGCTATCGCGCGTCGCGACGCCGGGGAGGTTTCACCTCCCCGGCCCCTTCCAGGATACTATTGAAGCAGTGAAGAAGGGCCCGGCGGGAACTTAAATCCGCGCCCTTGGGTTAGGTCGCGTTATGAAATTGAAATCCCTTCTTGTTCTGCTGGCCGCCGCCGCCTTCGCGGTGTCGCCTTTCGTGAACCCCGAATTTGGCGGGTTTGACCCGGACCGCTACCCTAACCCGCAGAAGAACACGCCGGTGCAGCCAGCGGGATATGCTTTTGCGATCTGGGGGATCATTTATCTTTGGCTGCTGCTGCATGCCGTTTGGGGGCTTTGGAAACGGGTCGATGCCGCCATCTGGGACGCCACCCGCGCGCCTTTGCTGCTGAGCCTCGGCGTTGGCGTCTTCTGGCTGCCGGTGGCGCTGGTCTCGCCGGTATGGGCCACCTTGATGATCTGGATCATGCTGGCGGGCGCCCTTATTGCCGCCCACAAGGCGCGCGGCGGCGGGCCGGTCTGGGCGTTGCAATTGCCCTTAGGGCTCTATGCAGGCTGGCTGACGGCTGCCTCTTTCGTCTCCATCGGGCTGTTGGGGGCGGGCTATGGCATCGCGTTTGCAGAAACAGGCTGGGCGGTGCTTGCCCTGACCGGCGCCGTGGTTTTTGCGATTTTTCAACAGCTGCGCCTCGCGGGCGTCTGGACCTACGGGCTGGCGGCCGGCTGGGGATTTGCGGCCATTGCCGTGGCCAATCTGGGCCAAATCAGCTGGCTGGCCGGCCTTGCAGGTGTTGCCGCCTTGCTTGTCTTGGCCTTGGCCGCGCGGGAGGCGCTGCGCTGACTTTACCCCACCTGCCGGGTGATTTACTGCTGGGCCCAGGCAATAAAAGGCAGGGCCATGCGCATTCTCATTACCAATGACGACGGCATCAACGCCCCCGGGCTGAAAGTGCTGCATGCGCTTGCCACCGAGGTGGCAGGCCCCGAGGGTGAGGTCTGGACCGTGGCACCGGCTTTCGAAAAATCCGGCGTGGCGCACTGCATCAACTACGCCCACCCCACGATGATCGCACAGATGGGGGAGCGGGCCTTTGCCGCAGAAGGCGCGCCTGCTGATTGTGTGCTGGCGGGCATTCATGACGTCATGGCCGACGCGCCGCCCGATTTGATCCTGTCAGGGGTCAACAAGGGAAACAACTCCGCGGAAAATACGGTTTACTCCGGCACTATTGGCGCCTGTATGGAAGCCGCCCTACAAGGCGTCAAATCCATCGCGCTGTCGCAATATTACGGCCCCGCCAATGCACGGCTACCCAACCCGTTTGAGGCCGCGGCCGAGCATGGCGTGGGGGTGATACGCCAGCTTTTGGAGCATGGGGCCTGGGGCGGCGATAGCCACGCGCTTGGCTACCACACCTTCTACAACGTGAATTTCCCGCCCGTCCCCGCCGCAGAGGTCAAAGGCGCGCGCGTCGTGGCACAGGGGCGCAGGCCGTCGGGCGGGTTCGGGATCGAGCCGCACCTGCCGCCAAACGGACGCAAATACCTGTGGATTCAGGGCAACCCGCAAAATGTAGGGTCCGGGCCGGACACGGACGGGACCGTTAACCTGGAGGGCTACATCTCGGTCACGCCAATGCGCTGCGACCTGACAGCCCATGACCAGCTGGCCGACCTGCAGGCCGCCCTGGGATGAATGAGCCCGCCACATCAGAGGCGGAACGCAAAATGCAGTTCCTGTATGCGCTGCGCTCCAAGGGGGTGCGAGATGCGCGGGTCTTGACCGCGATGGAGAAAGTGGACCGCGGCGCCTTTGTTACCGGCCATTTCGCGGAGCGCGCCTACGAAGACATGCCGCTACCCATTGCCTGCGGTCAGACCATCAGCCAGCCCTCCGTCGTGGGGCTGATGACGCAGGCGCTGAACGTGGCTCCGCGCGACAAGGTGCTGGAGGTCGGCACGGGCTCCGGCTACCAGGCAGCGATCCTGGCGCAGCTGGCCAGGCGGGTCTACACAGTTGACCGGCACGCGGCGCTGACGCGGCCCGTGCGGCGCAAATTTGAAGAGCTTGATATCCCCAATGTGACGGTGGTGACCGGTGATGGCAGCTTCGGGTTGCCCGAACAGGCCCCGTTTGACCGCATCATTGTGACCGCGGCAGCCGAAGATCCGCCCGGTCCCCTCTTGGCGCAACTCAGGATGGGGGGTATCATGGTCGTGCCGGTAGGCCAATCAGATGCGGTCCAGCACCTCATCAAGGTCACCAAGCTTGAGCAAGGGCTTGAATACGAAGAATTATTGCCGGTGCGCTTCGTCCCCCTCCTGGAGGGGCTGGGGCAAGACTAGAAAACCAAAAGGCCCAGACATAAGGGCCAGGTATTGAGGGTAAAACGATGCGGGACGGGCGTTTCAGCAAAATACTGCCATTGGTGGCACTTGGATTCGGGCTTTCGGCCTGCCAGCAGGTAAGCGACAGCATTGCCAATCTGGATCTGGATTTGCGCAATACGGTCGGGGGGCTTGATACCTCGGACGCGGCGCGGCAGGCGACCTTGGCGCGGCCCGCCGCAGATGGGCGCGGCGTGATTTCCTACCCCAACTACCAGGTTGCCATTGCGGAGCGCGGTGACACCGTGGCCGCACTGGCAGCGCGCGTTGGCGGTAACGCGCAAGAGATCGCAAGTTTCAACGGGCTGCGCACAACGGACGCTTTGGGGCGCGGCGAAGTGGTGGCGCTGCCCCGCTCCGTCCCTGTCCCTGTCGCGGGCGGTGCCACGGGGCCGGTGGACATCACCCAAATTGCAACCACGGCCATTGACGGAGCCAGCAATGCACCAACGCAAGGCGGCATCCGCCAAGCCCAGCCTTCGCTGCGCATCGACGGGCCGGAACCGGTCCGCCACCAGGTCAAACGGGGGGAGACCGCCTTCACTATCGCGCGGCTTTACAACGTCTCTGTCCGGTCGCTGGCCGATTGGAACGGGCTGAATGCGGATCTGGAAGTGCGGCCCGATCAATACCTGCTGATCCCGGTCGCCGATCCGACTGCAGCACCGACGCCGGTAGCCGCCACACGCGCCACGCCAGCGCCCGGCCAAGGCACGGCAACCCCGCCGCCACCATCGGCCACAAAGCCGCTGCCCGAACCGATCAAAGCCGCACCAGCCCGCCCCGCGCCGCAAGCGCAAGCGGCACCCGCAACTGGCAGCAACTCGTTCCTGCGCCCCGTCAGCGGGGAGATTCTGGCCGCCTACAAGAAGGGTCAGAATGACGGCATCAACATCGCGGCCGCCGCCGGCACGCCCGTCAAGGCCGCCGCCGCCGGCACTGTAGCCGCCATCACCCGCGACACCGATCAGGTGCCTATCCTCGTGCTGCGCCACCCCGGCAATGTGCTGACGGTCTACGCCAACATCACCGCCATCTCGGTGGAGAAAGGCGACGCGGTCAAAGGAGGGCAAGTGTTGGCAAATGTCGGCCCTGGCTCCCCCTCCTTCCTGCATTTTGAGGTGCGCGAAGGGTTTGAAAGCGTCAATCCGGCGAAATACCTACCGTAAGGGACCGGATCCCGGAGACAGGGTGTTGCCGGGATCACACAGGCTACTTCTTTAGTGTATAATGCATTTGCGGCATCTCTTTCACGGCAAAGCGGTGTGACGTAAACTGTCATCATACCGAGTGACGATCTTCATTCTCATTTTCAAATTTTGCTGAAGATTTTTTAGGCCAGCGATCAGTGTGCTACCCCTTCACCGATTGCTGGCCATTCGGCGCTTTAGGACATCACTAAAATTGACGGCGCCAATGCGTCAGACAGTGATGCCGTTGCGCCCTGCGAGGTCGGTGAAATATTGCCAGGCCACCCGGCCCGAGCGTGCACCGCGCGTGCGTTGCCATTCAATCGCCTCCGCGCGCAGCGTGTCGTCATCAACCGACAGCCCGACAGCCGCGCAATAGCCGCGGATCATGGCAAGGAACTGATCCTGATCACAGGGATGGAAGCCAAGCCACAGCCCGAAGCGGTCGGACAGTGATACCTTTTCCTCCACCGCCTCGGAGGGGTTGATGGCAGAACCGCGCTCGTTCTCGATCATGTCGCGGGGCATCAGGTGGCGGCGGTTTGACGTCGCATACAGGATCACATTCTCCGGCCGCCCCTCGATGCCCCCATCCAGCACCGCCTTGAGCGATTTGTAATGCTCGTCATCATGGCTGAAGCTCAGATCGTCGCAAAACAGGATGAACCGGGTGTCCGCCGCCTGCCGCAGCAAGGTCAGCAGCCTGCCGACGGAGGGCAGGTCCTCCCGCTGCAGCTCGATCAGCTTCAGCGGGCTGTCCTGGCTCACATGGGCGTGGACGGCCTTGACCAGCGACGACTTCCCCATCCCCCGCGCGCCCCAAAGCAGCGCGTTATTGGCCGCGAACCCTTTGGCGAATTGCGTGGTGTTGGCGAGCAACGTGTCGCGGGCGCGGTCAATTCCGATCAGCAGATCAAGCGCCACCCGTTTGACCTGCGGCACGGGTTGCAGATGATCGGGATTGGCGTGCCACAAGAACGCGGCGGCACTGGCAAAGTCAGGCAGCGCGCCCGGTGGCGGCGACACGCGTTCCAGCGCCTCGGCAATGCGTGTCAGCGCCTCTGCGTCGGGTTGGGCCGTCAAGGGGCGCGGTCCTCGGCGTGGATTTCTTCCTCGTCCTCATCCTCGTCCCAAAGCCCCTCCTCGCGCAGCTTGGTCTCGCGCTGCTTCTCAACGCGGGCGACAAGGTGGATCGACAGCTCGTAAAGGCCGTAGACGACGACGAACAGCAGGATCTGGGTGGTCACGTCAGGCGGCGTCACCAGCGCGGCCACGGTGAGAATGCCGACAATGGCGTATTTGCGGACGTTTTTCAGCCCTTCGGACGATGCCAGCCCGGCCTTGCCCATCAGCGTCAGCAGCACCGGCAGCTGGAAGCACAACCCAAAGGCCACGATCATTTTCAGCGTGATATCAAGGCTTTCATTGACTTTGCCGTTGAAGACGATGTCGATGCCCGTGTCTTCGGCCCCGTCTGCAATCTCCTGCGGGGTGATCAGCCCGGCAAAGAACGAGGGCAGGTCCGCAAAGCCCAGGAAGAACTGCATGGCCAGCGGCACTACGACGTAATGCGCAAAAGAGGCGCCGAGCAAAAACATCACCGGGGAGGCGATCAGGAAGGGCAGAAACGCGTTCTTTTCCTGCTTGTAGAGCCCCGGCGCCACGAAGCGCCACATCTGGAACGCGATCACCGGAAAGGACAGGCACAAGCCCCCCACCATCGAGATGCGGATCAGCGTGAAGAAGTATTCCTGCGGCGCGGTGTACTGCATCCGCGGGTCCGGGTTGCCCAGGGACCGCATCGTGTTCTCAATCGGCGTCAGCAGGAAATCAAGGATCATGCTGCCAAAGGCAAAGCAGATCGTCATGCCGACCAGAAACGCCAGCACAGATCGGATCAGCCGCGTGCGCAGCTCTGCCAGATGCTCGATCAGCGGGGCGGCGCTGTCATCAAGTGTGTCGGTATCGCTCATCAGGAGGCCTTCGTATCAGGGGCAGCATCCGGTTTTGCAGCGGTAGGCTTGGCCTCAACTTTCGGTGCCGGGGCGGCTGCCTCCGCTTCCTTGGCGGCAGCAGCGGCACGCTTGGCTTCTTCCGCCTTGGCGGTCGCCTCATGGATTTTCTTCGCCGCCTCGGCACGATCCTTGGCCAGCTTCTGCGTCGCAGAGCCTTCCTCGTATTTCTCGGGGTCAATGGCTTTTTGCACCGCGTCCAGCCCCATCTTCTTGGGGTTGGTGGCCGCCTTCAGCGTATTAGCCACATCGGACACGCCCGCATCATCGGCGGCAGCTTCCATGGCCGACGAGAACTCCCGCGCCATACGCTTTGCCTTGCCGGTAAACTGCCCCACCGTGCGGAACATTTTCGGCAGATCCTTGGGTCCGACCACGATCAACGCGACCAGCCCAATAATCAGCAATTCCATGCCACCTATGCCGCCCATATGGCTGCTCCTGCCGCTTTGCGATTAGGCTTTGTCTTTTTCAGCAGCGGCGTCGGCTTCCGGCGTCACGTCCTTGGCGGCGATGGCGTCGTCGACCTCCTTGGTGCTGTCATTCACACCCTTCTTGAAGGCGGTGATCCCCTTGCCGACCTCACCCATGAGCGAGGATACCTTGCCGCGCCCGAACAGCACCAGCACCACCACGGCGATCAGGATCAGGCCCATTGGTCCAATATTGTTAAACATGTTGCGTCTCCCTTGAGCTGCGCGAACCCCGCGCGTCCGTGTCATTCCTGAACCAACATGTAAGCCCTTGGGTGGCCCCGTGGAAGGTCGAAAAGGCCCGTTGACGCAGGGGTGAGCACAGTTTTTTGGCGGTAGCGGCCGGATTTCGCATTTGCAGCAAGCCTCCTGACAGGTTTATGTCAGTTGTGCCGAATTACAAAGGTCAGACGAACACAGAATCACGAGGATTGATCGCATGACCACGAATTACGCAGAAATCGTCACCTTTGGCCTGAACGCCGGCATCACGGATGAGGCCTATCTGGCGCTGGCCAAGCCGAGCCAGGCCTACATCGCCGGCTGCCCCGGTTTCGTCTCCCGCCACCTGTCCAAAGGCGACGACGGGACATGGACCGACTACATGGTCTGGGACAACCTTGAGCACGCGCAGGCGGCAAGTGCGGGCTTCATGGCGCAGGACTTTGCCGCCAGCATGGTGGGGGCCATTGACCCTGCCAGCCTGGTAATTGTGCACCAGCCCATCCTTTGGGCGCCCGACTAGGATGCGGCGCACGGACCGACTTTTTGATCTGGTATTGATCCTGCGCGACGGGCGGCTGCACCGTGCCGAGGATCTGGCCCGCCAACTTGGGGTCTCCGTGCGCACGGTCTACCGCGACATGGACACCCTGGCCCTGTCTGGCGTGCCCGTCGCGGGGGAGCGGGGGTTGGGCTACATGATGACCGCCCCCATTACCTTGCCGCCGCTGAACCTGACCCTGACCGAACTGGAAGCGCTGCATCTGGGCATGGCCGTGGTGGGCGAGGCCGCCGATGACGAGCTGCGCCGTGCTGCCCAAACCCTGTCAGCCAAGATTGACGCGGTCCTGCCCGAGGATCGCACCACCCCGCCCTCGGGTTGGGGCTTCGCCGTCTACCCTTTTCAGGACGCGGCTGCGGGTTTCCGCTTCATGCCGCAAATCCGCAAGGCCATCCGGTCGCGCCAAAAGCTGGAAATCTCCTATGCCGATGATGCCGGCACCAGGACGGAGAGGGTCATCCGCCCGCTGCAAATGGAATATTGGGGCCGGGTCTGGACGACCTCCTGCTGGTGCGAGCTGAGGCAGGATTTCCGCGTATTCCGGGTCGACCGTATCCGGTCCCTCAAAGTTATGGCGGAGCTTTTCGTGGAAGAGCAGGGAAAATCGCTGGCCGACTACATCGCGCGGCAAGAACAACAGGGGCAAGCGGCGCGGCGGACGGGGTCGGTGTGATCACCCGCCACTGGCAGAATAGACGGGGCGCGGGCACGCGCGCCTTTTGGTCACGCCCCCTCGTCTGCGCGGCGGTAATGCGACAGCATGCGATAATTCTTTTTGGGGCCGACCACCCGCCAGATCGACCGCCATTCCGTCTTTTTGCCGCGCCATTTCGTCAGGTCATAGCTGACATTGTAAAGGTCCGGCTCGCAGTGGTGGTTGGCCTCCGGCATCAAGCGGTCAAGTTCGATGCGGTGGAAAGGACGGCCATCCTCGAACGAGACCGCAATCCCCTGCCCGTCCGTTGCCCAAATATAGCGCCGGCTTGCCAAAACCGGGGCCTGGTCACCGTAGCTCAGCGCGCCCGTCTCCTCGTAGTCAAGCGCCCCGTCGCTGCGCGGTCGAAATGTGGCCTCGCCCTCCAGGGTTCCTTGCAGGCCGGTCAGCTTGTCCTCAATTGCGCGCGACAGGCGCCATTTTCCTTTAAAGTCAATGAGCTTGGGTTTGGCGGCCATAGGCCTTCACTCCACAATAATGCCTTCGGTAATATAACCCGTCTCCGAGATGAACCGAAAACGGTCGCCCCCGGCATGGCGTTCCAGATCATAACAATCCCAGCCATTCGAAGGGGGCCATTGGCTGCAATATTGATCGCCTCTGACCGCCCAGTACCCCCAGGATGGCCGACCACTATCATATAAAGTCCGCCCCGATTTGTAGAAAATTTGCCGCGCGACGTCATATTTGAGTTCCACGTCCTGCAAGGACTGGGTGACGCCCGGCCCGTCCAGCCGCTGCCAGTCCTCCGCCCCCTCACCAAAGGCCGGCCCCGAAATTGGTGCCAGTGCCGCCAGCGCCAGCACCCCTATTGCAATAAGCTGTTTCACGTCGGCTCCTTCCCTTGTGACCTGCCGTGACCCGGTTTATGACCCGGCAAGCCCCTACACAATTCACGAAAGAGCGCGCACCCATGATCCCCCGCTACTCCCGCCCCGATATGGTTGCCATCTGGTCGCCCGAGACCAAATTCCGCATCTGGTACGAAATAGAGGCCCATGCCTGCGACGCCATGGCCGATCTAGGCGTCATCCCACGGGAGAACGCCGAGGCCGTGTGGAAAGCCAAAGACGTCGAATTTGACGTCGCCCGCATTGACGAGATCGAGGCCGTCACGAAGCATGACGTCATCGCCTTCCTGACGCATCTGGCCGAACATGTGGGCAGCGACGAGGCGCGGTTCGTGCATCAGGGCATGACCTCGTCAGACGTGCTGGATACCTGCTTCAACGTGCAGCTTGTGCGCGCGGCCGATATTCTGATTGCCGATGTCGAGGGCCTGCTGGCCGCCCTGAAAAAACGCGCGGTGGAACATAAAGACACGCTACGCGTCGGCCGCTCCCAC
>CALHHY010000157.1 GCA_938030665.1 uncultured Litoreibacter sp. | reverse complement strand
GAAATCATGACGATGCCTGGCCTGCCACGCGTGCCCTCGGCCGAGAATATCTACCTTAACGATGACGGCCAGATCGAAGGGTTGTTCTAGAAAAGAGCGGGCGGGCCATCGGGGTATCGAGCCCCTTGGCCCGCGCCGCCGCGTTTCGCGGCGACATGCCTCCGGCGGGAGGTATTTATAAAGCAGTGATGAGGAATTGAGATGGCGGCGACAGTGATCGACGGGAAGGCCTTTGCGGCCAAGGTGCGCGGGCAGGTGGCAGAGCATGTCAGCACGTTGAAAGCGGATCACGGGATCACGCCGGGCCTGGCGGTGGTTCTGGTGGGCGAGGACCCGGCCAGCCAGGTCTATGTCCGTTCCAAGGGTAAGATGACCGTCGAGGTTGGCATGAAATCGGTAGAACACCGGTTGGACGCGGACACCTCGGAGGCCGATCTTCTTGCGATGATTGACAGCCTCAACAACGACCCGAGCATTCATGGCATTCTGGTGCAGCTGCCACTGCCCAAGCATCTGGATGAGGACCTTGTGATCAATGCGATTGACCCGGCCAAGGATGTGGACGGTTTCCATATCTCGAATGTGGGGCTGCTGGGCACCGGGCAGAAATCAATGGTGCCCTGCACGCCGCTTGGCTGTCTGATGATGCTGCGCGACCACCATGGCTCCCTTTCGGGGATGGATGCGGTGGTCGTCGGGCGCTCGAATATTGTGGGCAAGCCTATGGCGCAGCTTTTGCTGGGCGACAGCTGCACGGTGACGATCGCGCATTCGCGGACCAAGGATTTGCCGGATGTGGTTCGGCGTGCGGATATTGTCGTCGCAGCCGTCGGGCGGCCTGAGATGGTGCCGGCCGACTGGATTAAGCCGGGCGCCACGGTGATTGACGTCGGCATCAACCGCCTTGATGCGCCGGAAAAGGGCGAAGGGAAGACGCGGCTTGTGGGCGACGTCGACTATGAAAGCTGCGCGGCCGTGGCCGGTGCGATCACGCCGGTGCCGGGCGGCGTGGGGCCGATGACGATTGCGTGCCTGTTGGCCAACACGCTGACCGCCTGTTGCCGGGCGAATGGCCTGCCAGAGCCCGAGGGGCTTACCGCCTGATCGGGGCTAACCTGCGACGGGCATAGAAACTGGCTGCGGCGCGGGGCCCGTCATGATCGCATAGGCATCAGGGCCCATCAGTTGTTGCAGAATGGGCGCGCTACTGCGCAGCCCGCCGGTATACGTACCGAAAGCGGGCATGATCACGCGGGAGCGCGACACCAGAAAGCTGGGGCGGGTCAGCATGCGACCCCGCAGGGGCAGGCTGACTTTGGGATGATAATGGCCGGAAACCTCGGCCTCCGCCCCGGAGCCGGCGATATGGCGAAACAGCAGGCGTTGGCGTTGCCAGCTACCCAGATGGGTGCCGCCGAAATCAAGCGGGCCGGGGTCGTGATTGCCCTCGATCCAGACCCATCTGCGTCCTGCCATCAGCCGGATCAGCCAAAGACGCTCGTCCTCCGGTAGGGATTGGCCGGCCTCAAGGTCGTCAAAGCTGTCGCCAAGGCAAATCACGTTGCGCGGCGCGGTGGCGGCAATCACGTCGTCGAGCCGTTGCAGCGTGTCGCGCGTCTCATAGGGGGGCAGCAGCTGCCGGGACCTGCGTGCAACCCGTTCCGACTTGCCCAGATGCAGGTCAGAGACGCAAAGCACCCCCTCCGCTGGCCAGTAAAGCGCGCCGGAGCCGAGCGCATGAAGGGTCTGGCCCGCGAATTCAAACGTGTAGAAGTTCATGATGTGTTCTTACAGCGTCTGCGCGGGGGACGCCAAGATCAAAACGGCACGGCCCATCTGCGCGGGGTGACGATCTTGTCGGGAAGGTCGGCATCTTCAAAAAGGCGGGCGGCTTCTTCGGCCAGAAGTCGCTCCTCCGCCAGGCCTTTAACTGGGACGCGCCCGGCTTCCAGAAAGAGCGGCGCGGCGAGGGGGGTGACCCGGTCCAGTTCGATCAGGTCGATGCGGCCTTGGGTGCGGCGGGCCATCTCTTCGATCCGGCCAAAGTCGACGAGACCTTTCATCGCCTCCTCCCGCGTGATGGCCAACATCAGGTGGTCGGGGTCATATTTGCGAAGCGTGTCATAGAGGATATCGGAGGAAAACGTCGCCTGCCGCCCGGATTTGCGCGCGCCGCGTGTCATACGGTCGATCAGCCCTGCAATGATGGCGGAGTTGCGGAAGGTGCGTTTCATGACCGCGTTGCCCGCCAGCCAAAGCTCAAGTCCGGCGCGCAGGTTTTCAAGATCAAAAAGAGGCGCGGGGTCGGTGAGCGGCTCTAAGCCCCAGATCAGCGTTGCGTAATCTGTTGCCACAAACCCCAAGGGGGCGAGGCCCTGTTCTTCCATCCGCTGCGTCAGCAAAAGGCCAAGCGTCTGCATCGCGTTGCGCCCGGCAAAGCCGTATATCACGGTATTGGAGCGGCCGTCGCGCGGGAAGCTTTCGATCAGCAGGCGGCCGGGCTCCGGCAGCTTGGAACGTTCGCGCTGCAGCGCTAACCACTCCGCCGTATGCGCGGGCAGGTCAGGCCAGCTGTCTTGTTGAAAAATCCGCAGGATCCGGTCGCTCAGCTGGGTAGAGGTCGCAAATTTCGTCCCCATGAACGTGGCAATTCGCGGCTTGTCCGAAGGGGAGCGGGTGACCTGCACGGTCATTTCATTCAGCCCCTCATAGCGTACGATCTGGCCACCTATCAGAAACGTATCGCCCTGGCTGAGGGTCGCGGCAAAACCTTCCTCGATCTCGCCAAGCGGGGTGCCGCCGCTACCCGGACCGCGCCTTGCCTTTAGCCGGACCTTCAGGGTTTCCGTGTCGATGATCGTCCCGAGGTTCATCCTGATCTGCGCGGCCGCGCGCGGGTCCCGCAGTTGGTAACGCCCGTCGCGTTGGATCAGCCGCTGATAGCGATCATAGGCCCGCAGCGCATAGCCGCCCGTCGCGCAGTAGCTTAGACAATCGTCAAACTCAGCACGGGTCAGGGCATGGTAGGGGCCTGCGGTGATAATTTCGGTGTAAAGCGCATCGGCCTCAAACGGACCGGCAGCGGCACAGTTCAGGATATGTTGGCAAAGCACATCGCGTGGGCCGGGGCTTTTGGGTTCGCCATCAAGGTCATAGTCGCGCACCGCATCCAAGGCAGCCTTGCATTCGACAATCTCAAAGCGGTTGGCCGGCACCAGCAGGGCTTTGGACGGCGCGTTATAGCGGTGGTTGGCCCGGCCGATCCGTTGGACGAGACGTTTGACATTCTTGGGCGCCCCGATCTGAATCACCAAATCGACGTCCCCCCAGTCAATGCCAAGGTCGAGGCTGCCGGTGCAGACGATGGCTTTCAGACTGCCGTCGACCATCGCTTGTTCGACTTTCTGCCGCTGCTCCTTCGCCAAGGCGCCGTGATGGATGCCGATGGGAAGCTGCGCATCATTGGCGAGCCAAAGGTGGTGAAAGAAGATCTCCGCCTGGGCCCGCGTATTGTGAAAAATCAGCGTCGTGTCATGGGTGCGTACCTGTTCCAGCACGGCGGGGATCGCGTATTTTCCGCCACCGCCCGACCATGGCGGGGCCTCTTCGGTTTCAAGCATGCGGATGTTCGGCTCCGGGCCCGGGTCTGCGTGGATGATCTGGGTGGGGGCAGGGTGGCAGGCCAGAAAACTGGCGATGGCCTGCGGGTCTTCGACCGTGGCAGAAAGGCCGACGCGCCTTAGATCGGGGGCGAGGCTTTGCAACCGGGACAGGGCCAGCATCAATTGATCGCCGCGTTTGCTTTCTGCCAGCGCATGGATTTCATCGAGCACAACGCGCTGAACACCAGCGAAAATGCGCGGCGCGTCCTCATAGGTCAGCAGCAACGCCAGGCTTTCAGGCGTCGTCAGCAGGATATGCGGCGGGTCCGCGCGTTGACGGCGCTTCTGCGTGTAGCTGGTGTCGCCGGTCCGGTCCTCGATCCGGATATCAAGGCCGATTTCCTCGACGGGGCGGCGCAGATTGCGTTTGATATCTGCTGCCAGCGCCTTGAGGGGGGAGACATAGAGCGTGTGCAAACCCGGCGTCGGCTTGCGTCCGAGCTCTGCCAGGGTCGGCAGGAAGCCCGCCATGGTTTTGCCGCCGCCCGTCGGCGCAATCAGCAGGCCCGACTGGGCCTGCGCGGCCTCCAGCATCGCGTGCTGATGCGGGTGGATCCGCCAGCCCTGGTCATCAAACCAGTGGGTGAGGTATGGGGGCAGCCTGGTCACGCTTCTGGATATAGCGGGGCTGCGCCCGAGGCACATGGGGGCTTGCGGTTTTTCTTCAGCCCTTGGGGCGCGGGGTCAGGTCGGCAACCATGGCTTGCAGCAATTGCGGCAGCCGTTGGTCGGCCCCCTCAGGTGCCGCATCTAACGCGCAGCCCACGTCCTTTTTCAGGATGCCGAGGGAGTTTTCTGGCGCGTACCCGGCCCGCGCGAACTCGATCTCGTCAATCCCGGAGGCCAGCCAATTCTGACCGGAGGAGGTCGCAATCACCTGCAAGATCGCGTCCTCATCAAGCCCCGCCTGGTCCGCCCAGTCCAGCACCAGCCGGGTCATGACAGTGTTCGACGCGGCTAGCAGGTTGTTCAAAACCTTGGTCTGCATCCCGGAGCCAAGTGGCCCCATGCGGTGAATGTGGCCGCCCATGGTCTGAAAGAGCGGCATGCAGGCGTCAAGATCACCCGTCTCGCCCCCCAGCATGAAAGACAGCGTGCCGGCCTTGGCCTTCACCTCCGCCCCCGACATCGGCGCGTCGATCAGCGCGATTTGCGCAGGTATCCGGTCGCGCAGGCCCAGAAAATAACGGGGGCTGAGGGTCGAACAGATGATGATCCTTTGAAGCGTTGGTATCCGGGCGATCAAGTTTTGTGCGCCGAAAAGCAAGGCGTCGGTTTCATCCGCGTCGCGCACGACGGATATCAACGTATCCAGGTCGCGGCCAAAGTTGGTCGGGTCCTGCGTGATCGGCAGGTCGGGACGAGGTCGAATGTCGAAGCCGCGCGCCTCGATCCCGGCACGCAGAAGGGCGCCCAGCATCGGCGCCCCCATCGTTCCGCATCCGGCAAGGCCGATCTGTCTTGGGTTAGTGGACGATTTCCTCATCAACGACATACATATTCGCCCAGGCGCGGTCGAGCAACTCCGGCGTCATCTGATTGGGAATACCCTCATATTCGCAAACGCTGATCATCTGATCGATCAGGAAGTTGCCGTGGTAGTTGGCGTATAGGTTTTCGATGGTGGGGTATTTCACCTTCAACATGTGGATCAGCGTTTCCTCATCCAGCGGCATCTTCTTCTTTTTCGCGACCATGGCGAAGACCTTCAGGAATTCCTCCTGCGTGGGGCCTTCGATTTTGATCTTGTAGAAAATCCGCCGCAAGGCCGCGCTGTCGAACAGTTTATTGGGGTGGAAGTTGGTGGAGAAGACAACAAGCGTGTCAAACGGCACCTCGAACTTCTCGCCCGACTGCAGGGCCAGAATGTCGTAGCCGGCCTCCATCGGGACAATCCAGCGGTTGATCAGCGCCTGCGGGGGTTCTTCCTGACGGCCAAGGTCGTCGACGATGAACACGCCGCCGGTTGCTTTGAGCTGCAACGACGCCTGGTAGGTCCGCGACACCGGGTTGTAATTCAGGTCCAGCATATCCAGCATCAGCTCGCCGCCCGTCATCACGGTTGGACGTTCGCAAAGCAGATAGCGCGTGTCATAACGATTGTCGGTGCGCCGCAGGGCGGAAACCTCGCCCGGCTCGTCATCAATGAGGTTGTGCACAATCGGGTCATATAGGGTGATCACCTGACCGGCATATTCGATACAATGCGGGATATAGATCACGTCACCAAGCGCGTCGCGAATACCATTGGAGATCGCCGATTTACCGTTGCCGGGCGGGCCGTAAAGCAGCACGGAACGGCCCGAACTGACGGCGGGGCCGAGATGTTCCAGCAAATGTTCGGGCAGGATCAGGTGGCCCATGTTTGCAACCAGCCGGTCGCGCGTGATCTGGACGTTCTTGACGGACTGGTTTTTGACCTGCTCTTTGTAGAGGTCCAGCGGCACAGGCAGAGGGCCGTAATATTCAGATTGGCTGAGTGCATCAAGCGCGCGGGCCTTACCGGCGTCAGACAGCTGGAACGCCATTTCAGAACTGGAGCCCGCGTGCAGCGTACCTTGTGCCTCCACCAGCCGTTGCTCGCGCGCAATCTCGACCAATTGCTGGGTGAGGGGGAGTGACAGGGAAATCGCTTTCGCCATTTCCGAGACGTGTTCAAGGTTTTTGCGGAAAATGGTTTTCAGCAAGATATCCCGCATCATAACGGTGCTGAGACCGGTTTCCTGCAGGGTCTTCGGCGGTGCAGGGGGGATCACCCCTGTGGGAGCGTGCATATTCATGCGGTCATCGATAGAGCCGGATTTCGGCTGAAATACGGCACAAATCAGATATTGAAGCGAAGTATTGTATCGGTTCCGTAAACGCGGGCGGGGTTAGTACCCAATGGCCGCTAGCGCCAGATAGCTCAGCAGCGTCAATGCAAGCGGGTAGCCCATGGGGAACTGCTTTGTACGTTCCCAGCTTTCCCAGTGCGGGGCTAATTTCCTAAGCGGGCTTACCCGCGCGAGCCTGTGGCTGATGAAACCAAATAGCGTGCAGATGCCCAGCAGCGCGATCACATTTATGCTGTCCGCCGCGACTATGAACGGGGCTGCGGCTGCCGCGAATTTTGCATCGCCCGCCCCCATCACACCGCCCACGGTCAGAAGAAACCCCAAGACCAGAATGATGGCAAAATGAAGCCATTGCCACGCCCAAACCGCCAGCGGCAGCACCAACAACCCGACGACAGTGTAGACAGCCATCGTGGCCAGAACGGCCTTATTCGGGATTTTCATCGTTGCCAGATCCGACCAGGCGACCCAGATCGCAACGGGTAGCATGGCGATGAAAAACCAGGTCGCCGCAGCCGGCTCCAGAAGCATTGGCAGCTTAGCTCTCTAGTTTCTTCAACGCGCGGACGGCGGGTTCAAAGTGCTGTGGATGCGCGTCAATGGCTTGGGCTAGCAGGTCCTTGCCGCGCGTGGTGTCGCCTTGCTTGATCGCAGCCAAAGCCATTGTGTGCAGCAGCTGCGCGCGCTCCGTTTGGGAGACCTGGATCAGCGGCAGGGAGTAGTTGCGCTGCGCCGCACGCGCCAGAACCATGTTGTTTTTGGCCGTGAATAGGCTGGGGTCATAGGTGATCGCTTCGCCAAACAGCCGCTCCGCCTCGCGGTAGTCGCCGCGCGTCAGTTTTGAGTAGCCCCAGTTGTTCAGTATGCTCCCGGGGGAGGTTGTCAGACCAACGGCCGTCTCGTAAAAGCTGTCGGCCTTCTGCCATTCCTGATTGCTGTCGGCGACAACGGCTTCCAATTTATAGCGCTGCAGGCTCTCGATGGTGGGCGGGATGCCGTCCAGCACTGTTTCCGCCTGCTCCCAGTCGCCGGTGCGGATCAGCGCATCGGCAAAGCTCATCCGGTCTTCATGAGTGGCATCTTGGCGTTCGGCGATGCGTCTCCAGATGACGGCGCCTTCAGTGGCCCGTTTGGCGCGCACCAGAGACGTGGCAAGGCCGCGTTGAATATCAAGCCGCTCCGGGTCCTCGGCAAGGGTACGCTGAAAATAGCTCACCGCCTCATTCGGGTCAGCCGCGGTCAGCATGATCTCGTTAAGGTTTGTTTCGTCAATGACGTTGACGCCTTTAAGCGACCGGGACACTTCCCCGTCAGCCGTTTGGTCACAAGCGGACAGGGCGACTGCGCTTACAAGGCACAGCATGACTGCTTTGGTCTGACGCATGGGGCTCATCCTCTGCTGCATGTTTTTAGGGCTTTTCCGTTTTGAGGTCACAGGTCAGCGGGTAGACAAGATGAGGTACTGCCCTCTGCCGCGCCGGACCAAATCGAAGTTGCCGGTCTTTTTTTCGCTACTGTAAGCGGGGTTTTGAATATTTGCGAGCGCGAGGCGCAGATTTTCGCGAATTTCGTCAGAATTGCCACTATCCAAAGCAAAAGCGGTCTGGAACACACGGGCTGCTTCGGCGGCTTGCCCCTGTTCGATCAGCACTACGCCTAGGTTATTCCAGGCCGGAACGAAGCTTTGATCTTCCTTGATTGCGCGGCGTAAAATGGTTTCCGCCTGGCCGATCCGGCCCAGATGCAGGTTGGCAGATCCTATTGCGGACAAGACATCTGCATTGATGCCGATCTCGCCCGCAGCCCGCAAATAGGCTTTCAGTGCCAGTTCATGTTGTCCGGCAGCCATAAGGCGGTGGCCGACGGTGAGCCCGTCAACCGCTTCGGCGCCTGCGACCGGACCGGACGGCGCGAAAGGACCATCACCGAGCGACACGCCTGGCTGCCGCGTCTCGCATGCCGCAAGTGCTGTCAAAATCAGCGCAGTCCCCACCGCATGTTTCAAGTTTTACAGGCCACCACTGTTGAGATTCACGTAGATATTGTAGACCGACGGCCCGATCAAGATGATCAGAAGGGGCGGAACGGTGAACATCATCGTGCCAAGTGTCAGCTTCGTGGGCAAGATGTTTGCTTTCTCTTCGGCGCGCATGACCCTTTTGTCACGCATTTCCGCCGCATAGACCCGCAACGCTTCCGCGATGGAGGTACCAAAGCTCGCCGATTGGATCATCACTGTTACGAAGCTTGCCACATCCGGAACGCCGGCCCGCTCAGCCATGTCCTTCAGGACAACGATGCGGTCCTTACCTGCCTTCATCTCGTGGGCGACAAGGGCAAATTCATCGGCCAGTGCTGGATAGCCGGCCCGAATTTCTTCGGCGACGCGGATGATGGCCTGGTCCAGTGATTGCCCGGCCTCGACGCAGACAAGCATCAGGTCCAAGGCATCGGGAAAACCTGATTCAATTTCATTCATCCGTTCCTGCCGCCGCCGTTCAATCCAGTATTTGGGTACGTAGTAGCCCGCACAGCCCGGGATCATGATCGCCATAATTAACGACCGGGTGGTGATGTCATCGCCTGCCAGAAACAGTGCGTAGATGAGGCCCAGCAGCAGGAAGATCATACCAAGGGCGAACTGCATGAAATGGAATGTGCGGACGGCCGACTTGCCCTTATAACCCGCTTGCAACAACTTTAGCTTGATGCCTTCGAGTTGTTGTTGATCTTCCGGCTCAAGGAATTTGGCGTATTTATCAAGCTTATCGGTGCCCTGTTTGCGTCGGAGCGCGGCAGCCTCGCCATCCTTGGCGGCTGCCGCATGCGCGCCCGCCTTGACCTGACTTTTCAGCCGGTCCATCGGGTCCTGGCGTTTCGACAGCATGATGGGCAGCGTCAGGCAGATGAGCAAAACGCCCAAGATACCAACGGCGATTACGGGTCCAAGCGGGCCGAGTTGATCGATGAGGAAGGCGTTGACTTGGTCCAACATGGGTTGGCTCCCTTAAACTTTGATGTTGACCATGATTTTCATGAAAATCATGTTCACGACCAGAAATACGCCGACCACAAGACATGCCGGAATGAAGAAGGCGGTGTCTTGGACCTCGGAATAGTAGTTGGGGTCCATTACATTGATCCCGACCAATGCCAGAAGCGGAAAGACCGACAGGAAAGCGCCGGACCACTTTGCCTCTGCGGTGATCGCTTTAACGCGCCGAAACAGTTTGAAACGGGCACGGATCACCTGGGACAACCCATGCAGAATCTCAGCCAGGTTGCCGCCTGACGTCTGCTGAATTGTTACGGCAACGGCAAGAAAACGCAGATCCTGCATGTCCATCCGTTCCGCCAGATGTTTGAGGCTTTCGGAGACGTCACGACCATAGGCGGACTCGTCCGCAATCACGCCAAATTCGGTGCCCAGAGGGTCTGCGACCTCCTTGGCGACGATGTTGATAGCGGATGAAAACGGGTGGCCGACCTTAAGCGAGCGCACCATTAACTCAATCGCGTCCGGCAATTGCTCTTCCAACAGCGAAATCCGTTTTTTGCATTTGTTATTTACCCAGACATAAACCGCGCCGATGCCCATCACCGCTGAGATCAGGCCGCGGATCGGAACAGAGGCTTCGGTGAACCGGGTCAGGACGACGAAAACCACGGCGGCAAGCAACGCCATGATCATGATCAACGCCTTGGGCGAAAACGCGATATTTGCGCGCTGTGCCTTGTCGGACAACATGGAATAGAGCGGAATGCCGCCCGATTTCATATGTTGGTCCATCTCCTTGCGGAGCTGTTCCAGTACTTTTTCGCGGCTGCCGCCTTTCTGGATCATATCCAGGCGGCGGTTTACTTTGCTGTTGAGGCTGATCGACTTGCCGAACACGACAAGATACAGCCCCTCGATCATCATCAATACGGCAACGAAAATGATGCCATAGAGCAGCGGCTCGAATGAAATATTCATATGTGTCTACTCCGCAGCGACAGGTTCATAGATAGATGCGGGCAGGTCGTAGCCCCATTGCTTAAAGCGCTCAGAGTAATGGGAGCGGACACCCAAGGGGGTGAACTGGCCAATAATCTTGCCATCCGGTTGCAGGCCAAGTCGTTGATAACGGAAGACTTCCTGCATCGAGATGACATCGCCTTCCATCCCGGTGATCTCTGTGATCGACACCATGCGGCGGGAGCCGTCCTGAAGCCGTGAGGCCTGCACAATCAGGTTCACAGCTGACGAGATTTGCGCGCGTACCGCCTTGATCGGCATTTCAATACCAGCCATCGCGATCATGTTTTCCAGACGGGAAACGCCATCGCGGGCGGAGTTGGCGTGGATTGTGGTCATAGAGCCGTCATGGCCCGTGTTCATCGCCTGAAGCATGTCAATCACTTCCTCGCCGCGCGTCTCGCCGACGATGATGCGGTCGGGGCGCATCCGCAGCGCGTTGCGCAGACAGTCGCGTTGCGAAACCGCGCCTTTGCCTTCCACGTTGGCGGGGCGGCTTTCCATACGACCGACATGGACCTGCTGAAGTTGCAATTCCGCCGTATCCTCGATCGTCAGAATACGTTCCGAGTTGTCGATGAAGGAAGAGAGCGCGTTGAGCGTCGTCGTCTTACCCGAACCGGTACCGCCGGAGACGATCACGTTGAGCCGGCAGGCCACGGCAGCCTGCAAGTAGGCGGCCATTTCTTCGGAAAAGGCGCCGAACTGGACCAGGTCCTCGATCCCCAGTTTTTCCTTCTTGAACTTCCGGATCGAGACGAGCGAGCCGTCAACGGCAATTGGTGGAACCATGGCGTTGAAGCGGGAGCCGTCCTTCAGCCGCGCGTCAACATAGGGGTTCGATTCGTCAACACGGCGTCCAACAGCGGACACGATCTTGTCGATGATCCGCAATAGGTGCTTTTCATCCTTGAAGCGCGTAGAAGTCAGTTCCAGCTTGCCCGAGCGTTCAACGAAGACGCGGTTGGGGCCGTTGACGAGGATGTCGTTGATGGATTCGTCCTTGAGCAGGGGCTCAAGCGGGCCAAGGCCGGTAACCTCGTCAAACAGTTCCGCGTGAAGGGTCTGGCGTTCCTCTTTGTTGAGGACGATCGCCATCTCTTCCAGACCTTCGGAGCAGATGGATGCAATCTCCGCTTTCAGTTCCTTTTCGGGGGCGTCATCAAGGGCAGCAAGATTGAGGTTGTCGAGCAGGCGGTGGTGCAGTTCCGATCGGATTTCTTCAAGTTTCTGGCGTCTTTTTAGTTCCTTATCCACGGTCGCGCTGTCTGCGGCGGGCTTCGCGGCCGGGCGCGTTGGGGTCGCTTGGACGGTTGCTTCTGTGGGCGTAGGAACGGTAACCTTAGGGCCTGCGCCTTCAGACTTCTTGTATCGGGAAAACATGCCGCGCGTCCTTTATGCTGCGATTTCAGCCCGCTCGAGATCGAGCAGTGATTGCGCCAATTTCGCGATTTCGCGCCGCAGCGGGTTCTTGGCGGCTGTATTCGCCAATGGCACCCCATGGTCGCAGGCTTCGGCGATGGCCTTCCCGCCATCAGGCAGGTGCAGGCTAAGGTCGATATCAAGGCTTTCGGCCATGCGTTTGGCGCGACCCTTGCCCGTCATATCGGTGAATTTAGGCGCCCGGTTCAGCGCGTAGCGAATTTTTTCATGTGGCAGGTCTTCTGCTTTCAGCGCGCGGATCAGGCGCAGCGCGTTCTGCGCGGAGCGAAGATCAAGCTCCACAATGCCGAAATAGACTTGCGACATGCCCAGAACGACTTCGGTCCACTGAACCAGCGTCGTGGGCATATCGATCACGACGAAGTCGAAATTGCGCTGCGCCAAGGTGATCAGCCGCTCGATATCTTGAGGACTGACAAAATCAAGCGGCAGGATGTCTGATGGGGCGGTAAGGATGTCGAGCTTGTCATTATATTGCTGCAGGGTCTGCTTGAACGCCTCGTCATCGGTATTCTCGATGTCGGACAGCATTTCATAAACTGCATCGCGCCGGGGCAGATCAAGGAACGTGGCCGCAGAACCGAACTGAAAATCCAGATCAAGCAGGCAGACACTTGGCGACAGTTTCTTGTCAACGGTCGCCAGCTCCCACGCGAGGTTGACGGCGAAAGTGGAACTGCCGACGCCACCGCCAAAACCGTGAACTGGCAGGATGACCCCTTCACGCTCGCCCGGTTTTGAGGAGGCGAGTACGCCGGGTTGCGCCGCAACGGTTTGCGCCATTTCGGTTACGGCGGCTTGCTGGGTGTTCATGCCGCGTACCCGTTCGATCGCGTCATGCAGCGCGCCGTCAGGAAGCGGGTAGGGGACAAAATCATCGGCGCCCAGGTTGAGCAATTGATGAAGCGCGATCGGGGAAAGGTCGTCGGCGATCAGAATAACTCTGATCTTCATTTCTTTGAGCCGTTTGACCAGTTGCCCAATCTCGGTCAGCTTGCCCTCGTCCTGCTCGTCAACGGCGACGGCCACGAATTCCAGGCTCTCGGCATCTGGTTGGTCAAGGTAGACGGAGGCGTCGCCAAACGTCAGATCGCCCCAGCTTTCGCCGAGCTCGTTTTCCATATCCTCAATGAGGAGATCGAATTTCTGGACGTCGCGCGCTACCGTGCAGGCTGTGATTGATGCGACGTCCGTTTCATCTGCTGCGCTACTCGTCATGTTCTTATTTCCCATCCACCCACCAAAGGCGGGGTCGTGATAACCTCGGCGCGTTTTAGAAAACGTTACCGCCGAGGTGATCTGATTGCCTTGATTACGCTGAATTGTCCGAATTCGTCGGAATTGTCAGCGTTCTTGAGACAATCAATGCTGAGAAATAAGGGCAGGATTGCGGCCAAATTGGCGAATATCTGAGGTTTATTCAGACGATTAATTCGCAACCCCGGCAGTGACTTCGTCGAAGACATTGCGCTCTGCAGATTCCAGATGCGTGCGGTAGACGACCCGCGCATATTTGCCATCCAGAAGGCCGGGATGTCCGGCAACAAAGCCTGTCACCTCGGTCACCGTGCGCCTATTGCGGCGTTCACGCCCCTCCGTCTGCACGGCAAGCCGCGTCTCCCCGAAAGAGGCCACGGCCTCCAGGCGGGAACGACTGATGCCCTGGCTGGTCAGGAAAGCCACGGCCGCATTCGCGCGCCGCTGGCCCAGGTTCCGGTTGTAGGATGCGGAACCGACGGCATCCGTGTGACCATAGACCCGGAAGCGGACCTCCGGGAATTGACGGATCCAGTTGGCCTGACGGGTCAGGATGGCACGCGATGCCGCATCCAAAGACGCACTGTTGAAGCCGAAGTTGATCGATTCAGGGACTTCGTCCTCGAACCGCCGGTTGAGACCTTCCACCGCGGCAAGTTCACCATTGGCGATCAGTGTGTTGGTCATGGTGGGGTTGCCGAAGCCACCCTCATCCACGGATTGGCCGGCTTCGCGGTAGAAATCAGCGGTACAGGCAGAAAGCGCTGCAACGGCAATGATGGCGAATGTGCTGGTTGATTTAAGCATCTGATATTACTCCAGAACGTAGCCGTAAGAGCCCGAGAAGTCTTGGCGGGCCACTTCGCCTGTGGGGGTGGAGGAGCTCCGAACAGATTGTGCAATAGAGCCATTAAGGAAAAGCTCCGCCTCACTTGGGGGGCGAATCCGATCCGTCGGAAGAACAAACGCATCACCGCGGGTAGGGGTAACAAGATGTGCGGTGACGATGATCACAAGCTCTGTCTGCTGGCGCGAGTAGTTTGCGCTGCGGAACAGGGCACCAAGCACCGGAACGTCGCCCAACCATGGAACCTGGCCTGCAAGGTCCACAAAGTCATCCTGCAAGAGACCTGCAATGGCAAAGCTTTCGCCGTCGCGCAGCTCAACCGTGGTTGACGACGCGCGGGTGCTGAAGGCTGGTACCGACACGCCGCCGGTGGTGACCGCGTTGGTCGTGTCCAAGGTTGAGACTGACGTGCCGAGGTTCAGGTTGATCAGGTCGCCATCCACCACGGTAGGGGTAAAGGCCAGCTCCACACCGAAGGGCCGGTACTCGATCGAGATACCGTCTTCGCTGGAGACCGGGAACGGGATTTCGCCACCTGCCAGGAATTCTGCCTGCTGCCCGGAAAGGGCCGTCAGGTTGGGTTCTGCCAGCGTGCGCACAAGCCCTTTGGTTTCAAGGGCTTCGATAAGAACCGCAGCCTGGAAGCTGCCGGAGCCGAAGCCAATGGCAAGGGCACCGTTACGTCCTGCAAGCGGCGTTGTGGTGGCTCCGGCAGCACCAATTCCCGTAATGTTGTTGCTGTTACCGGCGCCAGAAAAATTGCCAGTCGTGCCACTGAAGCCAAGGCTGACCGACAGGTCTTTGGAAACGGAGCGCGACATCTCTGCGAAGCGCACTTTCAACATGACTTGCTGCGTGCCGCCGACGCCCATCAGATTGGAAACGGCACCGGGCGCATAGCGCTCAGCGAGATCAAGCGCGCGGTCAAGCTTGAGGATACTTGAGACGGTGCCGGACAGGACCAGACCGTCATTGGCGGTGCGCACCTCGATGTTTTCACCGGGGAGCACTTCGCGCAGACGCTCTTTAAACTCCGCGATATCCGGGGCGACCCGAACCTCGACATTGGTGATCAGCCGGCCGTCAGGGCCAAGCAATGTCAGCGTCGTGCGGCCGGGCGCTTTACCAAGGACGTAAATGGTGCGGTCTGACAAGGTCGCGATATCCGCGATGCCCGGGTTGGCGACCGATAGCTCTGCAAAGGGAACGTCGCTTTCGACGACGACGGCGCGGTTGATGGCAACGCTCAGATTGCGCGCTGTTGTGCCATCCGTGACCGTAAGGTTCTGCGCCACGCCGATCGCTGGAACCAAGGTGGAAATCGCGAGGCCAAGTAACCCTGCGCCTGCTAACTGCTTTATCATCATGTGATCCTGCCTCTCTGATCACGGGGTTTGATTGGGTCGTGCGCCCAATTTGGATAAAGCATCTGTGATCTGAGATTTAAAAGCAATAATCAGGTGGTTGTGAGGCTACCCTTATGTGCCAGCCGAGCAACACTTACCAACTTCTTGTAAGCCAATGAGGCGCGGCACCCACATGATGTGCCGCGCCGTCATCTTGAGTCTAGGTAATACGTATCATTCCGGGCATTGTATTGGGATGGTCACAACCTCGGCGCCGCGGCGGGTGCGGACGGTGCAGACCCGTTCCGGCTCCTGCTCGACAACCACTTGCTGTTCCTCGATGCCCAGCAATTCGCGTTGGCCGATCTCGATATTTGCGACTTCCGTGTCATCGCCGGCGCCCACAAGTGACAGGCTGAGGCGGCCTGTCGATTGGGCCTGCGCGAGGGCTGCCACCCGCTGAGGGGAGGCCGTCACGGTCACCGTCCGCGCAATTGTAGGCGCGTTGCGGTCGCCATCGGCGATTTGGTCCACAGCCAGCAGCTGCAAATTCGCTTCGATGAGGGTGGTGACTGAACGGCCTTCGGATTTGCCGGTCCAGTACACGTCGACCAGATCACCCGGACGCAGGAAGCCAGACACGCCGCTTGACACGTCGACACGCAACGCGAAGGCGCGCATGCCGCGGGCAAGGCGAGAGGAGACCCCAGCATCTTCGCCGGGCTCAGTGACTTTGACGGCAAGGACGGCCTCGTCCTTTTCCATGACCCGCAAGACCGTGCGAAGCTGTTCCGCGTCGGCAAACAGGTCTTCGGCGTTCTGGAAAGCCCCTTCCGGGATGGCGTTTACGGGCCAGTTGATCACCCGCACGTCTTCTTCGGTCAGCTTTTCGCCATAGGCGACGCGCCGGTTGACGACATAGACAGGCTCAAGCGGGACATTGCTGTTCAGTTTGGCCTGTTGGGCGGCCAATGTGCTTTGATACTGGCCCAACCGGTCATTTACCAAATAGGCGGCGAAACCTGCCAGGCCGATGCCCACAATCAACACTAACCCAAAAACAAGTCTCATTTCGTGCCCCTTCTCCAGATTAAGCGGCATCCCAAAACAATAGGACCCCGCCTCTTGCGACTGTTGCTAGCCGGTGAATAAGGCGAAAACTTGCTCGGTTCGGGGTCAGGTTTGGGCATTTGCCGTGCACGTCGCGCTGGCGGGCCTCGCGGAAGGATGCCGGGGCAAAGTAAATGGGCCCCGCTTTTGCGAGGCCCACTTTTTGCTATGCCGTCCAACAGTTGCTCGGCTGCGGGACGTGGAAGTGTTATTTTGTCTTGGCGTCAGAGGTTGCCGTCTTGGCCGAATTCCGTTGCAATGGGCTGACTTTGTAAGCTCTGGTAAATGTCACCAGACAAGTCGCCCGTTCCATCCGTGATGACCCCGACTGCTGCCAATGCCAGACTTACGACACCGGCGGCGAGAATCACCCAGTCAACCGTAACAGCGCCGTCCTCATCTAGCGCAAAACTATTTATATACTCTAACATATCTTCCTCTTCGGAGGCCTGCCAAACACCAATGGCAAGCTCAGTCTTC
>CALHHY010000156.1 GCA_938030665.1 uncultured Litoreibacter sp. | reverse complement strand
GAACATGAAGGCGATTACTTCCGCACGAGACTGACGCATTCGATCGAGGTCGCTCAAGTGGCCCGCACGATCTCGGGCGCTTTGGGGCTGAACGGCGAGCTGACCGAGGCGGTTGCATTGGCGCACGACCTTGGCCACACGCCGTTCGGACACACGGGCGAGGATGCTTTGGGCGCGTTGATGGCGCCATTTGGTGGGTTCGATCACAACGCCCAGGCGGTACGGATCGTCACCAATCTGGAACGGCACTATGCCGAGTTTGATGGGTTGAACCTCACCTGGGAAGCCCTTGAAGGCATTGCAAAACACAACGGCCCCGTCACAGGCGATCTGCCCTATGCGCTCTCTGAGTATTCCGCCGGGCACGATCTGGAACTGGGCACCTATGCAAGCGCCGAGGCGCAGGTCGCGGCCCTGGCCGATGACATCGCCTATAATAACCACGACCTGCATGACGGGCTGCGGGCGGAGCTGTTCTCGACCGATGAGCTGGCGGAGATGCCGCTTCTGGGCCCCTGTTTTGCGCGGGTCGATACGCTTTATCCTGGGCTGAATTACTACCGCCGCCGCCATGAGGCGCTGCGCCGCTTCTTTGGCGTGTTGGTTGAAGACGTGATCGGCGTGGCGCGGGCCCGGCTAGACGCGTTGGCGCCGGCTTCCGTTACGGACATTCGCGGCGCCGGGCGGGCGATGGTGCAATTCTCGCCGGAGGTCTGGGCGCAGCTGAAAGTGATCCGCGCCTTCCTGTTTGAGCGCATGTACCGCGCGCCCGCCGTGGTTGAGATGCGGGTGCAGGTCACCCAGGTGGTGGACGAGCTGTTCCCGCTGTTCATGGCAGAGCCCGAATTGCTGCCGAAACAGTGGCGCAAGGATGTGGAGGAGGCCGCCGACGAACGCGCGCTTGCCCGGATTGTGGCCGACTACATTGCTGGCATGACCGACCGCTTCGCCCTGCAGACCCATGGCCATCTGATCGGCGGCATCGCGGCCGACAGCTATGTGCTTGACCAGCCGTGACCTAAAGGCGCGGCTGCGCCGCCCACCATGTTATTGGGCTACGCCCTCCGTGATGAGTATTTTTGCCAAAACGAAGCCTGAGGGTGGACGGCAGGCCGCGGCGTGGTAAACCGCGCGCAACCAGAAAGAGGCTGAAAAGATGAACCTGTTTTCCGATATCCGGGGTTTGGTGATATCCGCGCTGGACGCGATGGTGGCCGAGGGGGCATTGCCCGCCGGTCTGGATTTTGCCCATGTCGCGGTGGAGCCGCCGCGTGATCCGGCGCATGGAGACATGGCGACCAATGCCGCGATGGTGCTGGCCAAGCCCGCCAAGATGAAGCCGCGCGACATAGCGGAAGCACTGGCTGTCAAGTTGCAAGCCGATGCGCGTGTGGATCTGGCAGAAGTCGCGGGGCCGGGGTTCTTGAACCTGCGGCTGGCAGCGGGTGTCTGGGCCGGTGTGGTGCAGGCCGCCTTGCAAAATGGCCACGGCTTTGGGCGGTCAGATATGGGCGCGGGCAAGCGGGTCAATGTCGAATACGTCTCCGCTAACCCGACGGGGCCGCTCCATGTGGGTCATACGCGGGGGGCGGTTTTCGGGGACGCGTTGGCGTCCCTGCTGGCCTATGCGGGCCATGACGTCACGCGGGAATACTACATCAACGACGGCGGTGCGCAGGTCGATGTTTTGGCGCGGTCGGTCTATCTGCGCTACCTTGAGGCGCATGGGCAGGACGTGGCTTTCCCTGATGGCACTTACCCGGGCGACTACCTTGTGGCCGTGGGGCAGGCGCTGAAAGACAAGGTTGGCGACCGGTATCTCGACACGGGCGAAGAGGTCTGGCTTGAAGCGGTGCGGGAGTTCTCCACCGACGCGATGATGGCGCTGATCCGGGAAGACTTGAAAACCCTGGGCGTCGAGATGGACGTGTTCTATTCTGAAAAATCGCTATATGGCACCGGCCAGATTGAGGCCGCGATCGCCGATCTTGACGGCAAGGGGCTGATCTACCGGGGCACATTGGAACCGCCAAAAGGCAAGAAGCCCGAAGATTGGGAGCCGCGGGAGCAGCTTCTGTTCCGCTCCACCGCGCATGGCGATGATGTCGACCGGCCGATCCAGAAGTCGGATGGCGCATGGACCTATTTCGCGCCGGACATCGCCTACCATTTCGACAAGGTTTCCAGAGGGTTCGACGCGCTTATTGATGTATTTGGCGCTGACCACGGCGGCTACGTAAAGCGGATGAAAGCAGCCGTTTCAGCGTTGTCGGAAGGCAAGGTGCCACTTGATATCAAGCTGACCCAGTTGGTGAAGCTGACCAAGAATGGCGAGCCGTTCAAGATGTCGAAACGGGCCGGCACCTTCGTGACCCTGCGCGACGTCGTGGATGAGGTGGGGGCGGATGTCACCCGGTTCATCATGCTGACCCGCAAGCAGGACGCGCCTTTGGATTTCGATCTGGAACGGGTGCTGGAGCAATCAAAAGACAATCCGGTTTTTTATGTGCAATACGCGCATGCGCGGGTTTGCTCTGTCCTGCGCAAGGCGGGTGAGGCGGGGATTGACGCCTCCGACGCGGTGCTGGCCGGGACCGATCTGGGCAGCAATGCCCATGAGGCGGAACTGGCCGTGGCCGCCAAGCTGGCAGAATGGCCGCGGCTGGTCGAGATTGCTGCCCGCACCAACGAGCCGCACCGGATTGCCTTTTATCTGTACGAGCTTGCGGGCAGCTTCCATGCGCTATGGAACCGGGGCAACGACCTGCCTGAACTGCGGTTCCTGCAGGATGACGCGCAGGCCAGCTTACCGAAAATTGCGCTGGCGCGTGCCACGGCGATTGTTATTTCCGCAGGTCTTGGTATTCTGGGCGTAACTCCGGCGACCGAGATGCGCTGACGCCCAAAGATCAGCCGATCTGCCGCGAGACGACGAGTAGAACCAAGACAGACCACCCGGGCACGAACCCGGGGGCGGAGAGGCGACGATGGCACAGGCTGAATTTGACGCATATCCTGCGCGTGAATACGCGTATGACAGCACGGAGATGGCGGCTCAACCGCCCTTGGGTGTGACCGCGAAAGCGCTGAGCTTTCTGGGCGCCACATGCTCCATTGCGCTGGTCGTGGGACTGGGCGTCTGGGGGTACAACCTGACCATCCGCGATGTCACGGACGTGCCGGTCATTCGCGCTCTTGAAGGCCCGTCGCGCATCCAACCCGACGATCCTGGCGGCCAGCTGGCCGAACATACGGGGCTGGCGGTTAATTCCGTTCAGGCCGTGGGGCAGGCGGAAGGGCCTGCGCCGCAGGTCATCCTGGCCCCCGATCCGATTGATCTGACGACGGATGACGTGGTCCTGGCGGGGCCAGAAGCCACCGAAATCGCGCCGAGCGGCACATCACCCACCGATGATGAGCTGGCCGAGGCCATTGGCACAGTCGTGGCCCTGTCGCTGGAAGAGCAGAACCTGACCGTTCAGGAACGTGCCGACCGCATTGCCGAACGTCTGGCCGAAGGAGTGGAGCCTTTGGAGCCGCTGGCCCCGGCCTCCGCGACAAGCATCGTGCCGATTGCCGCCTCGGTTCCGGGTGTGTCGCGCTCACAGCGCCCCATGGCGCGACCGAAGGTCAACTTGCAGAACCTGCAGCAGACGGCGGCAATTGCCTCCGCCTCAGGGTCCGTAACTGCCGTGCTGGATGCCAATCCTGCGCGGATTTCTACCGGCACGCGGCTGGTGCAACTGGGCGCGTTTGACGAGCGGGCGCTCGCCTTGGAGGCTTGGGACAAGATCGCCGCACAGTTTGCCGACTATATGGATGGCAAGCAGCGGCTCATTCAGGAGGCGAAAAGCGGCGGGCGGACCTTCTACCGGCTGCGTGCCGTGGGTTTTGACGACCTCAATGCCTCCCGCAGGTTCTGCGCGGTTCTGGTGGCATCTAACGCGGCCTGCATCCCGGTGCTGGCGCGCTAAGCGCCGGTCATGTCGTCCAACGCCTACATCTTCGGCTGCGCCGGCGCGTCCCTGACCGCGCAAGAACGGCGCTTTTTTCAGGAGGCCGCGCCCTGGGGCTTTATCCTGTTTGCCCGCAATGTCGACAACCCAGATCAGCTGCGACGGCTGACAGATGAGCTGCGCAGCTCGGTCGGTTGGCAGGCGCCTATTCTCATTGACCAGGAAGGCGGCCGGGTGCAGCGGATGCGCGCGCCGCATTGGCGCGAATACCCGGCCGCGCTGGATCAAATGCAGGCTGCTGCTCGAAACGCCGCACGCGCGATGTATCTGCGCAACCGCCTGATCGCGGATGAGCTGCACGGTGCAGGTATCGACGTCAACTGCGCCCCCGTGGCCGATGTGTTGCAGCCCCAAACCCATCCGATCATGCGCAATCGCTGTTATAGCAACGACGTGCCTGTCGTGGTCGAGATGTGCCGGCAGGCAGGCCAAGGCCTGCTGGATGGCGGGGTCCTGCCCGTCCTGAAACATATCCCCGGCTACGGCCGCGCAGTGGTGGATGGCCATCTTGACCTGCCAACGGTCGATGTGCCGCGCGACGCGCTGGACGCTGTGGATTTCGCCCCATTCGCCGCTTTGAACGCGTTCAAGATGGGGATGACCGCGCATATCGTGTTTCCGGTGATTGACGGGCGGCCAGCGACAACCTCCGCCCGTGCGATGAAGATGATCCGGGAGGAGATCGGTTTTGACGGGCTGATCATGACCGACGATATCTCAATGGAGGCGTTGGCGGGCAGCGTGGCTGAACGCGCGCAGGCGTCCGTCGCAGCAGGCTGCGATCTGGTGCTGCACTGCAACGGCGACATGGCCGAGATGGAAAGCATCGCTGCCGGGTGCAGTGCCATGAGCGTATCCGCGCAAACCCGCGCAGAGGCCGCCTTGTCGGAGCGCCGTGCCCCTGTTGAGATTGACATTCCAGCCGCGTGGGCAGAGTTTGTGAGCCTTACAAAAGGGTAGGGCGCCGCGCGGCTCATGTCGGACGAAACCAGCACAGATGACGTTGATACCTCGTGGGAAACCGAAGGGGTGGAGGCCCGGCTTGCCGCCGAGGCGCTGATCGTTGACGTCGACGGGTTCGAGGGGCCGTTAGACCTGCTGCTGACCCTGTCGCGCACTCAGAAGGTGGATCTGCGCAAGGTCTCTGTCCTGCAACTGGCGGAACAATATCTGGGCTTTATTGAGAAGGCGAAAGAGCTGCGGTTGGAGCTTGCCGCCGACTATCTGGTGATGGCCGCATGGCTGGCCTTCCTGAAATCGCGCCTCTTGCTGCCCCCAGACCCGACGGAGGAAGGCCCCTCAGGCGAGGAGCTTGCCGCGCACCTGGCTTTCCAGCTGGAGCGGCTCTCTGCGATGCGGGAGGCCTCTGCCAAGCTAATGGCGCGTGACCAGCTGGGCCGGGACTTCTTTGCGCGCGGCATCCCCGAGGACGTAACCCGCATCCGTAAGGTCACCTATACGGCGACGCTTCTGGATCTGATGCAGGCCTATGCCCGGATCAAGACGAAGGACGAGTTCCGCCCCTTCGTAATGGACCGCGAAAACGTCTTCACCATGGAACAGGCGTTGGACCGGATGCGCGGGCTGATTGGGTTTGCGGGCGAGTGGTCAGACCTTACCAGCTGGCTGCCCGAAGGGTGGGAGACTGACCCCGTCAAGCGCCGCTCCGCCACGGCGGCAACTTTCGCGGCCTCGCTGGAGCTCGCCAAGGCAGGTCAGATCGAGCTGCGACAAGGCGAGGTTTTCGCCCCTATCCAAATCCGCAAGAGGGCCGACGGTGACCGAAGAAACTGACACGAAGCCAAGCGCGCCGCCCGAAAATGACAGCCTGTTCGAAGCCCCCCCCATGGGGGAGCAGGAGCGGATGGTCGAAGCGATCCTCTTTGCCTCGGCCGAGCCCATCACCGTGCGGGAGCTGGAGGCACGGATGCCGCACGGCTCCGACCCGGCGGAGGCGCTGGTGTACCTGCGTAAACGCTATGAGGGGCGCGGCGTGCAGGTCGTCAAAGTGGGCGACGCCTGGGCCGTGCGCACCGCCGGCGATCTGGGCTTCTTGATGCAGAAAGAAACGGTCGAGACCCGCAAACTGTCCCGCGCCGCCATCGAGACGCTGGCCATCGTGGCCTACCACCAGCCCGTTACGCGCGCGGAGATCGAGGAAATTCGCGGTGTCTCTGTTTCTCGCGGGACCGTTGATCAGCTGATCGAGATGGAGTGGATCCGCTTCGGCCGCCGCCGCATGACACCGGGCCGCCCGGTGACCTATGTCGTCACGCAGCATTTCCTGGATCATTTCGGGCTCGAGAACGCCCGCGACCTGCCCGGCCTTAAGGAACTGCGCGCGGCAGGGCTCTTGGACAACCGCCCACCCCCCGGCGCCGACGCCCTGCCGGATGACGAGGACGAGGATGAAAGCCCCAAGGGCCAGAACGAGTTGTTTGAGGATTAACCTGTCCGTGCTAGCTGTTGGCCGAACGAGGGCCTTGGGGGCTTTTTCAGGAGGTTCGCGGATGAACCAGATTATCAACATGGTGCTGCGGCAGGTGATCCGCAGGCTTGTCAGCATGGGTGTCGACAAAGGGTTCGACGCGGCTGCCAAACGGCGAGGCCGCGCCGAGCTTACCCCCGAACAGGCCCGCGCTGCGGCCGAAAACAAGAAACGCGCCAAGCAGGCCATGCGCGTCACGCGCAGGCTGGGGCGGTAGAGCAGTCATTGGGCCCGCCTTCGCGCCCTAACAGGGATTAGGGTGGAAAACGTTCAACGCAGTGAGAGTGTCAAAGGCCTGCTTTGCATGGGGCTGGGCATGTTTTTCTTCGCTGGCGGCGATGCGATCGCGAAACTGCTGACCGACAGCCTTCACCCGATCCAGATCGTCTGGTCCCGCCAGCTGGGGCTTTTGGCCGGGGTGTGCGTGATCCTGCTGATGCACGGGCGCCAAGTGCTGGCAACCCGGCACATGCCCCTGCAGATCGCGCGCGGCGTGCTTGCTGTGGGCTCGGCCACGCTGTTTGTCTTTGCCGTGGCGCATGTGCCCTTGGCGGACGCGGTTGCGGTGTCCTTCGTGGCCCCGTTTCTGGTGACGGTCATGGGCGCGCTGCTGCTGAAGGAGCCCGTGGGACCCCGCAGGTGGGTCGCCGTTTGCGTGGGCTTCATCGGCATGCTCATCGTCATCCGCCCCGGCTTGAGCGTCTTTCACCCGACGATTTTTCTCGTGGTGATCGCCGCGACCCTATTCGCCATGCGCCAGATTCTGTCGCGCTTTGTGGCGCGGGGGGACCGGACGGTAACCACAATTTGCTACACGGCGATCACCTCCAGCCTGCTTCTCACGCTTGTGTTGCCGTTTTTTTGGGAAACCCCGGCTCTGGACCAGCTACCGTTGCTGATCGGCGTCGCGGTGTTGGCCGCCAGCGGGGAGGTTCTGGTGATCAAATCGCTTGAACTGGCGCAGGCCGTGGTGTTGGCCCCGGTGCACTATTCGCTGCTGATCTGGGGGACGATCTACGGCGTGGTGCTGTTTGGCCAGTTTCCCGACCGCTGGACGTGGCTAGGGGCCGCGATCATTGTGGCGACGGGGCTTTACGTGTTGCAGCGTGAACGCGCGGCAGCGCGGCGCAGCCTTTAGGGCGTCTTGAAATGCTTTGACAGTTTCAGCCCCTGACCCTGATAGTTTGACTTGATGTCGATGCCGTAAAGCTGCTGCGGCACCTCGGACATACGCTCGTAAACCAGCCGCCCCACAACCTGCCCGTGTTCCAACACGAAGGGGGCCTCGTGGCAGCGCACCTCCAACACCCCGCGGGAGCCGCTGCCTTCGGTTGAATAGCCGAAACCAGGATCAAAGAAGCCTGCGTAATGCACCCGAAACTCACCCACCATGGCCAGATAGGGCGCCATTTCGGCAGCGCAGTTCGGCGGGATGGTGATCGCCTCCCGGCTGACCAGAATGTAGAAGGCACCGGGGTCAAGGATCAGACGCCGGTCGCCGGTGCGCAGCTCTTCCCAGTATTGTGTCGGGTCGTAATGGGCGAGGCGGGCAAGGTCGATCACGCCCGTATGCGGCTTGGCGCGGTAGCCCACCAGATCGCCCTCGGCGGGGTTCAGATCTACCGAAAAGCCCAGCCCGTCGGAGATTACCGCTTGCCCTGAGACAATCGGCGTCTGCGCATGCAGGGCGGAAAGCTCTGCGTCGCTCATCACTGTATCGCCCGCGCGGAAGATTATCTGGTTGAGCATCTGCCCCTGCCGCGCCACGACGGAGAAGGAACGGGGGCAAATCTCCGCGAAAAGGGGGCCGTGATAGCCTGCGGGCACCCGGTCAAATTCAACGCCGTGATCTGTGATCACACGGGTCAGCAGGTCCAGCCGCCCGATGGAGGATTTCGCCGATGCCGCTGCGGTCATGCCCGCGGGCAGGGCAAGAGCTTCTTGCAGCGGAACCACGTAGACGCAGCCCTTTTCCAGCACCGCGCCGGCGGAGAGGTCCATCTCGTGCATGGTAAAATCGGCCAATCGGTCGGCCACGCTATGGGCTTTGCCCGCCAGGAAGGAGGCGCGGACCCGGTAGGCACGGTCGCCAAGCCGCAGATCAAGCGAGGCAGGTTGCACCTGTCCCTCGGCCACCGGTGCAAAGGCCGTGATCTGGCCGCCCGCGACCATCGCGTTGATCTGCCGGTCAGACAGGACCCCGGATGCAAAATCTACCATTGTGCGCCCTTCAAGATACATAAAACGCCCGCACCCCGGTAGGGTACGAGCGTTTGATGATTGGTCGGGCTAGCAGGACTCGAACCTGCGACCTTCCGTCCCCCAGACGGACGCGCTACCAGGCTGCGCCATAGCCCGACGAATGCCCCTACATACGAGTTTTCGGGGCCGTGGCAAGGGGCTGTCTTGCGAATTTGCGGGCGGGCCTTGCGCGAATGGCGCGTTGCGATTTGCATCTTGGGGGTCAGTGGGCCGCGATATCCGCAGCGATCTTGCTCCGCAGTGTCTCCAGCCGTGCGAGCGCTTGCGCCACGGCCGCATCACTGCCCGAGGTTAGCTGCGCACTGACGCCAAGCCGCGCCACATTGCGTAGATTGCGGGCCGCTGCAAGCTGGGCTTGCGACGGCTCGATCTGTTCGGGGTTCGGGTCCTCGGGGGGTGGGGACAGGTCGGCAGCCATGCGCATTGCGGGATGTTCCACCGGTGGGGCCGCGACCGGGGGGCCAGTGTTGACTGCCGGGCCCTCGTCAAACGGGCCTGTGATAGAGGCCGGCTCCGGGGCAGGCGCGTCAAGATCGAGCGCGGGTTGGTCGTCGCTTTCGTCTGGCGAGGCGTTCGTATCCAGCACAAGCGGAGCATCGTTACGGGGCCGCGCGCTTTCAGCCGCCTGTGGCTCTTCCTGCTTTGCAGGCATTGAGGCGGGCTGTTCAGGCGTGGCGGGTTTGCTGGTGGCGCGCTGGCTTTCTGTGTTCGCCCCTGTGTCCGGCGTCACCTCACCTGTTTTGGCATTTAGCCGGGCGGTTCTGCGGGCGCGGCGGGCGCGGCGGCGGGCATCGTCTTCGTCAGTATTGGCCATTGTCAGTTCAGGGGACATCGCAACTACGGCTTTGACGCCCTCCTCCTTCAGCATTTTCTGGACGCCGCGAATGGTCATGCCGTCATCATGCAGCAGCTTCTTGATGCCGCCGATCAGCTGCATGTCGGAGGGGCGGTAATACCGCCTGCCGCCCGCCCGTTTCACCGGCTTGATCTGAGAGAACTTACTTTCCCAAAAACGCAGGACATGGGCGGGCACATCCAGCCAGTTCGCCACCTCCGAGATGGTGCGGAACGCATCACGCGCTTTTTCTGCCATGTCACTGCCCTCCGCTTATGGCGCGAATTCAGGATTTGTTGCCTGCGGCGACCCGGTCTTTCATCAGATGGGACGGCCGGAATGTCAGCACCCGGCGGGGGTGGATCGGCACTTCTTGCCCGGTCTTGGGGTTGCGGCCGACACGCGCGGATTTCTCGCGCACTGAAAACGTTCCGAAGGAAGATATCTTGACCTGCTGCCCCTGGACCAGCGCGTCGGACATGTGCTTCAGGACACTCTCCACAAGGTCCGCTGATTCATTGCGCGACAGCCCCACCTCTCGAAATACGGCCTCGCTTAAATCCATCCGTGTCAGCGTTTTACCCGCCATGTCCGTCCCCCGACCCAATTCTACAATTAATTATCGCACGATACGAGGGCCACAAAATCAGAGTCAATATCAAGGGCTTGGAACAATGCGTTTATATGCCGCATCCGCTGAGTCAGAGGCGTAAAACCACCGAGCCCCAGGCCAAACCGCCGCCGATTGCCTCCATTACAAGCACCTGGCCGGGCTTGAACAGCTGCTGCTCCTTCGCCACGGACAGGGCCAAGGGAATCGATGCGGCAGAAGTATTGCCATGATCCTGCACGGTCATCACCACCCGGTCCATGCCCACACCCATCTTCTGCGCGGTGCGGGTGATGATGCGGCTGTTGGCCTGATGGGGCACAATCCAGTCGACATCGTCTGCCCCCAGCCCGGCGGCAGCCAGCGCGGTTTCGGCCGTCTGGGCAAGTTTTTCGACCGCGTGGCGAAACACTTCCTTGCCCTGCATGACCAGCACCCCGGTGGTCTGGGTCGAAGACACCCCGCCATCGACATAAAGCAGATCGCGGAAGCGCCCGTCGGAATTCAGATCAGTTGCCAATATCCCGGCATCGGTATTTGCGCCCGCACCGTCGCCCGCCTCCAGCACTACCGCGCCTGCGCCGTCGCCAAAAAGCACGCAGGTCGTGCGGTCTTCCCAGTTCATGATGCGCGAGAACGTCTCCGCCCCGATTACCAGAACCCGCTGCGCCTGACCCGCCTGGATGAAGGCGTTGGCCGTCGACATGGCGTAGACAAACCCCGCGCAAACGGCCTGAACGTCAAAGGCAAAGCCGCCTGTGCCAAGTGCGCCCTGAACGATGGTCGCCACAGAGGGGAAGGTCGTGTCGGGGGTGGAGGTGGCAACCACCACGGCATCAATCTCGGCCGGTTCAAACCCGGCATCGGCAAGGGCCGCACGCGCCGCATGGATGGCGAGGTCAGAGGTCAGCTCCCCCTCCGCCGCGAAATGCCGCCGCTCAATGCCGGAGCGCGCCCGGATCCATTCATCGCTGGTGTCGACCCGCTTTTCGAGCTCGGCGTTTTCGACAATGCGGGCGGGCAGGTAGTGGCCAATGCCGCGCAAGATGGCTCTGCGGGTCATGCGGTATCCGTCTTGTTGGTATCCCCAGCACCCGCCGCCGCAGCGTCGGGCTGGTCGTCACCTTGTACCGGCGTGACGTTTGATGCAACCCGCGCCGCCAGCTTCTCGGAGAAGCCGGTTTGCGACAGGGTGAAGCCCAGCTTGATGGCCGCCGACACGCCCGTAGCATCTGCCGAGCCATGGCTTTTGACGACCGTCCCGTTCAGCCCCAGAAACACGCCGCCATTGACCCGGCGCGGGTCTATCCGCTTGGAAAGCCGCTTCAGCGAGGGGTAGGCCAGCAGCGCCGCGATGCGGCTGAGAGGGGTGTATTTGAACGCCTCGCGCAGCAGCTCCGAGATCAGCGAGGCTGTCCCTTCGGCAGTTTTCAGCGCCACATTGCCGGTGAACCCATCCGTCACAATCACGTCAACGCGGTCAGACGGAATGTCGCCGCCTTCAACGAAGCCCACATAGTCGAAATCATTGGCAGCGGCGGCGGCGGCGATGATGTCGCCTGCGACTTTCAGCTCCGCCCGGCCTTTATGCTCCTCCGTGCCCACATTCAGCAGCCCGACCCGCGGACGGGAAAGGCCAAAGCCGTTGCGCGCGTAGCTCATGCCCATAAGCGCGTATTGCAGCAGGTCGTCCTGATCGGCGCGGATATCGGCGCCGACATCGAGCATGATGTTGAAGCCCGACGGGTTGCGAGACGGCCAGAGGCAGGCAATGGCGGGGCGGTTGACGCCTTCGACCTTGCGCAGCCGGATCATCGACACCGCCATCAGCGCGCCGGTATTGCCGCAGGAGATGCAGACATCGGCCTCCTTGTCGCGGACGCTTTCGATGGCCGACCACATAGAGGTCTGCTTGCCGTGGCGCATGACATGGCTGGGCTTGGCATCCATCGATACGACCTCGCGCGCGTCGCGAATCTCGCATTGCGCGTCCAGCTTGCGTTTGGCGATCAGCGGCGCCAGCGCGTCGCGGGGGCCATGGACGATAAACCGAAGGTCGGAGTTCTTTTCGACAGATTTCGAGATCCCGGCCACGACGGTGGCAGGCCCGCGATCGCCGCCCATGGCGTCGATCGAAATAACTGTCTTATTTGTGCCCAACGGACTGCCTGCCTGAATTGCTTTTCAGCATTTTACGGTCTTGGCGCAGACTACCTGTCGCTTGACGCATCGTCCAGAGCGAGTTCGCAGGCGCGCCGCGTCATTCTCCAGGTCAATTGAAACGCAAAAAGGCGCAGTCTGACTGCGCCCTTCAAGGCATTCGCCTCAGGATGGGGCATTGCGCGCGGATCAAGCTGACCCGCCGCGTAGCGTGCCCGCCGGACCCGCTTAGGCCGCGTCGTCTTCCAGGTCGATTTCGTCAACCGTCGCCACGATTTCCTTGTCGTCGTAATGGCCGCAGGAGGCGCATACATGGTGCGGGCGCTTCAGCTCACCGCAATTGGAGCATTCGTTGCGGCTTTCAGCCGACAGCGCGTCATGGGCACGGCGGTTGTTGCGGCGCGACTTGGATACTTTATTCTGCTGGACAGCCATCGTGTCGTCCTCGGGTTGGGGGAAGGGCAGGCCCTTCGCGTCTCTAAGAATGTCGGTCGCTCAAAGCGGCGGATTGCGCTGCGTCTAACGACTCAGAAGGCGCAGGTCCAGACCGTTTCTGGCGGGAAGTGCGCGGTATACGACGATTCCGTCATTTTGCAAGGGTGATCTGGCGCAATGAACGGGCTGCCGGGGGCCCTAAGCCTGCCTTAGCGGTCCCCGTCCATCTTCTTTTTCAGATCGGCGAGGCCCGCGAAGGGCTTGACGGTATCCTCGTTCAAGGGTTCGGTCCCCGGCTCCGCGTGGACCAGCGCGCCAAGCTCGGCCCCGTCGGCGCGGGGGTAGGCGGGTAGGGCCAGCGACAAGGTCTCGGTCACGGTTGCCAGCACGTCGATCTCAGTGCCCAGGGCCTCCGACGTGTCATCCTCGGGCATCTCGGCCTCGCTGTCCTCAGGGTCCTGCCAGTCGGAGATGTAGTGGCGCACCACCTTTTCCTCGATACGCGTCACAACCGGATCAAGCGTGATCACACAAGGCTGTACGACCGTCGCGCCGAGGTGGCCGGTGAGGGTCCAGTCGGTTTTGCCGGCGGCGCGCAAGACGCCCCTGAAGGTCAGCTTGCGCAGCTGGGTGACGCCAAGCTGCGCGCCAAGGGCACCGCGCATCGCGGCATCTGCGGTCAGCTCGATGGCGGTATCGCGCTTCTGCGGCAGGTCCGCCACGCGGAAAAGGAGGGGGGCAGATGGCATGGTAAGTCTCCGGGGCGCATCTTTCTTGAACAGGGTCGCGTCCTTCTGTAAGCCTTGTCCAAGCTAAAGAGCAAGGCATGAGGCGGCGGCATGATAGGGGTAGGCAACCTGAAAAAGGTCGGCATTGTGCCGATGCTGCTTTGTGCGGCGATGATCGCGCTGACGGCATGCGCGGAAGTGATCCGGCAGCACGGCTATATCCCCCCCGCCGAAGACGTCGAAGACATCATCATCGGCATCGATACGCGTGACACGGTCGAGACGGTGCTGGGCAAGCCTGCGACCACTGGCGTGGTACGCGAGGATGGCTTTTATTATATCGGCTCCAAGATCCGCCATTTCGGTGCCCGCGCCCCGCAAGAGGTGGAGCGCCAGGTGCTGGCTGTCAGCTTTAGTCCTGACGGCACCGTGGCAAATATCGAGCGGTTCGGCCTTGAGCGCGGCGAAGTCGTCGTCCTGTCCCGCCGCGTGACGGAGACAACCGTTCGCGACGTGACTTTCATCCGGCAGATCATCCGCAACTTCGGCCAGCTTGATCTGGGTGAGGCGCTGGACGGCTAGCTTTCCTCGGGCTCGTAGGTCAGGGCGACCCCGTTGATGCAATAGCGCAGGCCTGTGGGCTGAGGCCCGTCGGGGAAAACATGGCCCAGATGCCCGTCGCAGGCGTTGCAATGCACCTCGGTGCGCTTCATGAACCAGCTGTTATCGACGCTCTCGCCCACATTTTCTTCCGATATCGGGGCCCAGAAGGACGGCCAGCCCGTGCCTGAATCAAACTTGGTCTCCCCCTCGAACAGGGGCGTGCCGCAACCTTTGCAGAAATAGGTGCCGGCGCCTTTGGGGAAGTCGTCATGGGTGAAGGCGCGCTCCGTCCCGTGTTTGCGCAGCACCTTGTATTCCATGTTATCAAGCTGCGCGCGCCACTCTTCGTCAGATTTCTCGACCTTCTGAACCATCCTGCTTCCTTCCTTTGCGCGAGGCCTGCGTCAACGGACTTGCATTGCCTCTTCCTGCGGTTAGGTCATAGTTAAGGCGCGCGGGCGTCCTGTCCAAGGGCCGCTGACGTGACGGCGCGAAGGAGAAGCTCCATAGGGTTTGCAGGCCAAAATTTTGCGAAGGGGCGGTTCCGGGTGCGGTTCTCGTTTGCCGAGGCGGATATCGCACGGGCGTTGCAGTTGCGGGCGCTGGTTTTCCGGGGCGACGCCGCCCGCGATGACCGCGACGCCTTTGATGCGCGCTGCTGCCATGTGCTGGTGGAGGATGAGGCGACTGGTGATCTGGTCTGCTGCTTTCGGATGCTGCCTTTGGCCGGGGGGCAGGGTTTGCACGACAGCTATACCGGCGCCCATTACGACCTTCGAGGGTTGGAGATGTTGCAGGGCCGCATGGTCGAACTGGGCCGGTTCTGCGTCGCCCCTTCGGCCAGTGCCCCCGACATTTTGCGCACAGCCTGGGGGGCGATGACGGCTTATGTGGATGCCGAAGGGGTTGAGATGTTGTTTGGCTGCTCCTCCTTCAAGGGTACCGACCCAGTGGCATGGCTGGACACGTTGGCCGTGCTGCGCGCCCGCCATCTGGCCCCCGAGGGGTGGCGGCCCGCACCGAAATCCGCGCACCGGGTCGGCTTTGACGACATTTTGGCGGGCCATGAGCCTGACCTGCAGGCCGGGCTTGAAAAGATGCCCCCGCTTTTACGCACCTATCTGATGATGGGGGGGCGGGTCAGTGACCATGCGGTGATTGATCCTGATTTGGGCACCCTGCACGTCTTCACCGGGGTGGAGATCAAGGCCATCCCGCCCGCGCGCCAGCGGCTGCTGCGCGCCCTGGCTGCCTGACGCCGTCGATATGCCCGTTGACGCGGGCGCGGCGGGCGATTAGCTGCGCTTCATGGCCCGTACACCGTTTTTGCAACTCTCCGACATCGCGCTGACCTTTGGCGGCGACCCCGTGTTTTCTGACCTGTCGCTGGTGGTGCAACCCGGCGACCGGGTGGCGCTGGTGGGGCGCAATGGATCGGGAAAATCAACGCTGATGAAGGTCATGGGCGGGCTGGTGGAACCCGATGCCGGCGCGCGCATCTTGGCGCCCGGCACGACCACCGGCTATATGCAGCAGGACCCCGACCTGACCGGTTTCGCGACGCTTGGGGATTTCGCGCTTAGCGAGTTGGACCCGAATGAAGAGTATAAAATTCTGAGCGCTGCCGAGGGGTTGAAGCTCAATCTTGAAGCAGATGTCAATGCGGCTTCAGGTGGCGAGCGGCGGCGCGCAGCGCTGGCCAAGCTGCTGGCCGAAGCGCCGGAGCTGATGCTGCTGGATGAGCCCACGAACCACTTGGATATCGAGGCTATCGCCTGGCTGGAGCATCACCTGTCGACCACCCGCGCGGCCTATATCCTGATCTCCCACGACCGGGCGTTTCTGCGGGCGCTGACCCGTGCCACGCTGTGGATCGACCGCGGGCAGGTCCGCCGGCAGGAGCAGGGGTTCGGCCGGTTCGAGGAATGGCGCGACAAGCTGTGGGAAGAGGAAGACCAGCAGCGCCACAAGCTCAACCGCAAGATCAAGGCCGAGGCCAGGTGGGCCGTTGAAGGCATCTCCGCCCGGCGCAAGCGCAACATGGGCCGGGTGCGCGCCTTGCAGGACCTGCGGACGGAGCGCGCCAGCCAGATTAAACGCCAGGGCGCCGCCGCAATGGAGCTGGCAGCCGGGCCAAAATCGGGCCGTCAGGTTTTCATGCTCGACGGGGTGTCCAAATCCTTTGACGACAAGGCCATCGTGCGCGACTTCTCCCTCAAGGTGAACAGGGGCGACCGCATCGCGCTGGTGGGCCCGAACGGCGCAGGCAAAACGACGCTGCTTAAGCTGATGACGCGGGAGGTTGAACCCGATACCGGAACGGTAAAGACCGGCACCAATCTTGAGATGGCTGTGTTCGACCAGAACCGCGCCGCCCTGAACCCCGAAGAGACCCTGTGGGGCGCCTTGACCGAAGACCCCGCGACCCGCGTGCGCGGCATGGGCGACCATATCAATGTGCGCGGCACGCCGAAACATGTGGTGGGCTACCTCAAGGATTTCCTGTTTGACGAGGCGCAGTCGCGCGCGCAGGTCAAATCGCTGTCAGGGGGCGAAAAGGCCCGGCTGCTGCTGGCCCGGATCATGGCGCGCGAAAGCAACCTGCTGATCCTCGACGAGCCGACCAACGATCTGGATATCGAGACGCTGGACCTGCTGCAGGAGCTGATCTCCGATTATGACGGCACGGTCATTCTGGTCAGTCACGACCGGGATTTTCTGGACCGTGTGGCCTCGACCACAATCGCGCTGAAAGACGGGCGCGCCACGGTTTATGCGGGCGGCTGGTCCGACTATCAGGCGCAGGCCCGCGAAGGCGGGGCGGAGGTCGTCCTGTCCGAAAAGCCCGCCAAGACCCGGCGCGAAAAAGGGCGGGAGGCGGCGGAGGCCAGCCGGGCGCAGGACGGGCTGTCCTTCACCGAAAAGCACCGCCTCGAAACCCTGCCAGCCGAGATCGAGCGCCTGGAGGCCGAGATCGCCAAGCTGACGGAATTTTTGTCCGACCCCGACCTTTTCACGTCGCAACCCGCCAAGTTCGCAAAAGCCAGCGAGGCTTTGGTAGAACGCAACACCGCGCTTCAAAACGCGGAAGAGGAATGGCTGATGCTGGAGGAGAAATCAGGTGCCTGACGTCACATTGAATCAGATCGAGGACGTGTCTTTTAACGCGCTCAGCGCCCATGGTGCACGCGATTGGGTCGCCCGCGAAGTAGCCCGCGCGGTGCGCCGTGCGGAGCAGACCGGCAATGTCATTTGTGGCCTCTACTACCTTGAAAGCTATTGCACGCAGCTGGCCTCTGGCCGGGTATCGGGCAGTGTCGAACCTGAGGTCAGCAAGCCGCGCCCCGCTGCGGTGAAAGCGGATGCGAAATTTGGCTTTGCACAACCCGCATTTGCGCGTGCTTTTGCCACCGCCTGCGATGCGGCGCGCGAAAATGGTGTGGCGACGCTGGCCGTGGCGCATGCGCACACCTGCACCTCGCTGGGGTTCTTCACTGAACAGTTTGCCGCCGAAGGGCTGGTGGCGATTGGCATGACAAACGCCTCCCCCGTGGTGGCGCCGCCGGGCGGAAATGCCAAGACCATAGGCACCAACCCGATTGCCATGTCCGTGCCGGACGGGCAGGGCGGTGTTGCGATGCATTTCGACTTCTCCACCTCTGCTGTGGCCCTTGGCAAGATCACCATGGCAAAGGCCGCGGGGGAGAGCATCCCGCTTGGCTGGGCCGTCGATGCGCAAGGTAACCCCACGACGGACCCGGAGGTCGCCTTGGGGGGCGCGCTTGTCTCGGCGGGTGGATATAAAGGCTGGGGTTTTGGCTTGATGGTCGAGCTGCTGGCCGCTGGCATGACGGGTTCTGTCAATTCGCTGGATGTGGGCGGGCTGAAGCTGCCTGATGGGCCACCCCATGGGTTGGGACAGTTCTACATCGTGATGGATCCGGGTGCCAACACTGACGCCTTTTATGACCGCTTCGCCCGTGTGGCCGGCGCTGTCGCCGCGCAAGAAGGTGCCCGCATCCCCGGTGCCGCGCGCCGTGAAATGGACCTCGTCGCGGTGCCGGATGCACTATGGGACAGCGTAACGGCGCTTTCCTAGGCAATCGGTCTGCGGTCACACCTCGCTGCCCTTGGTCGGCTTGATCCCTTTGCGGCGCTGCATCCGTGCGAAAACCGTGCCGCTATCCCCCATGATGTCGCCGATCATCACTTTGGCCAGCGGGTAGATCAGCCGGTCCTGATTGGCCTGCTGCAAGAGCCTGCCCAGCAGGTTGCGGTCCAAATCGCCCCGCCGGGTCATGTAGGGCCCAAGTCCCAAGGGTAGGTCAGGCCGCGTGTCCGCCGGTACGCGCTTGCCAAGCTGCGTGGGCTGCCTTCCGTTAAGCGCGCGCTCGCTCTCGTAGAGCTTGATCATGTCGAACATCACGGACAAGCCCGTCCCGACGGCGCGTTGATGCGCAGTGCGGCCAAGTTCGCCAAATGTCGTAGCAGCCGAAATGCGCCAGCGTGTGGTCAGATGCTGTGCGAGCCAGTCGCCTTGCTCCTCCCAAAGCCGGAAATAGAACCGTTCCGCACCCTCGGCGATAGGGCGTCGGCGCAGGATGGCGATCAGCATGGCATGCAGGTAAAGAAATGCGCTTTGCCCCTCGAACTCGGCCGTGATCTCCAGATAAACGCGCTCCAGCGTTGTCTTCGGCAACGTGTCGGGGCGGTACATGCCTGGCGTCAATGCTGTGCTTCGCACCGCCGCGAGATCGCAATCTACGGGCGGCAGATAGTCTAGCGGTTGCGCCATTGGCGTTTGCTTCTTCTCAAAGCGTTGCACCAGCCGCGCGAGCCCGCCGGGATAGATGTTGAGCGACATCCGGTCAGACGCCAGCTACCGCGCCGCGATCTGGGTGATAAACACGCCCAAGCCCATCACCGCGATGCCCGTCAGCCGGATCAGTGACAGTGGTGTCTGTGTGGCACCGAACAACCCGAAATGGTCTATGGCTGCAGCGGATATAAGCTGCCCCAGCAGCACGAAAAACACCGCGTTTCCGACCCCGAAATGTGGCGCGATATACGTAATGGACAGCACATAAAAAGCAATCAGCGAGCCTGCCAGCAGCAGGTGTTTCGGCGCTCCCGCCACTTTTGCGATTGCCTGCGGGCCGGTCACGACGGCAACCACAAGCGCGGTCAGAAAGGCCACAACAAACAGCACCACAGACGCTGCTGCCGGGGCAGAAATTGCCCGCCCCAAAGCTGCGTTCAAGGCGGCAAGAACGGGGATGCCGATGCCCGCCACCAACATAATGAGAGCGTAGGATGTGGTATTCATGGCAGGCCTCCCCGGGTGATGCGTTATTACTCAACCACGCGGCGCGTCCGGATGACAAGCGCAGTCCCGTGGGCGTCCGCGCGGACGGTGTTCATCAATGGGTAAGGTAAGCGGCCTTCATTGAAAGTAAGGATGCCCCATGCCCAACATGTATCATGCGGTCGTCTTCATCCCGACGGTAGAGGTGCCGCTAGATGTGTAGACGCCGTGCATGGTACTTTTGGCAGCAAAGGGAAATGCAAGTGCCGGTGCAAATTCGATACCAGGGCGAGTTCAGGATCGAAGCGGTCGGATAGGTCACGGAGCGCGGTTATCGGGTCAAGGAGGTGACTGAGCGGCTAGAAGAAGAAGCCTGGCGTTCATCGTGGAAAGCCCTCTGTCATCGTCAACAACACGTTGGATCGACGATTCACCGTGGATGTGTCGGATCATGCTTGAGCGACCGACATCACCTATCTTCACACACATGAGGGTTTCGCCGGTCTTTGCGTGGACCTGTCGATCATCCGAGAACGCTTTGCCGCGAGCTTGTCTGAAAGGTTCTGCCGTGCCCAAACCGGGTTTCCCCTAAACAGCCACAAGTCATGCCCCTAAATAGGGATTCAGTATCAGTGGATTGACCGAGGGGCTGTTATGCCAAACCTAGACCGCCGCGGGTTTCTAAACCTTTTGGGCGCGGCCAGCGTGACGCCGCTTCTGCCAGCGCTGCCGGCGCGTGCTGTTGCGGCCCGTGCGCCGCTTTCGGCGTCGAAGGCGCTCTGGGCCGGTATCTATGGCAAGTCTGGCTCTGTGCCGGAATTTCTGAAAGTCGCGCGAGGCATGGGGCTGTCAAACAGCGCGATCCAAGGGGTCAGCGCACGCTCGATCGGTGTGAAGGTCGCCGTAGCGGCGGCGCAGCCAGTCACGGGTCTTGCGACGCGGACGGCACCGGCAACGCGCGAGTCGGATCCGATCAAGCACGTCAAGCGCGTGGTGCGCGAATTGGACAAGCTGGCGGATGACGCGCTGGTCGACGGCGACGGGGCTTGCAATGAAACTACTGAGACGCCACCCCCTGACTAAGCCCCCAAAGCGCTACCCCAGATGCAGCATGATCTGCTTCCAGATTGAAATCTCGTCGAAAAGCGTGAACTCGTGGCGCAGCCCCCACGGGCCGAACTCCGCATGGGTGATGCCCATCACATGGACCTCTGCCCCGGTAGGCGCGCCGAAAAGGCCGTAACCATCATGCGTGCCGGTCAGGGACCAGCGGATGGCGGCGCGGGGGGACATTTGCGGGTCTTCGCGGCCGATTTGGTGGTGGATCTCGAACCGCGCCGACGGGAAGGCGGAGCGTAGGGGCAGCCACGCCCGGTCCGCGCCGGCATGGCTGATGCTGTGACGACTGCCAGGGTGGTGGATGTGGCAGGCGCGGTCATAGGCGGTGGGGATGACGGCGAAATCCTTGTCCATGATCCGGGTCAGGATATCAGCGAGCCGCTGCCCCCATTCATTGTCATTGCCGCGCGCGGTGTAGGGGCCTTGCACGTCATCGGTTGGCGTGAAGGGGCGGCTGGCATGTTCCGGCCCGCCTTCGCGCGCGATCATCTTGCGGGTGAATTTCTTCGGGTCCTTGCCCAGCTGAATCACGATACCCGAGACATCGCGGATCAACCATTCATCATTGATCGCGTTATCTTTGGCTGCGCAGTCGGCTAGCGCCCGGATGACAAAGGATTTGCCCGTGGGCCTGCCAAAGGCGCCATGGCCCAGATGGGTTCCGGTGGTCAGGATGCGGTGCGAGGACAGAAAGCCTGCATCCTCGTCACCCGACCAGATCACATCCTCCCCCATGAGCTGCCGGTCGGGGAATTCGGCGAGCGTTGCCATGGTCCCGTCAATCACCGCCTTGTTGCCGGTCACCAGCCCTGAAGGGAAGCGCATCGGCAGGTCGGGGGCATAATACTGGTGCAGCGTGGCCAGCCCGCGGCCTTCCCAGATCTCAGCCGTGATCTTCAGGATGTAGTCAGGCAGGTCCCTGAACTCGTTTGAAAATCCGCGCATCGGCTAACTCCATCCTTCGGGCACATGGGCGCTGGATCGCAGGATCAATGGCCCGTTAATTTCGATTTGTTTCGGCCCGTTGGCGCGGCCCTCGATCTGGTCAATCAGCTGGTTTACGACGGCCTCCACCATGCGGTTGGCGGGCTGGCGCACCGTGGTCAGTTCAAAGCTGGGCCAGGCTGCCATGGCTACGTCGTCATAGCCCACAACGGAAACGTCACCGGGGACCGACAGGCCAAGTTCGCCCCGCAGCACCTCCAGCACGGCAAAGGCCATGTGGTCATTGCCGACGAAGATGGCATCAGGGGTTGTGTCCTGAGCAAAAAGCGTACGGGCCGCTTCTGCTGCCGCCTTGCGCGAAAACAGCCCGTCGACCATGGCCAAGGGCTTCTGGCCCGCAGCCTTCAGTCCGGCCATAAACCCTTCGGCCCTATCCAGCCCGGTGGACGCACCTTGCCAGCCCGAAATATGCGCGATGCGCCCGTGCCCGCCTGCCAAAAGAAACTCCGCAACCCGATGCCCGCCGTCGAAATTGGCAGAGGTGACCGAGCTCAGCTGCGCGTTCGCATGCCCGCGGTTGAACAGGATCAGCGGCACGCCTTCGTCCAGCAGCCGCTCAGTCAGGGCCGAGGAGGTCGAGACCGACGCCATGATGATCCCGTCGACCTGATGCGACAGCAGGTCATTGACCACGTGATCGACATCGGCGGCCTGGTTGGCGGCCATGAAGATCATGATGTTGTAGCCGCGCTCCTTCAGGGTGAGGCTCAGCCGTTCCAGCGCCTCGGTGTAAAACGGGTTGTCCAGATAGGCCACGATCAGCCCGATGGTCATGGACTGCCCCGTGATCAAAGATCGGGCCAGGGTGTTGGGCCGGTAGCCCAGGGCATCGGCGGCGGCGCGGACCTTTTCCTCCATCCCTTTCGACACTTTGTTGCCCGGCGTGAAGACCCGGCTGACCGTGGGTTGCGACACGCCTGCTGCGCGCGCCACGTCCTGCGCTGTGACCTTCAGGCTGGGCATCAGAGCTTCCTTGCCTCGGCCAGCAGGTCATAGCCCCATTGCAGCAGCATGTCAGGGATGTCCACAAAGACCCAGTTCTCGACCAGCAGATCGCCTTCGCGCCGGTACCAGTCGCAGACCCGCATTCTGGTGGTGACGCCCGTGGGCTCAAACCCCAGAAACGGTCCGATATGGGTTCCCTGCAACGAGGGCCAACCGCCGATACAGGAATAAAGCCCGTCGGCAAACCGGGTGAAATGTTTTGTCGGCGTGTGCGGCGACAGCCCGCCGCCCCAACCCTCGAACGTGGCCTCGAACGGGACCTGAAATTTCTGAAACTCTTCAATGCCCAGGTAGCGGCCAAAGCTGGCGGGCCCGTACCACACCATGTTCGGGTGCCAATAGGGGCGCCACTCTTCGTCCTCGGTTGCCAGCCCGCGCAGCATGTCGGTCATGATCTGGTAGGTGCGGGCGGCACGGTCCGCATCGCCAAGGTGCGGCAGCAACCCGTCATGGGTCGCGGGGCCGGGGACAAGCCCGCTTGCGCCGCGCGGCAGGGGCAGGGGGTAGCGCCCGGTCTGGATCAGCCATTCAGGCAGGTCGAGATAAACGTAGCTTTCAACCGCCTGCCCACCTTCCATCCGGTGGAAATCGCCGATGCGCAGATAGGTGAGCCGGTCCGTGGGGGCAAACCCCAGCCAGTCGCGCCGATGGGTGCCCACCAGATAGCCCATGCCGGAAACCCAGGTGCTGCCGTCAAATGACGTGCCACCGATCTGGATGTCCGGGCGAAAATGCAGCCCCTCGAACGCGTGCAGCAGCGGGTCTATGAAGCCCTCCAAGACCCCGGCCGGACCGGTCAGATTATTGACCGGATGCGAAATATTGACCGCCGCCCCCTGCGCCAAGAAGTCTTTGAGCGCTGCCTGCTGCCCGATCTCATCCGGGTGGCGAAACGCCTCCCAGAAGCCGGCATAGGCGGCTTTTGCCAGTGCAGATTGGTCAGCCACTATTCCGCCGCGTCCTTGTAGGGTGCAGGCCCGCCATAGGGCACGTTCAGCCCGCCATAGCGGCGCACGCGCAGGTTGGCCTGTTCGGCATGGCCCACGAACCCCTCCAACAGGCAAAGCCGAGAGCAATAGGCCCCGATATCCGCCGCCGCCTCATCCGTGGTTACCTTCTGATAGCTGTGGGTTTTCAGGAACTTGCCGACCCAAAGCCCGCCCGTGTAGCGCCCCGCCTTCTTGGTGGGGAGCGTGTGGTTGGTGCCAATCACCTTGTCGCCATTGGCCACATTGGTGCGCGGCCCCAGAAACAGCGCGCCGTAGCAGGTCATCTTGTCCAGAAACCAGTCATCGCGGTCGGTCATCACCTGCACATGTTCCGACGCGATATCGTCGGCCACCTCCAGCATCTCGTCATAGCTGTCGCACAGGATCACTTCGCCGTAATCCTCCCAGCTTTTGGAGGCGGTGTCAGCGGTCGGGATGATCTTCAGGATGCGCGCGATCTCGGCCATGGTGTCATCGGCCAGTTTGCGCGAATTGGTCAGCAGCACGGCGGGGGAGTTATAGCCATGCTCTGCCTGGCCCAGCAGGTCGGTGGCGCAGATCTCGCCATCAACGGTGTCATCGGCAATCACCATCGTCTCGGTTGGGCCGGCGAAAAGGTCGATACCCACGCGGCCAAACAGCTGGCGCTTGGCTTCCGCCACGAAAGCGTTGCCGGGGCCGACCAGCATATGGACGGGGTCGATCGTCTCGGTCCCTAAGGCCATGGCGCCGATGCCCTGAATCCCGCCCAGCACGTAAATTTCATGCGCGCCGCCCAGATGCATGGCGGCGATCACCGCCGGGTTTGGCTCCCCCTTGAAAGGCGGGGTTGCGGCGATGATGCGCGGCACGCCGGCGACGGATGCCGTGGCCACCGACATATGCGCGGAGGCGACCATTGGGAACTTGCCCCCCGGCACGTAGCAGCCCACGGATTGTACGGGGATGTTTTTGTGGCCGAGGATCACGCCCGGCATCGGCTCCACCTCGATATCCAGCATCGAGTCCCTCTGGGCCTGCGCGAATTTGCGCACCTGAGCTTGGGCGAATTTGATGTCGGCCATGTCCCGGTCGGAGACCTTGGCCATCAGCGCCTCGATATCGGATTGCGACAATCGAAAGTTTTCGGGGGAGTAGCCGTCGAATTTCTCAGACAGCTCCCGCACCGCCGCGTCGCCGCGCGCCTCGATATCCTTCAGCGTGGCTTCAACGACCTGCCGCACCTTGCTGTCGTCATCCTGCCGGTCCGCCTCGGATTTACCGCGCTTAAGATAGGTGATGGCCATGCTTCGTCCTCCGCTGACACGCTTATGTTTACTGGTGTAGCATGTAAGAATACGTATTCAAGTCAATTCACCGATGGCGGGCGCGTCTTGAATTGCCGCTTGTTGGCCCCGTGCGATGCGCCTAGCGTCGCCGCCATGACAACCGCCGTTTTCATCGCCGTGATCACCGCCGCGCTGCTGCATGCGTCGTGGAATGCGCTGGTGAAGGGCGGGGCGGATAAGCGGTTGAATATGGCGGGCGTGGTTATCGGCCATGTCTGGCTGGCCTTGCCGCTGCTGTTTTTTGTCCCCGCGCCCGACCCGGCAAGCTACCCCTATCTTCTGGCTGGCACGGTGCTGCATTTCGGGTATCAGAGCTTCCTGCTCGCCTCCTACAGGATCGGCGATCTGACGCAGGTCTACCCGATTGCGCGCGGTTCCGCGCCGCTACTGGTGGCGGTGATTTCGGTCGGGTTTCTGGGCGTGGTCCTCAGCGGGGTCGAGCTGCTGGCGATCCTGCTGATTGTGACGGGCATCATCTCCATCGCGCTGGTGCGCGGGGCGGACGGGCTGCGCAACCGCAATGCCGCGGGGCTGGCGCTGGTCACGGGCTGCTTCATCGCAGGCTATTCGCTGGTGGACGGGATGGGCGCGCGCATAGCGGGAACGGCGCTTGGCTTCTATACTTGGCTGGGGCTGGCCAATGCGGTGATCTTCGCGCTGTTCATGGCTGCCACCACGCCGCAGGTGCTGCGCGATCTGGTGGGCAAGGGGCGGATGGTCTTTTTGGTGGGCGGGTCGGCCTCCTTCGCGGCCTATTCGCTGGTGATCTGGTCCTTCACGCAGGCTCCGATTGCGCTGGTCACCGCGCTGCGCGAAACCTCGATCATCTTCGCGCTGTTCATCGGCGTGGGCTTCATGGGGGAGCGGTTGAGCCTGGCCAAGGTCTTCTCCACCATGCTGACGCTGCTGGGGGTGATAGCGCTGCGTTTTTCGCGGTCGTGACGCACACCGCTGACCAAAATGTGAGGCGGTGGTGTGCGTGGATGGACACCCTGTCGCGCCCCGCTTGGCTTGACCCTATCGGCGCAAATGGTCACATACAGAGGCAGCTATGAAAGGCGCATGACCCGATGATCCCCGAGCTTGGACAATTTGCCCTGGCGCTTGCGCTGATGGCCGCGCTGGTGCAGTCGGTGCTGCCCATCTGGGGCGCCGCGCGCGGCAACACGGTCTGGATGGCCAGCGGGCAGGCGACGGCGGTGGTGCAAGCAGTGCTGCTGATCTTCGCTTTCGGGGCCCTGATGCACGCCTATATCGTCAGCGATTTTACCGTGCTGAACGTGGTGGAGAACTCGCACTCCCTCAAGCCGATGATCTACAAGGTCGCCGGCACCTGGGGCAATCACGAGGGGTCGCTGCTGCTATGGGTGCTGATCCTCGCCGTCTTTGGCGCGGCCGTCGCGGTCATGGCGTCGAATATCCCAATGGCGCTGAAGGCGCGCACGCTGAGCGTTCAGGCTTGGATTTCCGTGGGCTTCCTCAGCTTCATGATCCTGACCTCCAACCCGTTCGAGCGGGTCTTTCCCCCGCCGCTGGATGGCAATGACCTGAACCCGCTGTTGCAGGATTTCGGCCTCGCGATCCACCCGCCGCTGCTTTATATCGGCTATGTTGGCTTCTCCATCGTCTTCTCCTTCGCGGTGGCCGCTCTGATCGAGGGGCGGGTTGACCCCGCCTGGGCCAGATGGGTGCGCCCCTGGACGCTGGCCGCCTGGATGGCGCTGACGGGGGGCATCGCGCTCGGTTCGTGGTGGGCCTATTACGAGCTTGGCTGGGGCGGTTGGTGGTTCTGGGACCCGGTTGAAAACGTCTCCTTCATGCCGTGGCTGGCGGGCACCGCGCTGCTGCATTCCGCCATCGTGACGGAGAAACGCGACACGTTCAAAGCCTGGACAATCCTGCTGGCGATCCTGACCTTTTCGCTGTCGCTTTTGGGTACGTTTATCGTCCGTTCCGGGCTGCTGACCTCGGTCCACGCTTTTGCGGTCGACCCTGAACGCGGGGTTTATATCCTTGGATTGTTGGGCGTCTCCATCCTCGGTTCTCTGGCACTGTTTGCATGGCGCGCGCCAGCGATGGAAGGCGGCGGGCTTTTCGCCCCCATCTCCCGCGAGGCGGGTCTGCTGATCAACAACCTTCTGATCGCCACGGCCACAGCCACGGTGCTGTTCGGCACGCTCTACCCGCTGTTTCTGGAGGCGATCACGGGCGACAAGATCTCCGTCGGGCCGCCCTTCTTCAACGCGGCCTTCATCCCGATCACCTTGCCGCTGATCATCGTCATGGGCATCGGCCCGCACCTGTCGTGGAAACGCGCGGACCTGCCCGGCGTGCTGGCGCGGCTGAAGTGGCTGGGCGTCATCGTTCTGGTCGCCACGCTGGTGGCCGCCTGGTTCGCGGAAGGCGGCCCGCTTCTGGCGGTGATCTCCATGGGCATTGCATTTTGGCTGATCGGCGCGACCGCGCAGGACTGGGCGCGCCGCGCCAAGCTGCTCGAGCCGGGCGCCTGGGCCCGCATCAAACGCCAGCCGCGCGCCAGCCACGGCATGAGCATGGCCCATCTGGGCCTTGGCGTGCTGATGATGGGCGCGATTGGTGCCAGCGCGTGGAAATCCGACACGGTCAGCTTTGCAGAGCCCGGCACCGTGGTCCCGATTGCGGGGTTCGAGGTGGAATTTGTCGAGGTCAATCAGGTGCGCGGCCCCAACTACATCGCTCAGATCGCGACGCTGAATGTCACGAAAGACGGTGATTTCGTCACGCAGCTTTTCCCTGAACGGCGCGTCTACCCGGTGGCGGGCTCGACCACGACCGAAAGCGATATCCGCCAGACCCTCGCTGGTGACCTATACGTCTCCATCACCGAACCGGCCTCCGACCGGGCGGAGGGGCTCTGGACGTTGCGCCTGATCTACGAGCCGCTCGTGAACTTCCTCTGGCTCGGCTCGGTCATGCTGGTCCTTGGCGGGGCCCTGTCGCTGTCTGACCGCCGCTTGCGGGTGGGGGCGCCGCGCCGCGCGGCCCCTGTCCACGCCACCCCGGCGGAGTAGCGCGCATGAACCGCCTCTTCTTCGCCCTCCCGCTTGTTGTCGCAGCCATCATTGGTGCCTTTGCCCTTTGGGGCCTGTCGAACGGGCGCGATCCGGGGGCCATCCCCTCGGCGCTGATTTCGCAGCCCGTGCCTGAGTTCACGTTGGATCCTATCGAAGGTGTTCCCACGCCGGGCCTCGCAACCGCCGACCTCAAGGGGCAGGGGCTGACGCTGGTCAATGTCTTCGCCAGCTGGTGCGGGCCGTGCCGGGCCGAACATCCCGTGCTGACCCGTATGAGCGAACAGCAGGGCCTGCGGCTCGTGGGCATTAATTACAAGGACCGGCCCGAGGCCGCTGCCGACTGGCTGGAAGAACTGGGCAACCCATACGCGCTGATCGGCGCTGACTTCACTGGGCGCGCAGGCATCGAATGGGGGGTGACCGGGGTTCCCGAGACCTTCATCGTCAATAATGCGGGCATTGTCGTCCATCGCTTTCCCGGCCCTGTCGTGGGCGACGGACAGCGTCGTTTTCAGCAGGCTCTGGACACTGCCAAGGCCGCGCAATGAGGCGGCTCGCGCTGATCTTGTGCTTTCTGGCCAGCCCGGTCTTCGGGGTGGAGCCGGACGAGGTCCTGGACGACCCGGCGCTTGAGGAACGCGCCCGCGCAATTTCTGCCGAGGTGCGTTGTGTTGTCTGCCAGAACGAACCCATCGACAGCTCCAACGCCGGCGTCGCGCGCGACCTGCGGCTGATCATCCGTGAGCGGTTGGTAGCCGGCGACAGCGATCAGGAGGTGTTTGATTTCCTCGTCGCGCGCTACGGCGATTTCGTGCTGTTCAACCCGCCCTGGAAGCCCTCTACCTATGCGCTGTGGTTGGGGCCGTTCGTGATCCTCTTCGGGGGCTTTGCTGCCGTCGCCGTCGCCCTGTCGCGCAAACGCGGCGCCGTCACCGAAGGGCTGTCTGCGGAAGAGCAGGCCAGACTTGATGCGTTAAGGAAAAAGACATGATCTGGCTGCTTGCCGCAATGATGGCCGCTGCGACCGTGCTGGGGGTCATCTGGCCCCTTGGCCGCGCAAGCTCGGATGATGCGGGCCGGATGGCCAAGGCCATGGCAATCTACGAAGACCAGTTGGCCGAGCTTGACCGCGACGCGGAACGCGGCCTGATCACGGAAGGGGAAGCCCGCGCCGCGTCCGTCGAGATCAAGCGCCGGATGCTGGCCGCGGGCGGCGTCGAGGATCGCAAGACCAAAGCCGCAGGGCGTGTGGCCGTCGTTATGGCCGCGCTGTTCGTGCCGCTGGCGGGCTTCGGGCTTTATACGCAAGTGGGCAACCCCGATGTGGCTTCCGTCCCCTTTGCCGCGCGCGGCGCGGAGCAGCAGAACGC
>CALHHY010000155.1 GCA_938030665.1 uncultured Litoreibacter sp. | reverse complement strand
CAGTTCGGAGCGTGCAATGACCTCGCGCATCGCCGATTCAGATACGGACTGAATGGTTTCGCGCGGATCCGCCAGGTTGAACAGGAATTTCGCCGGGTCGTTGATGTTCCAGACCACCTGAAAATCAATGTCGATGATATTTTCATCCGTGGTCAGCATCAGCCCGCTGTCGCCGCGCGAGCCCACGCCGATGTTTTCAGTCTGCTCTCGCGTCACGGGAAGCACCTCGGCCGTGACGATCGGCCATGGGGCGAAGTTCAGGCCCGGATTGCCGGTGGAGGAATATTCGCCCAGAAACAGCTCGACCGACTGCTCTTCCGGCGCGACCGTGTAGAAGGAGGAAAACAGCCACAGGGCAACCGCACCAAGGCCAATCAGTCCCATCGTGCCGCGCGACATGCCGCCGCCGCCCTCGCCGCCAGAGCCGTTCACGCCACGGCCGCCGCCGCCGCGACCGCCCATGAGGACGCGCAGCTGCTCTTGACCTTTTTTCATCAGCTCGTCGATTTCAGGGATTTGAGGCTGACCGCCATTGCCGCGACCGGGGCCACGGTTGGGCCCGTCATCACCGCCGCCGGGCCTGTTGTCCCTGTCATCCCCGCCGCCGCCGCTGCCGCCGCCGCCCCAGGGTCCGCCACTGTTACCGGCCATCAAAGCTCCATTCTTAATGTTTAAGTCTTTTCATGTGCTGTTCGTTTAATTGGGGGTTTTGGCCCCGAAATCAAGTTGAACGGGTAGGTGATTTCATCGTCACCAATTCCTCCGACATCGTGGGGTGCACAGCGCAAACCTGGTCGAACTGCGCCTTTGTTGCCCCCATTTTCACGGCAATCCCTGCCAGCTGGATCATCTCGCCCGCCGCAGGTGCGACGATATGGCAGCCCAGGACCACGTCGGTTTTCTGGCTGACGACCAATTTCATCAACACCCGCGCCTCGCGCCCGATGAAGCTTTGCTGCATCGGCTTGAACGCGGCAGAGTAGACGTGGATCGGCTCTTGCTCCGCCGCCGCCTCCTCGCTGAGGCCCACGGTGCCCATTTCGGGCTGGGTGAAGACCGCAGACGGGATCAGCGCGTGGTCAACCTTGGTTGGGTTGCCGTTAAAAACCGTCTCCACGAAGGCCATCCCCTCGCGGATTGCCACCGGCGTCAGATTGACCCGGTCGGTCACGTCGCCAATGGCGTAGATCGAGGGTTGTGCGGTCTGGCTGTAGTCATCGACCATCACCGCCCCGCCCTTACCCAAAGCGGTGGCCGTGTTTTCCAGCCCCAGCCCGTCGGTGTTGGATTTGCGCCCGGTGGCAAACATCACCTTCTCAAACACACGCTTGCGGCCCTGCGTGTCAGTAACCTCCACCCCGCCATCGACTTTTACCATGTCGGTCACGTCGGTGTTCAGCTCGAGGTTTACGCCCGCGTCTTTCATCTGGTCGGCCACCATGCCCCGCGCCTCGTCATCGAAGCCGCGCAGGATTTGAGGGCCGCGGTAGAATTGTGTGGTCTCCACCCCCAAGCCATTCATAACGCAGGCAAATTCGCAGGCGATATAGCCGCCGCCAATGAAGAGCATCGATTTTGGCAAGCTGTCCATGTGGAAGATGTCGTCCGACACCATGCCAAGGCTCGTGTCATAGCCGGCATTGGGCCGCGTGGGACGCCCGCCGGTGGCAATCAGGATATGTTTGGCCGTTTTCGTGGCCCCATCCGCCGTCAGCTGCACCGTATGCGGGTCCACGACGACCGCACGGGAGGCATAGGTTTCCACCCCCGAATTGGTCAGGAGACGTTGGTAAACGTTTTCCAGCCGGTCCAGCTCCCCGTTCAGCCGGGTCGAGAATTTCGGCCAATCGAAATCGCCCGCGTCAACGTCCCAGCCATAGTCACGCGCCTCGTTCATCGCTTCGCGGTAGCCGGAGGCAAAAACCATCAGCTTCTTCGGCACACAGCCCCTGATGACGCAGGTTCCGCCTAGCCGGCTTTCTTCGGCAAGGCCAACCGTGGCCCCACCCGCCGCGGCGACCCGCGCCGCGCGCACGCCGCCTGATCCGCCGCCAATCACAAAGAGGTCAAAATCAAAGCTCATCGACGGGGTCCTTTGCGTCTTGGTTTCGGCCAGTCACAGATCGGTATCAGTCTGCGATATCGGCAAAAATATTGTCCGAGTCCGGCAGGTCGATACGGTCATGCTCCACATTGCCGGTGTTGATGTCGCGTATTTCCACGGCACCGTCCCCATGGCCAATCACGACCATGTCACAAATGTCAATGAAGAGCCCGTTTTCGACAACGCCCGGAATCTGGTTGAGCACCAGCGACAGCTGCCTCGGGTTGCCAATGCGCTTCAGCGACAGGTCAAGAATGTGGTTGCCCTCATCAGTCATGAAAGGTTGGTCGTCATTCATCCGAAGCGCGGCGTCGCGGCCCATCACGTCGAGGTTGATCAGAGTTTCCTCCACCAGCGATTTGGTGGTCTTCCAGCCAAACGGGATCACCTCAACCGGCAGCGGGAAGGCCCCCAATGTGTCCACCTGCTTGGCCGCATCCGCAATCACGATCATCTGGTCGGAGGCCGTTGCCACCACCTTCTCGATCAAAAGCGCGCCGCCGCCGCCTTTGATCAGGTTTAGGTTTGCGTCATACTCGTCCGCGCCGTCAATTGTGAGGTCCAGCCATTTCGCCTCGTCAAGTGCTACGATCGGCACCCCCACCTGTGCGGCCAAGGCGGCCGTCCGGGCAGAGGTCGCAACCCCCTTGATTTTCAAGCCTTCGTTCTGCACCCGCTCGCCCAGGCATTTCACCATCCAGGCCGCCGTGGAGCCGGTGCCCAGCCCCACCTTCATGCCGTCCTCGACATAGTGAACAGCCCGTTTTGCCGCCGCAAACTTGGCAATGTCGATGGGGGAAAGGTTGGATGTCATAGCTTTACTCCGCAGGAACACGCGGTCTGTATATGCGCTTTGCCGCGGGGGGGCGAGTGCCAAAAAGCGGGAACGCTACGACTCCTCGGTCAGCGCTGCCAAGGCGGTTTCCAGGCAGTCCAAAGGAAGGATCATCAGCATGGTGTGGGCGTCAAATGACACGCGGACCGGCCCGGTTACATGGTTCGACGTCCCCACCCGTGTGGCCGGAGAAAGCGTCAGACCATCAATTGGATAGGCCAACCCTTCGCTCGTGCCGGTGACCGGTCCAAGTGGGTAAAGCGACAGGCGCGTGCCGGGCGCAAGGGTGATCTCGAACCGCGGCGGGCATAGAAAGCAAATGTCGTCGGCCGAGATCAGAATGACCCGCTGATCCGGAAAATGCGCAAGCGTCGTGCAGGCCGCCAATTGGTGGTCCAGCCGCCCGCCGGTGAAGCCCACAGCCAGAATCGCGCCGGCGGAAACGGAGCGGAGGCATTTGGCGAAATCGGTGCTGTCCTGCTCCGAAATATGGTAAAAACGCGCCTCGGGGATCGCAGCGCGCGCCCCGTCCGAGATCGAATCCATATCGCCAATCACGGCGTCCGGCATGATACCTGCAGCAAGCGCGGCATCCGCCCCGCCATCAGCTGCCACCAGAATCGGGGCGATGCCAAAAGCTTGATTTACCTGCCTTAACTGTGACGGCCCGCCGCCCAATAGTGTCAGAAATGTGGGGGTTTGAACAATTCTCGCCATATTGCGATGATTAATGCTTAAGTTGGTGACAATCAGCAACGCCTTGTCGGGCGGAAATTGATGAAACCTTAGTTTTTGTTTGGGATGAGTGCCCCCTAGAACTAGCCTGTTCGAAGTGGTTGGGGAGAAAGAGAATGAGCCGTGGTTAGTGAAAGCAAGATTTTAACGGTGTCCTACGGAACGTTTTCGTGCACCCTCGAAGGGTTCGACGACCCGTTCTCGACGATGAAAGCAATTGCGGAGTATTTCCGAGATCTCGCTGCCGAGGACCGATTCTTTGGCGCGGAGCCTCCGCAGCCAGACGCGGACATCCTGCAGCGCATCGCCGAACAGACCATCCGCGCCCGCGTGGATGCGGAGGTGTCAGACAATACGCTTGTTCTGCGCCAACAACCCACCACGCCAGAGCCAACAGACCCCACGGGAACGACCGACAGTGCCGATGATGGCGCCGGGCAGGCCGCCACCTCCGGCGATAGTGTCGCCGATGGCACCACACCCGCCGATACGATCACGGGTAAGTTGCAACGCATTCGCGCCGCCGTGGCCAGCGGCACCGGAACCGCCGCCCCAATGGCCGCGACCGCATTTTTCAGCGAAGATGAGCATGCGGACGGCTTCGAGGGCGGTCAGATTCCGGAGGTTACCGATAGCTACGATGACGGCCACGGTTTCGATACCGTCTCTGAAGACGTGCCAGCAGCAACCGCGCGCGCCTCTCAGGCCAGTAAGGATGACGCAGCGGATGCCGAGATCGAGGGTGACGCTGACGCGCATTCCGAAGATGCAGATATCGCCGTCCTTGATGCGATCAAACACGAATTCGAAGACGTGGTTGACCTTGATGACGCGGCGAAGGCCAATGAGGTTGATACACAGGCAACCGATGCGGCGTTGGACGACCCAGCTATAGAAGATAAATCCGCCGATGCGGTCGAATTGGTAGATCCGACGCCTGAGCCTGAGGATGCACCGTCCGATGAACCCGAAATAGCCACCGATGACAGTGTAACCGAAGATAGCGACGCAGAGGAAATCACAGCTACCGCGATAGAGGCGGAAGTCGCAATAGAAGCAGAAGCAGAAACGGAAGTTGCGAACGCGCAGACGAATGATGGCGCGTCCTCGGATACGGCAGAAACGCAGGCCGAAACCCCGCCAGCCGATGACGAAATGTCGGAAGAAGATGCGTTGGCCTTGGCCGCTGCCTTGGCGGATGATATTGAAGATATAGACGTCAAACCCGAGACAGCAGAAAAGGTTGTTGACGAACCAAAGCCGCGCCGTCGGATCAAGGTTCAAAAGATTTCGCGCGCGGAACTGGAAGCCGCGCAGAAGGCCGCACAACCCGCCGCCCAAAACAAGCCGCCCCTGGCGCCTCCCCCTGTCGACGTTGACCCCGCGCTTTTGCGCGAACTCCGCTCGGTGGAAAATGACCTTGAGGAAGGCGCAGACGAGATTGAGTTCCTGCGCGACGCCCCAAAGGCCGACCCGCAAACCGCAGCAAAGTTGGCCGAGATTTCGGCACCGCAGAAAGAAGACGTCGCGGCAGTTGATGCGAATGACGACACGGCCCCTGAAAGTGACCCCGTCGTTGAACCCGCACCAAAATCACTTGTTGGCGCTGTAATGGCACGCAGGCTGAAGGCAAAGGCCGAGGCGAACGAGATCGTTGAAGGTTCCGAACAGCCAGATGGCGCTGCAGATGATGATATCGCAGAAGCGCCCGAGGAAGCCGAGACGGATGCGAAACCCGCCAAGCGGACCAGCCTTGGTCGGGCTGCATTGCTGGTCGAGGACGAAGATGCCGCGCTGAATCGTCTGATGGACGCGACGAAATCACGGATGACCGATGATCAGGAGGGGCTGGTGCGCCGCGCCTCAATCGCCCATCTAAAAGCAGCAGTCGCCGCAACCAAGGCCGATGAAAGCATTGCGAAAGCCTCCGCCGATGAGGATGCGCGCGAGATGGACCAATATCGCGATGACTTGGCGCGTGTGGTGCGTCCGGGCAAGGCCCCGGTACGCAGCGAAGCCCGCGATCCAGGCCGCGCCGCTCTGTCGTTGATCAGCGAGCAACGGATGAATGACCCGCATGCCGAGCCGCTCCCAGCAGCGGATGCGGCCCGAGGCCACAGCGTCACTGACGGTAATCTCGCGCTGGACGACGCGTTTGACGAGGATATCACAGACGGTTCTTTGAGCAAGGAAGAGGCCGATGGCGCCGCCACGCCATCCGATGACGACACGACGGCCCAAAAAGACAAGCCCTTGAGCTTTGGTGATTATGTGAACCGCCACGAAGCCAAGGAACTTCCTGACCTGCTTGAGGCCGCCGCTGCTCATTTCACCTATGTCGAGGATTGTCGCGAGTTTACGAGACCCATGCTCATGCGCAAGATCGCCACAGTAGACATGGACACAACGCCGTCGCGGGAAGAAGGCCTGCGTTGCTTCGGTGCCTTGTTGCGCGAAGACATCATCGTGAAAGATACCTCCGGAAGGTTTGTTTTGTCGGACAAGTCCCGCTTCACTCAAAAGACAGAAGGCTAGCGCTGCAGGCGCGCTTAGACCAGAAGCACGAACCACATGATGGGGTGATCCGATTGGTTCACCCCATTTGCTTCACCCCATTTTTGCCAACGAAAAGGTCGGCAACGCCGGTTTTTGAGACAGTCATTAGTAGTCAGACAGCGTTGGACCGTCCTTCAAAGCGCCATGCCGGTATGATTTCTGTTTCCAGATCGGCAAGAGGGTGATTCTGTCGTCGTGCCACTCGCTGCGCAAATACAAATTAGATAGCTTAGTATCAAAAGCTTAGATGACGCGATAAGACCCCCCCACAACAAGCGGTTGACGTTCTCAGCGGCCCAGCTGCGATAGTAGGGACCCATCGCGCAGCGACCAGACCTTCGGCAAATGGTCTTTACCTGACTGCGGCAGCATCATCTTTGGGCCGCAATCGAACTTGACCCAGCCAATCCGAAAATCAATCCGCGTCCGGGTCAGCCTGGCCGATGCCTTTGAAGAGAAACTTGAATGGCAATGCCCAGGCAATGCCAAGGCCGACATAAATCAGCAATTCCAGCAAGAATGACGGCCGTGGCAGTAGCCCGACCAAGGTGATGGCAAGCACGATGTAGAGCGGCAACCCCACGACGAGAACCACGAGCGACCACCGCTTGCGGGCTTTGTAGCTGAGCGCCATGGATGGTGCCTCCGACTAGGTTTGCGTCAATCCGCGAATGGGTCCGTCACAAGGATCGTGTCGTCGCGTTCAGGTGAGGTGGATAGTAGGGCGACGGGGCAGTCGATCAACTCTTCCACGCGGCGCACATATTTGATGGCCTCAGCTGGCAGATCGGCCCAGGAACGCGCGCCCTCGGTCGATTGCGACCAACCTGGCATCTCTTCGTAGATCGGCGTGCAGCGCGCCTGACGATCGGCGGCGGTTGGCAGATAGTCGAGCCGCGCGCCATCCAGCTCGTAGCCCACGCAAATCTTCAATGTCTCGAACCCGTCCAGCACGTCTAGCTTGGTCAACGAAATCCCGGTCACGCCCGAGGTGGCGCAGCTCTGGCGAACCAATGCCGCATCAAACCAGCCGCAGCGCCGTTTGCGCCCCGTCACGGTGCCAAACTCATGACCCCGCTCGCCCAGGCGTTGACCATCGGCATCGTCCAGCTCGGTCGGGAACGGACCTTCGCCGACGCGGGTGGTGTAGGCTTTCACGATCCCAAGCACATAATCGATGGAGCCAGGCCCCACACCAACCCCGGTCGCCGCCTGCCCCGCAATCACGTTTGACGAGGTCACGTAAGGATAGGTGCCAAAGTCGATATCCAGAAGCGCGCCTTGCGCCCCTTCAAACAAAATCCGCTCTCCGCGTTTTTTGCGCTCATTCATTTCCTTCCAGACCGGTGCGGCATAGGCCAGCACCTGCGGCGCAATCTCGCGCAAGCTGGCAAGCAGCGCCTCGCGGTCAACCGGATCAATGCCCAGCCCTTTGCGCAGCGGGTCATGGTGTTGCAGCGCGCGGTCGACGCGGGCCACCAGCGTGGCGTCATCGGCCAGGTCAGCGACCCGGACGGAGCGGCGCCCGACCTTGTCTTCATAGGCCGGACCAATGCCTCGCCCTGTTGTGCCGATCTTAGTCCCCTTGGAGGCCGCGTCTTCACGGGCGCGGTCAAGTTCACCGTGGATGGGAAGGATCAGAGGCGTGTTTTCTGCAATCATCAGGGTTTCGGGCGAGATTTCAACACCTTGCGCGCGGATCGCTTCGATCTCCCCCATCAGATGCCACGGGTCCAGCACGACGCCATTGCCAATGACGGACAGCTTGCCGCCGCGCACCACACCCGAAGGCAGCGCGTTCAGCTTGAAGACCTCGCCATCAATAACAAGGGTGTGCCCGGCATTATGGCCGCCTTGAAAACGCACAATCGTGTCCGCGCGCTCGGACAGCCAGTCGACGATCTTGCCTTTTCCCTCGTCACCCCATTGGGCGCCGACAACGACGACATTTGCCATGATGATCCCTTTTGCATTGGTCAAACCCGCGCCCGTATACCGGGGCGGTCCGCGGGGGGAAAGCCTCAATCGCTGTGCGTTGACGCCATTGCGGGTTGCGCCGCCGCCAGCGCAGCATTACATACCCGAAAACCGTATCGAAAGCCGCGCGCCCCCATGGAAAATATCCTTATCATCGTCCACCTGGTTATCTCGCTTGGCTTGATCGGCATCGTGCTGATCCAGCGTTCCGAAGGCGGGGGTTTGGGTATTGGCGGCGGTGGTGGTGGTGCCATGACCGGGCGTCCAAGCATTTCGCCATTGGGCAAGGTGACATGGATATTGGGCATTGCTTTTGTAATCAGCTCGATCACGCTGACGGTGATGTCCTCCAGTGGCTCGGTCGTTGATACGGTTCTGGACGGCGACGCGTTGTTGCCGCCGCCAGCGACGGATAGCACCGTACCGTCGGGCGACCTGCTGCTGCCGCCCAGCACGACAGACGCGCCGCTGACCCCTCCGCCGACCGAATAACTGCGGACAGCTGACAAAATCATACAATTTCTAGGGCCTTCGCCCCAATGCGCCACTGAATGTGGACCGAGGCGGTTGCGAGCGGGCCCCGAATCCTCTATGGGTTAAATCCCGTGAGTATGGGCATCCGAGCGCCCTGAAGAACCATAAGAATACTTGGAACGCGGGGCGCAGATCACCAGATGGCACGATATATTTTCATCACCGGCGGTGTGGTTTCTTCCCTTGGGAAAGGCTTGGCGTCAGCGGCACTGGGCGCGTTGCTGCAGGCCCGAGGCTACTCCGTCAGGCTGCGCAAGCTCGACCCCTATCTCAACGTCGATCCCGGCACCATGTCACCTTTTGAGCATGGGGAGGTTTTTGTCACCGATGATGGGGCTGAAACCGACCTCGACCTGGGCCACTACGAGCGCTTCACCGGGGTGGCGGCGCGCATGACCGATTCCATCTCGTCGGGGCGGGTCTATTCCACCGTGCTGGAGAAAGAGCGTCGCGGCGATTACCTGGGCAAAACGATCCAAGTGGTTCCGCATGTCACCAATGAGATCAAGGATTTCATTGCCATCGGCGATGATGAGGTCGATTTCCAGCTCTGCGAGATCGGCGGCACGGTCGGCGACATCGAAGGCTTGCCGTTTTTCGAGGCGATCCGGCAGTTTGGCCATGAGCGCCCGCGCGGCGACTGCCTGTTTATGCACCTGACCCTGCTGCCTTATCTGGCGGCCTCGGGGGAGCTGAAGACAAAACCGACCCAGCACTCGGTCAAGGAGCTGCAATCCATCGGCATCGCTCCCGACATTTTGGTCTGCCGGTCCGAGCATCCGATCCCCAAGAAGGAGCGGGAGAAGCTCGCCCTGTTTTGCAACGTGCGCCCTGACAGCGTGATCGCGGCCTATGATCTGAAGACCATTTATGATGCGCCGCTTGCCTACCATAAGGAAGGCCTTGATCAGGCGGTGCTGGACGCGTTCGGCATCTCCCCCGCGCCGCAGCCGAAACTGGCTGTCTGGGAAGATGTGTCGGACCGCGTCCACAACCCCGAGGGCAAGGTGAAGATCGCCATTGTCGGCAAATACACCCAGCTGGAAGACGCCTACAAGTCGATCAACGAGGCGCTGACCCATGGCGGCATGGCCAACCGGGTCAAGGTCAAGATCGAATGGGTCGACGCCGAGATATTCGACCGCGAAGACGCCGCCCCCCATCTTGAAGGCTTCCACGCCATCCTGGTGCCCGGCGGCTTCGGCGAGCGCGGCACCGAGGGCAAGATCAAAGCCGCGCAATTCGCGCGCGAACGCGGCATCCCCTATCTTGGCATCTGCCTCGGCATGCAGATGGCCGTGATCGAGGCCGCGCGCAATCTGGCCGGGCTGACGAACGCGGGGTCGGAGGAATTTGATCATGAGGCCGGCAAAAAGCGGTTCGAGCCTGTGGTCTATCACCTTAAGGAATGGGTGCAGGGCAACGCAAAGGTCAAGCGCAAGGAAAGTGACGACAAGGGCGGCACAATGCGCCTGGGCGCCTATGATGCGGTCCTGAAAGCAGGCTCCAAAGTGGCGGAGGTCTATGGGTCCACCGCGATCGAGGAACGCCATCGCCACCGCTACGAGGTGGACATCAAATACCGCGACGAACTTGAAAATCAGGGACTTATATTTTCGGGCATGTCGCCCGACGGCACCCTGCCCGAGATTGTCGAGGTCAAAGACCACCCCTGGTTCATCGGCGTTCAGTTTCACCCGGAACTGAAGTCAAAACCCTTCGCGCCGCACCCGCTATTTGCCGATTTCGTGCGGGCCGCGAAGGAAGTGTCACGTCTGGTTTAGCCCGCTTGCAACGCCGGGCCGCGCACCACATGTTGGAAGTGTAAAACCAGAAATAGGAGGCGGGAAATGCCGAAAGCCTACTGGGTCGCGCATGTCGATGTGTCCGACCCCGACGCCTACGAGGCGTATCGCCAAGCGAATGCTGCCGCTTTCTCCAAATACGGGGCGAAATTCGTTGTTCGAGGCGGCGCGCAGACGGTTCGCGAAGGGGCGCAACGCCCCCGCACCGTGGTTTTGGAGTTTGCCGATCGCGCCACCGCGGAGGCCTGCTACGACAGCCCCGAATACCAGCACGCCAAATCGCTGCGCGACGCGGCATCCGAGGGGGATTTAGTCATTGTGGACGGGTATGACGACTGATGTTTGACGCGCTATTGAAAGTCCTGACTGGCGACACGGATGAGCAGCTGCCCGAAACCGATGCCCGGCTGGCGCTGGCCGCACTTTTGGTGCGCCTGGCCCGTACGGATGGGCAGTATGACAGCTCCGAAAGCAGCCGCATCGACGTCATCCTGGCGCGCCGCTACGGGCTGACCGATACAGCCGCCGCAAGCCTGCGCGGCGAGGCCGAAGTGCTGGAGGCCGAAGCCCCCGACACCGTGCGCTTCACCCGGTCGATCAAGGACCACACCGCGCATGAGCATCGTGACACCGTCATCGAAGATATCTGGGAGCTGGCCTTGGCCGACGGCGCACGCTCCGACGATGAGGACAGCCTGATCCGGCTGGTTGCCCCCCTTCTGGGCATCAACGACCGCGACAGCGCGCTTGCCCGCCAGCGGGTGATCGACCGGCTGAACGGCTAGGATGATTGCCAGCCTGCCGATGTATGACCGCCCGGAAACGGCGGCCGCGCATGACAGGCTGTGGTCGGGGATCAGGCGGGCCCTTGGCTTTGGTCCGGCCCGGCTGCGTCGCGGCGCTGAAAGCATGGACGAGTGGCGCGCGCCGGAGCTTTTGTTGTCCCAAACCTGCGGCATGCCTTACCGACACCACCTGCACGGCGCGGTGCAGTTGGTCGGCACCCCCATCTGGACCCTGGACGACCCGCCGGGTTATTACCACAGCGTCCTTGTTACCCGCGCCGATGACCCTCGCGACACGCTCACAGCCTTCAAAGGCGCGCGGCTGGCTTATAACATGGCGACCTCACAAAGCGGCTGGGCCGCGCCACAGACCGAGGCGCAAGGGCTTGGCTTCGCCTTTACCGATGTGCTCGAAACCGGTGGCCATCGGGCGTCCGCCCGCGCCGTCGCGGACGCCCGTGCCGATCTGGCGGCCATTGACGCTATCACCTGGCAGCTAATCACCCGCTCCGACCCATGGGCCGCAAAGCTGCGGGTTTTCGGGCGGACCCGCCCCACGCCGACCTTGCCCTACATCACTGCAAAAAAGCAGGATGCGGACGCGCTATTTGAGGCCATGACCACAGCCATTGACGGCCTTTCCGCCGCGGACCGCGACACGCTTTACCTACGTGGCATCACCCGGATTGCCGCGGCTGACTACCTAGCGATCCCCTCGCCGCCCTTCCCTTAGGTCACGACGCCGGGCGCCATTGCAAACCGGCGGGGAATCGTCATTACTCTGGCATCGGGGATCAACAAAAAGCTGCCGCATCTTGACCACGCCAGAGCCGCCCGTCATCGAAATCCGCAATCTGCACAAGGCCTATGGCGAGCTGCAGGTCCTCAAGGGCGTCAACATCGCGGCCCCTGCGGGGCATGTCGTGTCGTTGATCGGCTCCTCCGGGTCAGGCAAATCCACGCTGCTAAGGTGCGCCAACCTGCTGGAAGACAGCCAACAGGGGGACGTGCTGTTTTCAGGGGAGGCCGTGACCTGGAAAGGCACCGGCCATAACCGCCGTCCAAGCGACGCCAGGCAGGTCACCCGCATCCGCACCAACCTGTCCATGGTGTTTCAGCAGTTCAACCTCTGGGCCCATATGACCATCCTGCAAAACGTGATGGAGGCCCCCGTTACCGTGCTGGGCCACGACCCCAAAACAATCGAGGACCGCGCTCGCGGCCTGCTGGCAAAGGTGGGCATCGGCGATAAGGCGGACGTCTACCCCGCCCAGCTTTCAGGCGGCCAGCAGCAACGTGCCGCCATCGCCCGCGCGCTTTGCATGGAGCCGCGCGCGCTGTTGTTTGACGAGCCGACCTCGGCCCTTGACCCCGAGCTGGAGCAGGAGGTCGTCAAGGTCATCAAGGACCTTGCCCGCGAGGGGCGCACCATGATCATCGTCACCCATGACATGCGGTTGGCCGCGGATGTGTCCGACCATGTCGTCTTCTTGCACAAGGGCCTGATCGAGGAAGAAGGCCCGCCCGCCACGCTTTTTGGTCACCCGAAAACCGAACGGCTGAAACAGTTTCTAAGCGCGACTGTCTCGGCCTGAACTAACAAGCGCATCACCGGAGAAAACTGATGAAAACACTGATCCTTGCCACCACTGCCCTCGCCCTGTCCGTGGGCGCGGCGCTGGCCGACGGCCACGCCAAAACCATCCGCCTCGGCACGGAAGGCGCCTACCCTCCCTATAACTTCATCAACGATGCAGGCGAGGTTGACGGGTTCGAGCGGGAGCTGGGCGACGAGCTATGCGCCCGGGCGGAGCTGACCTGCGAATGGGTCACCAATGACTGGGACAGCATCATCCCCAACCTCGTTTCGGGCAACTACGACGTCATCATCGCGGGCATGTCGATCACCGACGAGCGCGACGAGGTGATCGATTTCACTGATCCCTACACCCAGCCCGACCCGTCCGCCTATCTGGCGCTGTCGGCTGACGCGGATCTGGCAGGGGGCGTGATCGCCGCGCAGGCCTCGACCATCCAGGCCAGCCACATCTCCGCCTCGGGGGCCACCTTGCTTGAGTTCGCCACCCCGGAAGAAACCATCGCCGCTGTCAAAAACGGCGAGGCCGACGCGGTGCTGGCCGACAAAGCCTACCTTGACCCCATAGCGGAGGCCGAGGCAGACCTCTCCATCGTCGGTGACGATGTGCTTCTGGGCGGCGGCATCGGTATGGGCATCCGCGAAAGCGACGGCGAGCTGAAGGCAAAGTTCTCGAAGGCGATCCAGTCGATGAAGAATGACGGCTCCCTCAATGCGCTGATCGAAAAGCACCTGCCCGGCTCGGCTACGTTCTAAGTCATCCGCCACCCACAGGACGGGCCTCAACCGCAAGGTTGGGGCCTTTCTGTTGGCTGCGGGAATGGCGGCTAAGAGCCCAGAGTTACCGTGTTGTCTCGAAAAAAATAATCGCGTATTTCCACGTATATGAGCAGTGCATTGACGATCCGAGAAGCAAGTACAAACGACCTAGGCAGGTTGCTTGAGCTGTACCTTCACCTCACACCAAACAACGTACCGTTTTCATTTGTCATGGCTGAGAATATCTTTTCCAGATTCCTGCAATACGAAGGCAGCGTTATCCTTTTAGGCGAGATTGGCGACGAACTGGTATCGTCGTGCACTTTGGTGGTTATCCCAAATTTGACAAGGGGCGGAACACCTTACGCCTTGGTCGAGAATGTAGTCACCCACGCTGACCATCGATGCCAAGGATACGGAAAATCAGTACTGGATGCGGCAACGAAACATGCTTGGGGTTTCGATTGCTACAAGGTCATGCTGATGACAGGATCGAAAGAAACCGCGACGTTGGCGTTCTATGAACGAGCTGGCTTCAAGCAATCGAAGACTGGCTTTCAAAAGCGGCGGACAGTCGGCAGCAAGTGACTATCAAGAACGTCGGTTTGTCCGCAAAGCCACCTCTCACCCGCCCAAAATCCGTGTCACCATCTCCGTCGTGTCGCGGCTGAGGCCAGCGGTGGACTGGATGCGCGACAATTGCTCCCGGATCATGCCCTGACGGTCGGCGTCGTAGCGGCGCCAGGTCTCGAAGACGCTCGACATGCGGGCGGTGGTTTGGGGGTTCATGGCGTCCAGCGCAATCAGCGCGTCGGCCATCACCCGGTAGCCTTCCCCCGACGGATCATGGAAGCCGGCCGTGTTGCCAGCCAGTGCACCGT
>CALHHY010000154.1 GCA_938030665.1 uncultured Litoreibacter sp. | reverse complement strand
GGGGCCAGTTGGATCACCTGATCCTTGCGGGTGACATTTCAAACAAGCCCAAGGTTCGGTGGAAATTTGCATTCGAGCGACTTTCAAAACATCTGCCACTCGGGCGGGTATCGGTGTTTCCTGGAAACCACGATTTCTATGACTTCCGGATCGATGGAGAAGATCGGCTGCAAGAAATCGCGACATCATTTGGCATTCAATATGCTCAAAAGAAGCAGCTCAACCTCGATGGTATAAGGATCCTATGTACGACGCTTTGGACCGATTTCGAAATCGGCGCCGGAAGCGCTCTAAATGCCAAGCATGTTGCTACCCACATGAACGACTACAAGAAAATACGGGTTGCGGAGAGGGGATATCGAAAACTGCGACCGTCTGATGTGTTGTCCAGGCATCGTGACCATAGACGATGGTTGGAAAGCGCGTTGAGTTCGCCGTTTGATGGCCGTACGTTTGTTGCAACCCACCACGCTCCGCATCCTTGCGTCTTAGGCGACTATGCGGATGATGTGAGCGCTGCCTACGCGAGCGACTTGCGTGATCTGATAGAACTGTATCAACCAGAGCGTTGGTTCTTTGGGCATTGTCACGGCACTCGCGGCGGGATGGTTGGCGAAACGCAGCTTGTAAATGTTTCGTTGGGATACCCTGAAGAGGTCAGCGATCCGGCTGGCAGAATTCAGGACCTCATCTTCGATTTGTAGGCGCCCTAATCGTCTCCCGCTGCGTAGTCTCTCTTCATCTCCAAGATACCATTTCGCAGGCTTTCTCTCGCATACTGCACAGTCAAAAGTGCCTGATCGATTTTGTAATCATCGTTAGTTTCAAATGCTTCCTTCAGCATATGAAGCTGAGCGGCTTTATTCTTAGCAAATGCGTAGTCTTCCTCCACGCTGTTGATCAGTCTTCTCCTGAATTTGCTCGGTTTGGTTGCTACGCACGCTATATGCTATAACCTGTCCAAAGGACATCTTTTCTGACAATAAGTGCTACTTTAGCCTGCCGTCATGATTTTCGATCTTTTGAAATCAAGGGCTTACATTCATGAGAAAGGCCATGTCAGTTGGTTCGCATTAGCGCGGGCCCTTTAATCCGCGCCGCGCCCCAAAGACCTCGCAAGTTCCGAACCCCCAAGTGGTTGCGTCCGGTGCGCTTTGTGACCTACGCTTTTGTCTAGGTGCTGTAAGCCGCAGTAACGGGGGACTGACCAGATCGACAATGACCACCCAGGATTGCCTGAAATGACGGGCAATCAGGTGCATGGGCCGGTGCGGCAGGAACAAGGTGGATCAACTCACGATCCGGCGGCGCAAGGTCTGGAAGGTGAAGCGGCTCACGCAGCTTTGACCCTAGTCACAACAACGCAGCACCACAAAATGACCGACGCATATTAGGGAGACATCTATGCTGAACACGTTGAAATCCGCCGCTCTGGGCGCGCTATTGTCGGTAGGCCTTGCGGCCTCTGCCAGCGCGCAGGAGATCAAGTTTTTCACAATCGGGACGGGGGGCACCGCCTTTACCTACTACCCTGTGGGCGGCGTGATCGCGAACGCGATTTCCAAGCCGCCCGGGTCGCGCGAGTGCGGCGAAGGCGGGTCTTGCGGCGTCGAGGGGCTGATCGCCTCTGCGGTGTCGTCGCGCGGGTCCGTGGACAATGTGAATGCGATCATCTCCGGGCTGCGGAACTCCGGCTTTGCGCAATCTGATGTGGCGTTCTGGGCCTATACCGGCACCGGCACCATGGACGGCCAGGAGCCCGCCACGGAGCTGCGTACCATCGCCGCGCTGTTTGAAGAGCATATCCACCTGGTGGCGCTAGCCGACAGCGGCATCAACTCCGTCGCGGATCTGAAGGGCAAGCGCGTCTCGCTGGATGAGCCGGGCTCGGGCACATATGTCGACGCCGGTCTGATTCTTGAGGCCAACGGCCTGGGCGTGGACGATGTTACCGCCGAAGCGCTGAAAGGCAATGCCGCAGCCGAAGCGCTGCGCAACGGCAAGATCGACGCTTTCTTCGCAGTGGCAGGCTTCCCCACGGGCGGCATTGTCGAGCTGGCGTCCTCGGCCGATATCAAGCTGGTTCCGATTGATGGCGCGGGCGCTGACGCCCTGACGGAGAAATACGGCTTCTTCGCCGCCTCTGACATCCCGGCCGGCACCTATGAGGGCGTGGATGCGACCCCAACCGTGGCCGTGGGGGCGCAGTGGTTCACTTCCGCCAAGGAAGATGAAGAGCTGATCTACAACATCACCAAGGCGTTGTGGAATGACGAAAGCCGCAAGCTGCTGGATGTGGGTCACGCCAAGGGCAAGACGATCACCACTGACACGGCGCTGAACGGCATCGGCGTGCCGCTGCACCCCGGCGCGGAACGTTTCTACAAAGAGGCCGGGCTGATCAAATAAGCCCCGCCAGACCAGATCAGGCCCGGAGGCACCAAGCCCCCGGGCCTTTTCCATAGCGACCCCCTTTTTCAGGACGTATTGATATGGCCACCGACACCACCCCCGAATTGACCGAGGAGCAGCTTGCCGAGCTGGAGCGCAAGTTTGACAGCGAAAGCGCTTTCCGCCCCATGGGCAGCAAGATGGCCGCGATCATCTCGGTCTTTTTGGTGGCGATGTCGGTGTACCATTTCTATGCCTCCGGCTTCGCGCTGATCCGCGAGCTTTTGCATTTCGGTATCCATCTGGCCTTTGTGCTGGGGCTGACCTTCCTGCTATTTTCCTGGAAGAAAAGCACCAAGGTCGGCCCGCCCCCAACGGGGTGGATGTATGTCGACGGGGTGCATATCATTGACGTCATTCTGGCCATTCTGGCGGTCTCCGCCGCGCTCTATCTGCCGCTGCTTGACCCGGCAGAGGCCGCCGTACGCGCCGGCAACCCAAATGCGACGGATACGTTCATGGGCTCGGTCGTGCTGCTGTTCACGTTGGAGGCCGCGCGGCGGTCGATCGGCTACACCCTGCCGCTTATCGCGGGCATCTTCGTGGTCTACGCCATCTACGGGAATTACGCGCCGGGTTTGCTACGCCACGGCGGCGTCGCGTGGGAGGGGTTTGTCGACGGCATCTACGGCACCCAAGGCATCTACGGCATCGCCATCGGGGCTATGGCGAAATACGTGTTCCTTTTCATCCTGTTCGGCGTTCTGGCCGCCCGGATCGGGTTGGGGCAGCTGTTCATTGATCTGGCCACGGTCGCTGCCGGGCGCTATTCCGGCGGGCCTGCCAAAGTCGCGATTTGCGCCTCGGCCTTCATGGGGTCGATTTCGGGCTCGTCGATTGCCAACACGGTGACCACCGGAGCGCTGACGATCCCGGCGATGAAAAAGGTGGGCTACCCGCCGCATTTCGCCGGCGCGACGGAGGCGACCTCCTCCACTGGCGGCCAGATCACCCCGCCCGTCATGGGGGCGGCTGCCTTCATTATGGTGGATTTCCTGAACATCCCGCTGCGCGACGTGCTGGCTGCGGCCTTGTTCCCGGCCTTCCTGCATTACTTTGGTATCTTCGTGATGGTGCATCTTGAGGCCAAAAAGCTAGGCCTACGCGGCCTGTCGCCCGAGGAGATGCCAGTGCTGTGGAAAGTGCTGCGGACCAACTGGCTCGCCGCCGCACCGCTGATCATTTTGGTCTACATGATCCTCGCGGGCCGGACGCCTGATTTTGCGGCAGTCTACGCCATCATCGCCTGCGTCGTGGTGGGCTTTCTGAAACCCAATGACCGCATGACCATACCGGGGCTGTGGGACGCGCTGGCGGCTGGCGCGCGGTCTACTGTCGCGATAGGGTCGGCGGCGGCCTGCGTGGGCATCATCGTGGGGGTCATCACCCTGACCGGCACCGGCTTCCGCGTGGGGGCCATCGTGATCCAGACGGCGAATGATTTTGCCGCAGTGGTGTCTTCAATCTGGCCGTTCTCCTTCTTTGACCTGCAGCAATGGGCGCTGTTCTTCTCCCTCCTGTTGGTGGCGATTGCGTGTATCGTGATGGGGGCCGGGGTGCCGACGACGGCCACCTATATTATCCTTGTCTCAGTTACCGCCGGGGCTTTCCAGATCCTCAATGTCGAGCCGCTGGTGGCTCACTTCTTCGTCTTCTACTACGGCGTGCTGGCCGACATCACGCCGCCGGTGGCGCTGGCGGCCTATGCGGCGGCGGGGATTGCGGGGTCGAACCCGTTCAAAACCGGCAACACCGCGTTCCGGCTGGGCATCGCGAAGGCGCTGGTGCCGTTTGTCTTCGTCTACTCCCCCGCGTTGCTGCTGGTTGCAGAAGGGTTCACCTGGTGGGCGTTCTTTGTGACGCTGACGGGTGCTATGCTGGGGATAGCGTCGCTTGGCATCGCGTTCTCGGGTTATCTGGTCGCGCCGCTCAGGATGTATGAGCGGTGGTACGTGGCCATCGCGTCCTTCCTGTTCATCGCACCCGGGGTTGTGACCATGCTGATCGGTCTGGTTGCATTGGCGCCGATCTTGGTGATCCAGTTGCAGCGGAGCCGGGCGCGCGCGATATAGGTTTATTGATGCCAAGGGCAGTCGCAGACCGCGGGCGTCGGGCTGCCCGGCGTTTCACGCCGGGCGACAACCTACCGATTTCTCGATATTGATCAGATAACCGCCTTCTCCACAAACCGCTCTTGCGCGGCGATGCGGTCGTATCCAAACGGCGTCAGGTCAATCGAGTGGTAGCTGCCGTGGACGATCAGTTCTGCCACGCCGCGCCCGAAGGCGGGGCTTTGTTGCAGCCCGTGGCCTGAGAAGCCGTTGACGAAGATGAAGTTGCTGACCTGATTATGGGGCCCGACAATCGCGTTTTGGTCGAATGTGTTGAACGCGTAATGCCCGACCCAGGAATTGATCAGCTTGATCCGTTCAAAGGCGGGCACCCGGGTGGCAAGGATAGGCCAGACTTTTTCCTCCCACAAAGAATGATCAGCGATGAAATCGTCATAGGCCACCGCTGGGTCGTCATCCGGCGGGCAGCCCGCAAGGTAATATTGCCCGTCGCTGCGCATATGGACGCCTGAGGGGTCGATCGTCAGCGGCAGGTCGCGGTCCAGCGGCGCGTCCGCGTCAAAGATGAAAGTGTAGCGTTTGCGCGGCTCGACGGGGATGTCGATGCCCGCCAATCCCGCCACCGCCCGCGCCCTGGGGCCTGCGCAATTGACCAGCGTGCCGCAGCCGACAACCTCGCCGCTGGCCAGCGTCACGCTGTCCGCGCGGTTGCCCGCAGGGTCAAGTGTGACCGCCGTCACCTCGTTATGCAGATACTCCGCCCCGTTGGCGCGGGCCTTGCGCCGCCACCAGTCAAAGATCGTGCCGCCGTCGAAATATCCCTCGTTGATCAGGTTGTGGTTGCCGCCGATGATGCCGTCGAGATTGTAGAACGGGTAGTCCGCCGCGATATCGTCCCGCGTCATGAACTTGGTCCCGGCCCCGAGGGAGGCTTGCACCTTCTGCAGCTCCTGCAAAGTCTCCGCAAATTCAGGCGTATCGGCCAAATACATGTAGCCGTAGCTTTGCAGCGTCAGGGTAGGGGCCTCGGGGTCGGCCATGAACTCCTGAAAGCCGTGGATGAACTCCGCCCCGAATTGCGAGATCTGGATGTTCACCTTGTTGGAAAATTGCTGCCGGATGCAGCTATTCGTATGGGAGGTGGAGGAGAACTCGTAGCTTGGGTCGCGCTCTATCACCAGAATGGACCCGTCGAAATCAGGGTTGCGCGACAGCCACCACGCGACAGAGGAGCCATACATTGCGCCGCCCACAATGATGACATCGTAATTCTTATGCGAAGGTGCCTGCATGGTGATCTCTCCCTTATCCCGGCGGAAACCTGACTAGATGCAGCGGCCCCCGTCAACCTCCATGCAGACCCCGGTGATCATCGACGCCTCGTCCGAGCACAGATAGCAGGCGGCGTTGCCCATATCCTCTGGCGTAGAGAACCGGCCCAGTGGGATCGTCGATAGGAATTTTGCGCGCATCTCGGGCGTATCCTCCCCCATGAAGGATTTCAGCAACGGCGTTTCACCCGCCACAGGGTTCAGCGCGTTGACGCGGATGCCGTCAGGCGCAAGTTCCACCGCCATGGCCTTGGTTGCCGTGTTCATCCAGCCCTTGGAGGCGTTATACCAGTTGAGCCGGGGCCGGGGGGAGACGCCTGCGGTGGAGGCCACGTTCAGCACCACGCCCGCCCTCTGCGCCTTCATGACAGGCACGATATGGCGTGCGGCGAGGTAGACGGATTTGCAGTTCACGGCGAAGACCCGGTCGAAATCGTCCTCCGTCACGTCTTCCATCGGTTGCGGCAGATGGGTGGTGCCCGCGTTGTTGATCAGGATGTCGATCCCACCGAAAATGCGCTGTGCGGTCTCGGCCATGTCCTTGACGCTGCGACCATTGGCGACGTTGGCTTCCATTGCCTCCGCTCCGATCTCAGCTGCCAGCGCGGAGGCCATTTCAAGGTTGAGATCCGCGATCAGCACTTTAGCGCCTTCCACGACGAATTTGCGGGCGATGCCGGCCCCAAAACCCGATGCCCCGCCGGTCACGATTGCTATTTTGCCGTTCAGTCGCATCAGGTCCCCACGCTTTGCACTTGCTGCTGCAGGCTAGCAAGCAGCCGCCCAAATGCGCAACCGTGCTTAGCTTTGGGACGGGGTAGGGCGTCTGCGCCGTTCAACATGGGCATTCACAGCCCCGCCCAACAGCACCAGGAAGGCCGAAAGGTAGAGCCACATCAGCAGGGCCACCACCGCGCCAATGGAGCCATATACCTCGTTATAGTTGCTGAAATTCGCCAGATATTCCGAGAAAGCCGCCGACGCGCCGGCCCACATCACCACAGCGAAGATGGCACCGGGCGTGAACCATGGTGCGCGCTTGCCGTCGCGTTTGCGGGGGCCATAGCGGTAGATCAGGCAGATGCCTCCTGCGATGACGAAGATCGCCGCCGACCAGCGGACCATGTCGATGATGATCTCGGTCTGTTCGGTCAGGGGCAGGAAGGCCACGATGATCGGCGTCACCACGACCGCAAACCCCGCCACAATCGCGACGGAGACCAGCGCCAGCGTCAGCGAGAATGCCGCGAAGTAATGGCGCAGCGTGCCCCGGTTGGGCGCGCGGTAAATCGTGTTAAGCCCCCGCATCATGGCGCCCACACCTGCGCGCGCGGACCACAAGGCCAGAAAGATCGAGATGATCGTGGCCCATCCCAAAGTCTGTGCCCCGGCGGACGAGATGCGCGCCAATTGGCTGTCGATCAGCCCGAAAATTTCCTCAGGCACGATCCCCCGAAGCAGTCCGATCTGCTCTTCAATGACGACCGGATCGGCCCAAAGCCCAAAAATGGCGATGATGGCGGCCAGCCCCGGAAACATCGCCAGCATCCCGAAAAAGGCAACGCCGGCGGAAATCAGGCTGAGGTTCTGCTCGTCAATTTGCGCGTAGACTGCCTTGGCCGTGTCCCACCAAAGGGCAGGTAGCGAAGTGGGTGAACTATCCATTGCGACGTCTTACCACCAGGGTACAGGCCCTTGAAAGGTATTCCTCCCCTTCCCGGTCAAGGGAGGGAGGGAGCGACCGGGTAAGGGGAGGAGAACCAGCAGACGCGTGAGGGACAGGGAGGTGCGAACTGCCGGCTGAAACAAGCTTGGGGCTCGTTTTATGATCATCTAACAACGTCCAATCCGCAAAGGTTCCCGCCCTTGCGAGAAATTTTTTAGGTGGGTGTTTTTGGGGATCATTGCATTAGTTCGCGCGGTCCGAATTTCTGAACGCAGCGATAAACCGTGATGCCGCGTTCGGCCAGAAACTCAACAATATCCAGATAAGACAACGGGTATCGCAGGGACCATCGAGCGGTAAAAAGCATGATGTCACGCGGAAAGCGGTGGTGCTTGAACGGAGGTCTGCATGGCATGTGAGCCCACTGACCCAGAAATGGGCGACGCCACCGATCAATTCAACAGTCCTCTTTGGAGCGTTGCATCAGCAGTTTGAACCGCGTGGGGTTTCACTCAGATCGCAAGCCTTTCCGGCTGCGTTCATCCGGGATGTTGAGCGTTCCGAACGCTCTCCGATCATCGGTCCGATGATGCACGAAGTCATACGACCAGACGTGGTCGCGATGCTCGGGGCGAAGCCGAACCCATGCTGCTCTGGCCGAGGACAGCCGCGGCAAGGACCTGTTCCAAGGCCAAGCCGAGTTGGATGCGAGACGTACTTACAAACAGATGCAAATCCAGACGATGTCACACGCATTGGGTATGTCCCGCAGCGGATTCTATGCCTATCACAGCTGCCCGCCCACTGTCCGGCGAGTGTCCGATGACGCGTTGGCTGACCGGATCGCCACTATCCATGAGGCATCAAAGAAAACCTTTGACGCATCTTGCATTCACGCAGAACTGGCCAATGAAGGCGTCCCGATCGGACGCACGCGCATTGAGCGATCAATGAAAGCCAAGGGCTTAAAAGGCGCCTAGCCGCCATAAGCAAGTGGTCACAACAGAGGCGATCCGCGTTCCCGCGCTGCAAGCTACCTGGTCGACCACAACTTCTACGCCGATGCATCGAATGTGTTTTGGGCTGCGGATATAACTTATTTACCCACCTTGGCAGGCTTTCTGTATCTGGCCGTGGTCTTGGATGCCTTCAGTCGTCGCATCGCCGGTTTGGTCATGGGCAACGACCAGATAGCACAACTCGTGATTGATGCGATGAACATGGCAGTGACCCGGCGCAAGCCTGATAGCGGTATTCCTCGAATGCGAGCTTCCTGACCGCCACAAGTTCAAGGCGAAGACGGAGGCCCGTGTCGCCTGCTTCATATTCATCGAAAGCGGGTACAACCCCTCGCGCCGCCATTCGGCTTCGGCGTATAAGTCACTGATCAACTATGAAAGGACCGCGATCTCTAAGCCCATAATCGTCCATGAAACCGGGGAAACTCCAACTCCAAACTATACGTTGCTTACACGCTGGTTCTAAACTTAGAGTTGGACGGGTGGGTGAACAGGCACTTTGTGCCTAATGCGGGTGCACCACGATCAAATCATGGTGGGCAATGCAATCACTCAACAAGATTTTGGAACGAATTTCTCTTTGGCTGGCGTGGTTGGCTGGCGGTATAGTCATTTTCGGATGCGCCGTTCCGATCAGCTTGGACGTTGTAAGTCGCGCCATCACGGGGTCCACGCTGGTGGAAAGTTTTGAGATTTCAGGCTACGCGCTGGCGGCCTGTATCGGCTTGGGGATGGGATATACCGTTACGACCAAAGCCAATATACGCGTCGATATTTTAACCGCGAAATTGCCAAAACCGCTGCGCCGGTCTGTTGACCTGATCGCGTCCGTCGCACTGGCTGTGGCCGCGCTTAGGCTGGCCTATTTCACCTTTGATGTCCTGTATGACAGCTGGAAATTAGACGCGCGCTCGGTCTCGACCCTGCAAGTTCCCTTGATCATCCCGCAAAGCATTTGGTGGTTGGGTTTGACGTGGTTTGCCACGGTCGCAGTTT
>CALHHY010000153.1 GCA_938030665.1 uncultured Litoreibacter sp. | reverse complement strand
GCCAGACTTACGACACCGGCGGCGAGAATCACCCAGTCAACCGTAACAGCGCCGTCCTCATCTAGCGCAAAACTATTTATATACTCTAACATATCTTCCTCTTCGGAGGCCTGCCAAACACCAATGGCAAGCTCAGTCTTCACCCCTCGACCTTTAGTATAGGACGAAATTTGTCAAAAATGCGTCACATCTCTAGCGGGAATACCCTTTCTCAGAAACGCACCGTTTCGTGACCAAGCGTGATCGCCCTCAGTCAGCAAAAAAGCCGCGCCGGTAAGGGCGCGACTTTGGATCACAGCAGATGCCTGCTTAAAAGATAGAAATATTATGGGGCAGCTGGAGCAGCTGCAGGTGCAGCGAACTCGGTGCTGATGGCTTGGCCAGTCAGCTGAGTTTCGATCTCGCCGGACAGGTCCTGCAGGCCGCCGGAAACAGTCGTCATAACGGCGATGCCCAGGCCAACGATGGCAGCAGTCAGCACGACCCAGTCAACGGTCACGGCGCCAGATTCGTCAGCGAAGAAGTTTTTGAACAGTTTGGTCATTTGATATCCCTCCAAGGATAAGTCAGTTTCGTTTTTCCTAGTATGCCGGGGCGGGCTTTTCGATTTGGTCAGTCTCTGTTCTGACCTCATCACCGTCTCGGTATGGGGAGAGTTATCAGGGTCAATCTGGGCATCAGTTAGGCACGAATGGTGCAATTTCACAGCAGATCAGCCAATGGTTGAGAATTCGTTTAGTTGATTGTTTTTGAACGCTTAATTGTGAAAAATAATTTGCGATCTCGATGAAATCCGACGCCACTGCCGCGTAATTGGATCGATTCTGAAAACAATGATTGTGGAAATAGATGGTTTTGCACGAACCATACCGCCTATACTGCGCCGCAGGCAGATAAGAATAACAAGAAACAGGTGCTCTATGAAATTCCTTGCGGTTTTAGCGGCGCTGATCGTGGTCGGCACGGCTGCCAGTGATGCCGGGTCACATAAGCCGGCCTTTGGCGGCGACTTCACTTTCCGCAAGATCGGGCCGCCGTCATCAGCGGGCAAGCGGATCACCGTTCAGATCGACCCGGAAAGCAATCCGTTCCCCCAAGAGGATAAACCTGAAGTCGAGGCGGCATCGCCTGCGCAACCGGCCAATAAGGCATTCGCTTGGTTCTGGGAAGCCGTCTCTCCCGCGATTGCAGCGGGCGGTCGAGGCCGCTTCACGCAAGCCGTGGACCAGATCGCGGAGGCGCCTACGGGACAGGAAGTGCCCGAGCCCAGTCTGGCAGCTGTGCAACGCATCGCGTCCGATTACGGCTCTGAGATACTGACGCAAGGGTTAGAAAAACGCCTGTCGCCCGCGCTTATCGTTGCCCTGATATCGGTTGAGTCGGGGGGACGGCCAGCGATTGAAAGCAATAAGGGCGCGCAAGGGTTAATGCAGCTGATCCCCGACACTGCCGCCCGCTTCGGGGTGAGCGATGCCACGGATCCGGCGCAAAACATCCGTGGCGGGACGGCCTACCTTGCCTGGCTGATGAAGGAGTTCAACAACGACCCCGTCCTGGCCCTTGCGGGCTACAATGCAGGGGAGGGGGCCGTGCGCAAACATAACGGCGTGCCGCCTTATGCCGAGACCCGCGCCTATGTCCCCAAGGTCTTGGCGGCCTGGCGGGTGGCGCGGTCGCTTTGCCTCACCCCGCCCGAGCTGGCCAGCGACGGCTGCGTGTTCCGCTCACTCAGCACGCTTTAGCTCCCGGCGTCTACTCGCGGCGTCGGACAAGCGCCCGCTGCGCGTGACGCTCGGCAATGGGGAACATCACCAGCCCGACCGCGATGGCAAACCACAGCGAGGTCACCCGGATGATCGCCATCGCCGGCACCGCGATGGAGAAAGGTACGGCATGGGCGGATAGCAGCATAAGCATTGAGGCCTCCGCCCCGCCAACCCCACCCGGCGCGCCGGTTAACCCACCCGCCAGCAGCGAGAAGATGAAAATAACGGTCGCGGCAGCAAGGCTGATATCGGCCCCGAACCACGTCAGCAGCAGAAAGAGCGCGTAGCCCTCGGCGCACCAGCCCAAGATGCTCAGGCCCAAAGCGGGCAGCGCCAGACCCGGCGAGGTGAATCCCGCCATGGAACGGGCCGCCTGCCGCAAGGCCACAAACCGGCGCGGCCAGCGTCGTACGATCCGCCACAACCCGGTCACGGCGGCGCTGATCAATTGCGGTCTTGTAATGAAAAAGGCGGTGGCGATGGCCAATGCGGCAACAGGCGCGGCCCCGTAGCCGCCCGATTGCGACAGCATCACGCCGCCTGCCAGCACTAGTCCAAGCGCCGCGATGTCAAAGGCGCGGTCGACAACGGGCAGTGGCAGAATGCGCTCCAGCCGCCAGCCGCTGATCCGACCAATCCAGCGCAGGCGCACCAGCTCGCCAAGGCGGGCGGGGGTGATGGTCATCGCAAACCCGCCCATGAAATGCAGCATGTTGTGGCGCAGCGGCAGCGGCAGGCCCAGGCGGCGGGCAAACAGGTGCCACCGCAGGCCGCGTAAGGTGTAGTTTGTCAAAGACAGCAGCAGCAGGATGACCATTTGCCCGCCCGTCAGGCTTTTCAGCTGCGCGATCGTCTCGTCCCATCCAACGGTGGCGGCCAGCCCCGCAAAGCCTACGAGCATCGCGGCAAGCAGCCCCGCCATAAGGTAAAAATCGCGCCGGCCACGCAAAGGCGCGGTGGCGGGTGCCAATGCTGGCTTGGCAAGGCTTGCCTGCCTCATCGTGATGCCGTCGACATGGGCGTCCCTCCTCCCTGCGGTTAATCAAACGGGGTTCGCCTGCAAAAAGCCAGACAAAACGGCGCGAGGTCGTGGCCTACCCCAGCCGCAGAAATTCGGAAGTGTCAGAGGTGTTGTTAAAGAAAGGCACAGACAGGGCAGGGCCGCCACTACGTGTCAGGGCGGCTATTTCGGCCAAGACGACCTCGGTGATGAAGGGCAGGTTCAACCCGCGCGCCTCGTCTAAGGGGACCCAGTGCAAATGGCTTAACTCGTCCTCCGCCCCGGAGAAATCGTCAAGGTCGCCAACCGCCTCCTCCGCCCGGACAAGGAAGAACCGGGCGTCAAAGCGTCGCGGCCGTCGCGGCGGGGTGATGGCGCGAAAGACGTAGTCGAACCCGGCAGCGCTTGGGGCATGGCCATGGTCGAAAAAGGTCCCCCAGCCCGGCGGGACATCTGCCGACGGGGTCGCCGGCAAGGCAAGGCGCAGCCCGGTTTCCTCCCACACCTCGCGGATGGCGCAGGCCAGCAGGGCATGGCCAATCCCCACAGGTGCGCGCAACGCCAGCCGCGACAGGCTTTCCCCCTCCGGCAGGGCGGCAAGCGGCACGTCGCTGTCACCGGGGTCCAGTGCGCCGCCGGGAAAGACGTATTTGTTGGGCATGAAAGCCGCGTTCTTGCCGCGCTGCCCCATCAGCACACGCGGGCGGTCGGTGCCGGCGTCCCGCAGCAGGATCACGGTGGCGGCGTCGCGAATGGGGACGTGTTGGGCAGGGGGCTGATCGGTCATAGCGGGCAGAGTGGCCTTGTCCCCGCCTCGCGTCCAGCCGATAACGCACGCCGGTAATCAGGCGTGCTTGAACCCGTGCATCCGTTTCGCCCATTGAATGGCCACAACCGCCCCTTTGAGGCGGGGCAGCAGGTAAAGCGACAGCGCGACGCAGGCCACGCAAAACACCGTGGCCACGATCAGCGGGTCGGGCTTGTCAAAATGGGTGAAGGTCATGTGCAAGAACGGGGCCATCAGATGGCCTACGACCAGTATGGTCAGATAGGCAGGGCCGTCATCGGCGCGGTGGTGATGCAGCTCCTGCTGGCAGACGGGGCAGGCGTCGCGCACGCTCAGATAGCCCTTAAACAAGGGGCCGCTGCCGCATTTCGGGCAGCGCCGACGCCACCCACGGATCAGCGCGGGTTTGGTCGGGCGTGCATCCTCGGCCACCTCTGTCTGGGCTGGGTTTTCGTTCTCGGGCGCTGTGCTGACATTTGTTTTCATGGGTCCACCTCGCATCCATCTGCCTCACCGCTTACGCCTAATCTCAACCGATTGCACCGTGTCAGAGCGTCTTGCGGCGCGATGTCGCAACTTTTTTCGACGGAATTGAGGCGGTGCCCCGTTTGAGGATGTGACGGCGCCGAAAACGGGGCCGGCCATGACACTGAAAGGATACCAGATGATGAACAGATTGACCGTGAAAATTGGCCTGACCGCAGCTGCTTTGGCGGTGGTGGCAGTGCCCCTTGCCGCAATAGCCAAGGGGGAGGGGCGGCATGGCCCGCGTGCCTCGTTCGAGCAGCTTGATGCCGATGGCAATGGCGCGCTGACCCGCGCCGAGATGGCAGCCTTCGCTCGCATCCGCTTTGACGCGGTGGACGCTGATGGCAACGGACTTGTCTCGGCCGAAGAGATTGCCGCGCACGCAGGCAAACGCGCCGGCAAACGCGCTGAGCGCATGTTGGAACGCCGGGACGCCAATAGTGACGGCAGCCTCAGCTTTGACGAGCTGCGCCCAGATGAGGACCGCATCGCCAAGCGGTTCGAGCGGGTCGATACCGACGAAGATGGGGCGATCTCCAAGGCGGAGTTTGACGCAGCCCATGACGCCCGCAAGGCGCGCCGGGGCGGTGGTGGCTCCAACTAGGCGCGAAGCCGCGCTGTGAAGCAGGGGCAGGGCCTTCGGGCCCGCCCATTGCGCCGCTCCGTCCCCGGATCCTAGAGTTCGCCCTATATGAACAATCTGGCCCTCCCTGATGACACGCGCAGCGATGACGCGCTGCTCGCGCAATACGTCGCGGGCGACCGGCATGCGGCGAGGCATCTGACCGAACGCCTGGGCCCGCGTCTCATCTCTTATTGCCGCAGGCTTTTGGGCGACGCGGCGGAGGCCGAGGACGTGGCGCAAGAGGCGATGTTGCGGCTGTGGAAAATGGCGCCGGGCTGGCAGCCGGGGGCGGCAAAGCTGTCGACCTGGGTGTTCCGCGTCGCCACCAACCTATGCACCGACCGCTTGCGCAAAAGGCGCGGTGTGGGCTTGGACGAAATCGCGGAGCCCATGGATGACCGACCGGGCGCGGAGGCGCAGCTGCTGACGCAGGAAAGACAGGACGCCCTGCAAACTGGGTTGGCCCAGCTGCCATTGCGCCAGCGTCAGGCGGTGATCCTGCGCCATATCGAGGGGCTGGCCAACCCGGAGATCGCCGCGATACTTGAGATAAGCACCGAGGCCGTGGAAAGCCTGACCGCACGGGGAAAGCGCGCGCTTGCCGTAGCACTCTCCCCCCGCAAAGAGGAGTTGGGACTATGACCCAAGCTGAAGACCCAAAGGCCGACGCCGCGCTCGACGCGCTGCTATCGCAGGCCGCACACGACGTGGAGGCTGCCCCCGACCACTGGGTGGACCGGGTCGTCGCCGATGCAGCGGCTTGGCAGCCTGACCCTGCCGCTGGACAAGTTGCCGCACCCGGATTTATGGCGCAGGTCGCCGACTTTCTGGGCGGTTGGACGGGGATGGGCGGGCTGGCCACCGCCTGCGCGGCAGGGCTGTTTTTCGGCCTGACCCAGCCGGAGCTTGTGACGCCCACGCTTGGGATAGTCGACGCCGGGCAGGAAGACCTGTTTGACTTGGCGCAGGACGCGCTGCTGCCAGATGACATGCTGTTTTTTGAGGAAGGGTGATCCGTCGTGAGTGAGACAAAAGAAAACGCAATGCCCGGCCGTTGGGTGCGGGTCGTGCTGATAGCCTCGCTCGCCCTGAACCTGGCGGTTGGCGCGGCCTTCATCGGCTCCCATCTCGCTGATCGCGAAGACGGGCGGCGGGGGGAGGGGGCGTTGAGCCGGGGTTTCTCCGTCGGGCCGCTTGGGCGGGCCTTCTCGAAGGAGGACCGTGCCGAGCTGCGCCGGGCCTTCGCCGGCAAACTGCCCCAGATGCGGGCGGGCCGGCAGCAGATGCGGGAGGTCGGCGCGGCGCTGGCCGATGCCCTGCGGGCGCAGCCTTATGACGAGGGGGCCGTGCGCGACGTGCTGGCCCGACAGCTCCGCATTCAGGGGGAGCTGCAGGGCGCCGCGCAAGAGGTGATGTTGGCCCGCTTTGCGGCCATGACGCCCGACGCCCGCGCGGGCTTTGCAGACCGGTTGGAGAAGGGGTTACGACGCCGGCACTGAGGGTTTGACCCGGCTGGGCATTCGCGCGACACGACGCTAAGAAAGTGTTAAGACATATCCCCGCAGAAAGGCCCCGAGAATGAACGCTGACGCCGCCCAGAATCTTGCGCTGCAGGCGCTGACCTGGATCCTGTCGACGGATGATCTGGCAGGTGTCTTCATGGGGGCCACGGGGGCGTCGGTTGAGGATATGCGCAGCAACGCGGCCGACCCCGCCTTTCTGGGGTCGGTGCTGGATTTTCTGCTGATGGACGACGCCTGGGTCACCGGGTTTTGCGACGCGTCGGGGTTCGACTACACGCAGCCCATGACCGCGCGCCAGCTGCTGCCGGGGGGCGATTTGCCGAACTGGACCTGAGAGGGCGTGCCTGCCTACTGGTAGATAGGCGCGCCGGGGCGATGCGCTAGGCCGCTGAGGCCGTTTGATGCAGCCTTGCGCGTGTGTCGCGCGACATGAGCACCGCCTGCGCGGCCTCCCGCCCCTTCTCGACAAAATGCGCTTTGAAGATCGCGATGTGATGCGCCGTCTCCTGAAAATGGTGCGGCGTCAGTGAGACTGAGAAAACCGGCACGCCGGTCTCCAACCCCGCCTGCATCAGCCCGTCGACAACGGCCTGGGCCACGAAGTCATGGCGGTAAATCCCGCCATCGACGACCAGCGCCGCGCAGACCACGGCGTCGTAGCGCCCGGTGGCGGCAAGCTCCTTGGCGAGCAGCGGCATTTCAAACGCGCCGGGGGCATCAAAAACGTCGACCTCCGCGGGGTCGATTAGCTCGGAAAAGCCTGCAAGCGCCTGATCGACGATCTCGGCATGCCAATTGGCTTTCACAAAAGCAGTACGGGTGCGTGTCATTTGCAGATCTCCTTTCGCAACATCAAACACGTCACCAAGGCGATCACGCATGGCCCCTGCAAGGGGGTGCCACGGCGTTCTCTCTCATCCGGACTGTGACCGTCGGCCCAGGAATTGCACCTGATCTGCTGACACCCCGGTCAACGGGGCCGCTCGCGGGCTATAACCGCCGGTGGGGAATTTCGCCCCGCCCTGAGAACTACCCCAGACCTGCCTGCAAAACGGCGTTTGCGCAAGGGGGCGGGCGACCATATGGTCGCGGGAAACGGCACCAAGGGGGCATCATGATTGACGCGTTTTTATTCGACAAGGACGCCACCCTGCTTGATTTCGAGCGGACATGGGGGGAGTGGTGCCTGACACTGATTGGGGAGTTGTCGGGCGGCGACGCTCAACTGCGCGCCGATCTGGCGGCCGCGATCCGGTTCGACCTGACCCGCGCCACTTTTTTTCCTGACAGCCCCGCCATTGCCGGCACACCGGAGGAGGGGGTCGACCTGATCCTGCCTCTGCTGCCCGATTGGGAGCGGGACGCGCTGCTGGCCTTCGCCAACAAGAAGGCGCGCGGGGTGACCGTCTACGAGCTGCTGCCACTGGCCCCTGTGCTGGACGCGCTGCGCAAGACAGCCCGACTGGGGATTGCCACCAATGACGCGGAGGCATCGGCCCGCCGTCATATGGAGGCCGTGGGCGTCGCTGACCTGTTTGACCTGATCCTTGGCAGCGATAGCGGCCATGGCGGCAAACCTGCGCCCGGCATGTGTCTGGCCTTCGCGCAGCAGATGGACCTTGCGCCTGAACGGGTCGCGATGGTAGGCGACAGCCTGCACGATCTGCATGCAGGGCGCGCGGCGTGGATGTTCTGCATCGGGGTCACCAGCGGTTTCGCCCACGAGGCGGAGCTGGCCCCGCATGCCGATCTGGTGGTTGCCGATATCTCTCATCTGCCGGGATGGCTGGCGCAGCAGTAATTGCGGAAAACCGGTTAATCAGCTAGGTCCACGGCCAGTGTTAACAATCTGATGGTGTGTTGCGATGCTGGCCTCCCCGCCTCCCGAACTCTCCCCCCAGGACAAGCTGGACGGGCTGGCCCTGCTGATTCTGCGGCTGGGCCTGGCGTGGTTCATCTTTCTGTGGGCTGCCCACAAGATCATCACGCCGGGGCAGTATCAGCAGCTGGCGCGCCATTTCGACAAGGTCGATGTGTCTGTCATGCAGGTCTACGCCATGGGGGGCGTGCAGATTGCGCTTTGTGTGCTGGCGGCTTTGGGGCTGTTTCGCATCTTCTCCTATTCCGGGCTGGCGATCATGCATCTGTTTACCGTCACCCGCCGGTGGGAGCAGTTTTTGGACCCGTTCGCCGTCAATGCACGCGGCTTCCCGGTAAACCGCAACCCGGTGATTGACCTGGCTGTTCTGGGCGCTTTCATCGCGCTTATCCTGCTGGTCCGGCGTGATCATTTCAGCATCGGCGCATGGCTGTCGCGCCATGATCGGGAGCGGTGGTGGCTTTAACGCCCGCAACGCTCAAGCGATCCATTCAGACAGAAAACGACCGATAAGGTCGGGAAATGGCCGCCCTCGACCCCCGGCCCATGCAAGCCTGACCGCCAGACCAGCACGGGAGGGCAAGGCCATGGCCAAAGACACACCACGCCGCACGCGCAGCGGCGGGCGGGCAGGCAACACGCGGCGCACGGTGTCCAAGCTGCCGCCGCAGATGCCCTGGGACCCGCCCATCAACCGCGACGCACCGACGGAGCCCCTGGATATGGACGGCGTGCAGGCCATCCACAAAGGCTGCATGCGCATCCTGTCCGAGATCGGGATCGAGTTTCTTAACCCCGAGGCCTGCGACATCCTGAAGAAAGCGGGCTGCAAGGTGGACGGCACCAACGTCAAAATGGACGAGGATTTCGTGATGGAGATGGTGGCGCTGGCCCCCTCCGAATTCACCATCACGCCCCGCAACCCCGACCGCGCCATCACCTTTGGGGGCCGTAACCTGCTGTTTGGCAACGTGTCTTCGCCGCCCAATTTCTGGGACATGAAGGGGGGCAAACGGTCGGGGTCGATGGAAGGTTACCGCGACCTGATCAAGCTGACGCAGTTTTTCAACTGCATCCATTTTGCGGGCGGCTACCCGGTTGAACCCATTGATATCCACGCCTCCGTCCGCCACCTTGACTGCCTGTTCGACAAGCTGACGCTGACCGACAAGGTGGTGCATGCTTATTCGCTCGGGCGGGGGCGGGTCGAGGATGTGATGGAGATGACCCGGATTGCCGCCGGGATCACAAGGGAGGAGTTCGACAGCCAGCCCTATATGTACACTAACATCAACTCCGTCTCACCGCTCAAGCATGATTTTCCGATGCTGGAAGGTGCGATGATCCATGCGCGCCGCATGCAGCCCGTGATCGTGACGCCTTTTACCCTGGCGGGTGCGATGGCGCCGGTCACCATGTCGGGCGCGGTCACCCTGTCGCTGGCCGAGGGGCTGGCCGCCATCGCGCTTTTGCAGGTGGTCAACCCCGGCGCACCCTGTGCCATCGGCACGTTTACATCGAATGTGGACATGAAGACCGGCGCGCCCGCATTTGGGACGCCGGAATACATGCGCGCAACCCAGATGACGGGGCAGATGGGGCGTTTCTACGACCTGCCGATCCGCTCGTCGGGGGTTTGCGCGGCCAACGTGCCGGATGGCCAAGCGATGTGGGAGACCTCGAACAGCCTTTGGGCCGCCGTGCAATCGGGCACCAATGTCGTCTACCACGCCGCTGGCTGGTTGGAAGGCGGGCTGATCGCCAGCCCGGAGAAATTCATCATGGATTGCGACGTCTTGCAGCAGATCCAACGCTACATGCAGCCCGAGACCTACGCCACCACACCCGATGACATCGCGGTGGAGGCCATCAGGGAGGTTGGCCCCGACGGCCATTTCTTCGGCTGCGCGCATACGCAGGAGCGCTACGAGACCGCGTTTTACAGCCCGCTGATCTCGGACTGGACGAATTATGAGGGGTGGGAGCTTGCCGGCGGCACCTGGACCGCCGAGCGCGCACACGAGATGTACAAAGGCATCATCGCGGAGTTCGAGCCGCCCGAAATGGATATCGCCATCCGCGAGGAGCTTGCCGCCTTCGTTGAGCGGAGAAAGGCCGAAGGCGGGGTGCCGACCGACTTCTAGCCAAGCGATTTAGCGAAGTCTTAAGATTTCCGCGGCTACATACCAGCCAATTGTAGTTGGGCAGAGGTTCCCATGTTTGGCCTGATCAATGTCGCGATCCAGTGTTTTGTTGAAGACACCTATGGTCGCCCGAAATGGGAGAGTGTGACCCGCGAGGCCGGGCTGGATTTCCGCGAATTCGAAGCCATGCTGCCCTACCCCGACGAGGTGACGGAGGCGGTGCTTGACGCGGCCGAGATTGTGTTGCGAAAGGATCAGGCGACGATCCGGCAGGATATCGGCACCTATCTGGTGACCCATAAGAAGATGGAAACGGTGCGCCGCATGCTCCGCTATGGCGGGCGCAGTTTCGAGGATTTCCTCATGTCGCTGGACGAGCTGAGCGGGCGCGTGGGCCTGTCCATCCCGGATCTGGAGGTGCCCCAGCTAAGTCTGCAACCCCATGGCGACGGGACATTTTGCCTGCGCATTGATAGCCTCAGGCCCGGATATGGGGACGTGATGATGGGCATCGTGCAAGGGCTGGCCGATGATTACGGCGCCCTAGTCTTGACCGAGCTGACCCATGTTCAGGAACACCCGATTTCCTGCGAGATGATCGAGATTGAGCTGTTGGAAGCATCGTTTGGTCAGGATCGGGGCTTCAACCTCGCCGCAGGTATGCGGCCGCAATGACAATCGCCGTCTCCACCCAGGTTCTAGATGCGCTGATGCCCATGCATATCGTGGTCTCGCCAGCGGGGCGTATCCAATATACTGGACCCTCCTTGCGAAAGATCACCTCGGGCGGGGCGCTGCCGGGCGCGCTTTTCTTTGACGTGTTCAAAGTCATCCGGCCCTTCGGCGCGCGCTCCTTCATGGAGCTTTATCAGCACGAAAAAACGCGCGTTCGGGTGCGGGTCGATGCGGGCGCACGGGCAGGCGATCAGCTGACATTGCGCGGCTCCGCGGTGCGGCTGCCCTCCGATGGCGGTATGCTGGTCAACCTGTCCTTGGGGATTTCTGTGGTGGATGCGGTGCATCGGTTTGATTTGTCCGCCGCCGATTTCGCACCTGCAGACCCGACGATTGACCTTTTGTACCTGATCGAGGTGAACAACGCGGCCTTTGGCGAAAGCAAACGGCTGAACCTGCGATTGCAAGGAGCAAAGCAACAGGCTGAAATTCAGGCCCAGACCGACGCGCTGACCGGGCTGCGCAACCGCCGTGCCTTCGATCAGGAGCTTCACCGCCTGACGGAGGAGGAGATCCCCTTTGCCCTGATGACTGTGGACCTGGACTATTTCAAAGAGGTCAATGACACCCATGGCCATGCGGCTGGCGACACCGTGTTGCGCGCGGTGGCCAAGGTGCTGAAGGAAGAGACACGCAACAGCGACTACGTCGCGCGGGTGGGGGGTGACGAATTCGTTGTCTCCTTCGAGGGGCTGACCGATATCAAGCAACTGGGTCGCATCGCGCGAAGGATCATCGCAGGGTTCGAAAAACCGGTCGATGTGGGATGCGCCCAATGCCACGTCTCCGCCAGCATCGGCATCACCCTGTCAACCTTTTACGAGGCTCCCGATGCAAGCCGCATGATGCAGGATGCCGACCATGCGTTGTACCATTCCAAAAGCCGAGGCCGGGCGCGGGCGACCCTCTTTGAACCCGCCATTCGTCAGACGGCGGATGAGGGGTAGACCCATTCTTCTCATGGTATTGCGCCTTGCCAACTACGAGAGCAGCGGATGCAAGAAAACCCCGGTTCAACGGACCTCAATTCGTGCCCTCATGGCAAGAGCCTGACATTAGATGAATTCTGATGCCAGCCCATATTGCTCCTGCTTGCGGCGGCTGATGGCCTGCGTGATGCGGTCAGCCACCATCGCGATGACGGCCATGCCGATACCCGCCGTCATGCCGACACCGAAATCACCGTCGCCCAGACCAATGTAGATCTGCTGGCCCAGCCCGTTGGTGCCAACCAGTGCGGCGATGACCAGCATCCCGATGCCGTAAATGATCGTCTGGTTCAGGCCCAGCATGATCGCAGGCAATGCCAAGGGTAGCTTGACCTTGTAAAGCAGCTGCCAGCGGGTCGTCCCGATCGCCTCTGCCGCCTCGGTCACGTCGCGGGGCAGGTTGCGCAGACCATGTTCTGTGTAGCGGATGGCGGGCACAATGGCGTAGGCGATCACCGCCAGAAGCGCGGTGAACTCGCCGATTTTGAAGACCATCACAAAAGGGATCAGGATCACGAAGACCGGCATGGTTTGCAGCGTGTCCATGACGGGCCGCAGCACAGCCGACACCGTCTCGCTTTCGGAGGCCCAGATGCCAAGCCCGGTGCCCAGCACGAAGCAGATCAGCACCGCAACACCGCAAAGGTAAAGCGACAGCACCGTTTGCGGCCAGATACCAGCCAGCAGCAGAAAGCCCAGCCCGATGGCCGCGCCAAGCGCCAGGCGCGCGCCTGCGGTGACATAGGCGGTGTACACGAGGATCGCAAAGAGCGCGGGCCAGGGCATGTTCGTCAGGCCAATGTAGGAAACGACCCCCCACAGCAGCAGCATCGCCGCCAAGGTGTGGTGCGATTTGACGAAGGCCCAAATGGCCCCTGCTGCCACCAACGCCGCGTAGGCCGCGACCAGCGCGGGCGTCATCGCGAAACCCCAGGTGAAGGGGCTGACGGCCTGCTGCAGCCCGATCTTGATAGGCAACATCACGAAGAAAAAGGCCGTGTTTTTGATCGTCTCGATGGCTTCGCGCCAGGTCAGGATAAAGGACCGGAGCGCCTCGTTCATGGCGTCGGCGGGGTAGAAGACCCAAGGCTCCGGCCATTGTGCGAGCGGGGGCACCACAAATGACAGCAACAATAACGCGCCCAAGACGCCTGCGCCGATGACCCACAGGTTGGGCCCGGCGGCCTCTTGTGTGGTGAAACGGTCGCGCTTGGCGAAAGCGAAAGTGGTGCGGTCCAGCGCCATGGCCATCAAAGCGATCACGAACCCCGCCAGCAGGCTTTCGCCGAACTGAGCCTTGCGCATGGAGGAGATGACCTCCCACCCGATATCATCGGTGCCGCCAATGATGGCGGCGATGATCACCATGGAAAGCGACGCCATTGTCGTCTGGTTCACCCCCAGCAGCATCTGGTTCTGCGCGCCCGGTACCCGCACTTTCCAGAACAATTGCGCAGGCGTCGCGCCGGACATGAGGCCTGCCTCGATCACCTGCGGGGGGACGGCGCGCAGCCCGAGGATCGTGTTCCGCACCATCGGCGAGAAAGCATAAAGCACCGAGGCCACCAGCCCCACGGTCGTGCCGAATCCAAACAGGATCAGGATCGGCAGCAGGTAGGCGAAGGCCGGCACGGTTTGCAAAATGTCGAGTGTGGGCATGATCACGCGTCGCGCCCGGTCCGAATAGAAACCCAGCACCCCCACGGCAAAACCCAAAAGCAGCGCCATCGGGACGGAGATCAGGACGATGGCGAGGGTGTTCATGCTCTCCTCCCAGTAGCCGATGACGGCCATGTAAAGGAGCGACGCGGCGATAAAACTGGCCAGACGCCAGCCCGATGCGACCATGCCAAGAAGGACAAAAAACGCGGCGATAACGCTCCAGGGCAGAGCCTGCAGCACCATTTGCGCGGCGCTGACGGGGAATTCCAGCAGCCAGCCGAAGAAGCGGAAAGTGGGGCCGAAAGCGGCGACGAAGGCGGACATGGCCGCGTTCATCGGGGCCGTGGGCGACAGCACCCAGGATTGCGGGTAGGTCACCAGCGCCGGCAGTTGGCCGCGCAGCAGATAAAGCGCCAGCGACAGGGCGGCCAATGCGCCCCAGACCAGTGCAGGGCGGTTAAGCAGGCGGCTCATGGCTCGATCCCCGCTTGATCGGTCATGCCCGTGGCCAGCGCCTTGACGACAGCGCGTGCATTGATGGCCCCAAGGTCGCGGCCTTCCGCGTCTTTGACCATCACGCCTGCCTCGTGCTCGGCCAGATAGGGCAGCAGCAGGTCCAGCTTGGTATCCGCGCCAATCCGGCCCATGCCCGGCGCGAAACCGCGTGCCGGATCGGCGATATCGCCGGCGGTCAAGACCATCTCCCACGGGACGTCATTGGTGAAATCACGCACGTAGTCGTCTGCCGGGTTCAGGATCAGGTCAACCGGGCGGCCGATTTGAACAACGTGTCCGTCACGCATGATGGCCATGCGGTCGGCAATGCGCAGCGCCTCCAGAAAGTCGTGGGTGATGAAGACGATGGATTTATTCAGATCTCGTTGGAGGCGCAGGAACTCGTCCTGCATCTGCCGCCGGATCAGCGGATCAAGGGCAGAGAAGGGTTCATCCAGAAACCACAGCTCAGGGTCCACACAGAGGGAGCGCGCGATGCCAACCCGTTGCTGCTGGCCGCCCGAAAGTTGCCGGGGAAAGCTGGCCTCGCGCCCCTCAAGGCCTACAAGGTTGATCACCTCCTGCGCCTTGGCGCGCCGTTTCTTAAGGGCGATCCCCTGAAGCTCCAGCGGGAAGGCCACGTTGTCGAGGACGTTGAGATGCGGCATCAGCCCGAAATTCTGGAACACCATGCCCATCTTGTGGCGGCGGAACTCGATAAGGGCCTTGGGGTCGGCGGATAGCAGGTTGTTGCCGTCCAACAGGATCTCGCCCGCCGTGGGTTCAACCAGCCGGGACAGGCATCGCACCATGGTGGATTTGCCCGAGCCGGACAGCCCCATGATGACGAAAATCTCGCCCACATGGACGTCGAAAGACACGTTCGCGCTGGCCACGATATGGCCGCTGTCGCGGATTTCCTGGGCGTGGGCATGCGCTGCGGCATCATCGCCCAGATTGCCTTTTGTGCCGTCGAAAAAACGCGCGGGGTTTTTGCCGTAGACCTTCCAGACATTACGGCAGGAGAGTTTTACATCGGTAGTCGGTTTGGAATTTGTTGGCACGGGCGCGCGCTTTCTTGGGTCGTCTTCGGGGATGCAAAAACGGGCGGTCCTGCAGGGCCGCCCGTCCAAAATGATAGCTGGATTTATTGGGTCCAGGGGCGCCAGGTGGCTTCATTCGCGGCCAGCCATTCGGCAACCGCATCATCCACAGAGGCGCCCTCCTGATCAACCTTCAGGATCAACGCGTTCTGCACGTCATTGTCGAGCGAGTATTTCTCGACAAAGCTGGCGGCTTTTGGCCAGGTCGCGGCAAAATCCTTGTGCACGATCTTTTCGACCGAAGCCTGCGCGAAGCCACAAGCGGAACCGCGTGCCTGATCGACGCCTGCCAGACAATCGGCAGATTCGCTGTCCCATTCAACGAGGTTCAGATCAACCTCGGCGTGGATCCAGTGAGGCTGCCACAGCATCATCAGCATCGGCTGCTTGGCATCCACGGCGGATGTGAGCTCTGCAATCATCGCCCCTTCGGAGCCGCCGGCCACAGGCTGGAACGGCAAGTCGATGGCCGCGACCTGATCGGAGGACCGTGTGCCCCAGTCAGCAGGGTAGGTGATCAGCCGCCCGTTAGGGAACGTGTCAGCGGCCGCAAATGCCTGCGCGCACTCATAAAGCGCCTCGTATTTCGGCAGGCCGGGGCACAGCTCTTCCATATAGGGGGGGTAGAACCAGCCTTCTTTTGGCTCCAGGCCCAGTTGACCCACGACAACGATGTCGCCGCTATCGACCGCCTTGGGGAAGATGTCGCCCACATTGTTGGTCCAGATCTCGGGGTTGAAATGCAGGCTGCCATCGGCGATGGCCGCGAATTGCGGCACAGCCCCGGCGGTCACGTATTCGACCTCCATCCCCATTTCCTGCAGAATAGAGCCTGCGATTTTTGCCGACAGGTTCTGCCCGGTCCATTCATTGATCGCGATCTTGATCGGGCCGCCCTCGGCCAGTGCGCTTGTTGCCGCGATGCCGCTGACAAGTGCTGCGGTGGCCACCGAAGTGAGGATTTTTTTCATGATGAGAGAGCTCCCTGACTGATTTTTTTTGACTACCCAGAGGGTGCGGGTTGTGCAACGAATCGCCAAGCCGCTGGCGACCTGATTACAGACAAATACGTCATCCGTGGTCGTTTTAGGTTTTCGCTGTCGGAGAGAGAAACTGCTGGTACTCCCTAGGGGAATCGAACCCCTCTTTCCAGGTTGAAAACCTGGCGTCCTAACCGATAGACGAAGGGAGCACTCAGCAGTGAGAGGCTATTTAGGGGAGCCACCGGGTCCTGACAAGTCGAAATCTGCCGAAAAGTCGAATTTTTAGCCGGCCGCCGGGGCCGCATCCTCCAGCCGCAGCTGCGCCGATTGCCGACCCTGCCAGCTGTTAATCTCGACCCTTCCGGCAAGGTGAAAACGCTGCCCCTTATGCTGCGTCAGAGCCTGCATCAGCCCGTTCTCAGCTGCGTTGAAGCTGATCGCGTCAATCTTTGGCCCCATCCCGTCCGAGAAGCTGAATTTCAGGTGGCCCTGCCCGACCTCCTTGGTAAAGCCGATTTTCTGATCGGGGAAGGCGAAGCGTGGGGCTGCGGCCCCTGCACCAAAGGGACCTGCGGTTTCCAACTGCTCAATCAGCCCCACGGTGGCGGCGCCGGCCATCATGACCCCGTCGAGACGCAGGTCCTTTGGACCCAGGGCACCGGCACCCTGCTTGTCCATCAACGCCGCCAGCCGCGCCATGGCTGCGTCCAGTTTGCTTTCCTCTACGGTGAGGCCTGCGGCCATCTTATGCCCTCCGCCCTTGACCAGCAGCCCTTCCATAGCGAGCTTTTGGACCTGCGCGCCCAGATCAATGCCGCTGACGGAGCGGGCGGAGCCTTTGCCGATGCCATCTTTCAACCCGATGACCACGGCGGGGCGGTTGGTTGCCTCTTTCAGGCGGGAGGCCACGATGCCTACGACGCCCGGATGCCAGCCCTCGCCTGCCGCCCAAACCAGCGGCGCGTCAAAGCCGCGCTCTTCTGCCTGGGCCAGTGCCGCGATGCGCACCTGTTCCTCGATCTCGCGCCGCTCGGAATTGAGCGCGTCCAGCCGCTCGGCGAGCGCCTGCGCCTCGGCCTCCTGCATGGTGGCCAGCAGGCGCGCGCCCAGATCAGGCGTGCCGACCCGCCCGCCCGCGTTGATGCGCGGCCCCAGCAGATAGCCGAGATGGTAGGACCCCGGTGCGGTATCCATGCGCGCCACGTCCGACAGGGCCACCAGTCCGACGCGGCGACGTTGCGCCATGACCTTTAGGCCTTGAACCACCAGCGCCCGGTTGACGCCGACCAGCGGCGCCACATCCGCCACGGTGCCAAGCGCCACAAGGTCCAGCAGCCCGATCAGATCAGGCGCAGTTTGCCCTGCTTTTTTCAGCAGCCGGTTCAGCGCGACAAGCGTCAGAAACACGACCCCGGCGGCGCAGAGATGGGCCAGATCGCCGCTTTCATCCTGCCTGTTGGGGTTCACGACGGCCACGGCGGAGGGTAGCGTTTCGCCGCCCAGATGGTGGTCCAGCACGATGACATCCGCGCCTTTGGCTGCCGCCAGCGCGTCATGGCTGAGCGTGCCACAATCGACGCAGATGATCAGGTCGTGCTTGCGGGCAAGATCGGCCATGGCAGGCTCGTTCGGGCCGTAGCCTTCGTCAATGCGGTCGGGGATATAGAGCGTGCTCGCCAGTCCGAGGTCGCGCAACCAAGTGATCAGCAGTGCCGCCGACGTCGCGCCATCGACGTCGTAATCGGCAAAGATCGCGATTTTCTCACGCGCCTCGACGGCGGCCAGAATGCGCGCGGCGGCCAGGTCCATGTCGCGCAGAACCGACGGGTCTGGCAGCAGTTCTTTCAGCGTGGGGGCAAGGTAGCGTTCTGCCTCGTCAAGCGGCACGCCAAGGCGGGAAAGCGTCTGACATAGCGGGCGGGGCAGGGCGGTTTGCTGCGCCATCGCCTCCGCCATGCGGTCCTGATCGGGGGTCAGCCCCAGCCAGCGACGCCCCGTCAGGGACGCCTCCACATTCAGGAACGCGGCCCCCATGCGCCCGTGCCTAGACCGGGTTGCGATAGGTCATGCGCCGCACGGACCCGGTTTTGGAGCGCATCAGGATCGTCTCCGTTGTCATGAAGCCGACCTCCCGCCGGATGCCCGCTAGGATTGAGCCGTCGGTGACCCCGGTGGCCGCAAAAATCACGTCTTCGGTCACCATGTCATCGCGAGTATAGACCCGGTCGAGGTTGGTGATGCCGGCCTTCGCGGCGCGGCCGCGCTCGTCATCATTGCGGAAGGTCAGCCGGCCAAACATCTGCCCGCCCATACATTTCAGCGCGGCGGCGGCCAGCACCCCTTCGGGCGCGCCGCCTGAGCCCATATACATGTCGATCCCGGTTTTTTCGGCCTCGGCGCAGTGGATGATGCCCGCGACATCGCCATCGGTGATCAGCCGGATTGCGGCATCGGTGGAACGAATCTGCTCGATCATGTCCTCATGGCGGGGGCGTTCCAGCACGCAGACCGTGATGTCGGAGGTGGAGCAGCCCTTGGCCGCTGCCAGCGCGTTCACCCGCTCAGCCGGGGTCATGTCCATGGTCACGACGCCGTCACGAAAGCCCGGCCCCACGGCCAGTTTGTCCATATAGACGTCCGGCGCATGCAGCATGGAGCCGCGCGGCCCCATGGCGATCACCGTCAGCGCGTTTGGCATATCCTTGGCGGTCAGGGTGGTACCTTCCAGCGGGTCCAGCGCGATATCAACCTCGGGGCCTTTGCCGGATCCGACTTCTTCCCCGATGTAAAGCATGGGGGCTTCGTCCCGCTCCCCCTCGCCGATGACGACGACGCCTGCGATATCCAGCAGGTTCAGCTGCTCGCGCATGGCGTTGACGGCGGCCTGGTCGGCGGCTTTCTCGTCCCCGCGCCCGATCAGCTTGGCAGAGGCCAGCGCGGCAGCTTCGGAGACGCGGGCCAAGCCAAGCGACAACATACGGTCCTGAAAATCAACTTTACTCATGGGGTCGGGGTCCTTTGTGAATTGTGGATCAGTGCCTGCAGCAACAGACCGATCACCAATGCGTTTAGAATATGCCACAGGAAATGTGTACCGTGATGCCAGTGATCGCACAAAGCTATGTCGATAGTGCGGAAAGTAAGTGACAGCACGAACGCGCAGGTGGCGGCCAGAAACCAGTAGCGGATGCCGGTGCCCCGGATCAGCGCGGCGGCGGTGATGACGACCATTGCCAGCAGGGCCGGGGCGTATTGCTCTGATCCGTTGAACCGGCTTGGGGTGGGGGGCGTGTCAGGGGCGCTTGTCCCGTCGATAAGCGTCAGGCGCGCCACGACAATCACGGCCACCAGCGCCACCGCGCCAATGACCACCTTGCCGGGTCGGACGCCGCCGACGATGGTGATGGCCACCAGCGTGTAAAGCGCAACAAAGCTCCAGATGGGCGCCACATCGGCCAGCCCGGACCAGGCATTTGCAAATGTGTGAAACAGGAACGACCCCGCGCCGATCATATAGGCCAGCGCGATCAGCACCCAGATGGCGGGGCTGGTCACCCCGGCGTGCCGGGCGCTGAACGTGGCCCAGATGGCGGCCAGGATGAACGCCCCGTTGGAGACGGCATTGATGGGCTCGGCCCAGAAACTGGCGTCCATCCGCTCACAATAGATGTCAACGGGGGCCGTCCAGTCCATCGCGGCTAGACCTGTTCGATCCGCAAGGCCACAGGCGTGCCGGTCACAACGCCAGTGCCGGGAAGGGCGGAAAGCGCCTTGGCCAGCGCATCGGAGGATACGGTGTGCGTAACGATCAGCACCGGCGCCGTGGGCTCGGAATGGTCATACTGGCGCATCCGGTCGATAGAGACGCCCGCATCGCCAAGCGCGGTTGCGACCTTTGCCAGCGCGCCGGGTTTGTCCTGCAGCGCCATGCGCAAATAGTACGGGGCGGGCTTCGCGGCGGAGGCCACTTTGGCAGCGACGAGGTTCGCGCAAGGCTGGCCAAAGACCGGCAGGCGGATGCCGCGTGCCAGATCGACCACGTCAGACAACACGGCGGAGGCTGTCGGCCCCTCCCCCGCGCCGGGGCCGCGCAGCACGATCTGGCCCACCTGATCGCCTTCCAGCACGATCATATTGGTGCCGCCGTCCAACTGGCCTAGCGGCGAGGTGGCGGGCACGAGGCAGGGGGCCATGGACTGCTCCAACCCGCGCGCGGTCATCTGGGTGGAGCCCAGCAGCTTGATCTTGAAGCCCATATCGGCTGCGTGCTTGATGTCCTCGATGGTGACATTCTCGATCCCTTCAAGGGCGATCCCCGCGAAATTCACCTGCGTGCCAAAAGCAATGGAGGACAGCAGCGCCAGCTTATGGGCCGCGTCAATGCCGCCCACGTCCAGCTGCGGGTCGGCCTCCAGATATCCCAGCCCGTCGGCTTCGGCGAAGACCTCCTCGTACGTCAGGCCCGCGCTTTCCATGCGGGTCAGGATGTAATTGCACGACCCGTTCATCACGCCCATGATGCGTGTGATGTCATTGCCGGCCAGCCCCTCGGTCAGCGCCTTGATCACCGGGATACCGCCCGCGACGGCGGCCTCGAACCGGATGACGCGGCCCTGCGCTTCCGCCAGTTCGGCCAGCGCGTGGCCATGCATGGCCAGCATCGCTTTGTTGGCGGTGATCACGTCCTTGCCGGATGTCAGCGCCGCCTCGACAGCGTCCTTGGCGGGGCCATCCTCGCCGCCGACCAGCTCGACAAACACGTCGATATCGTCGCGTTTGGCCAGGGCTACGGGGTCATCTTCCCAGGCGTAATCGTTCAGCGGCACGCCCCGGTCCTTGTCGCGGGACCTGGCGGAGACCGCGGAGATCGTGATCTCGCGCCCCGCCCGCGCCGATAGCAGCGCGGCTTTCTGCCGGACGATCTTGACGACGCCCGCACCAACGGTGCCCAGGCCTGCAATTCCCAGTCTCAAAGGATCGCTCATTATCGTCTCCGTTTCGGGCGCGTTGTTGTTGCCGACCTGTTAGCGAGGAAACGGAGGGGGCGCAACGCGGCTTCGCACCGGGTTTTCGGCGATCTAGCGGGCGATGCGCTGCACATTGCGATCGGCGGCGGATAACAGCCGCAGCCGGGTGGCCCCATCCACGATGCTGCGCCCCCGAAGGGCTGCGGCCCGCGCGTTCAAAGCGGCAACGCGCTGCTCAAAGCTGCGGGTCTCGGGGATGATGGTGCTTCCTTGGCGCGCGCTGTTCAGCAGGCCAGCCAGGGGTACGAGTTCGGGGAAAGGGGCATCCTGCGCGGCGCTGCGCGCGTCCAGGTCAGGGCCGGGCACAAATTGCGCGCAGCCTGCGAGCCCCGCCGCCAGAATAAGAAACCTCACGCGCATCTTTGCCCCTCGGAACCGCCTGCACGCGCCACGCTACGCAAGCGCGCCCCGCGCGGCAAGGGGCGGCTTTTTGGGGCGACCTGCAAGACTAGGGCTTGAATTGAACACCTGTTCAGATACTACTTGACGATATGGCACGTAAGACAGGTTCCCATTCCGATATCACTGGCCCCAAGGTCCGGGAGGCCGCGATGCGGCTATTCACCGAGCATGGCTTTGCCGCCGTGTCCATGCGCCAGATCGCGGCAGAGGTGGGCGTGCAGGCGGGCGCGCTGTATCTATACACCCCGAACAAGCAGACCCTGCTGTTCAACCTGCTATCCGAGCAGATGCAAGGCGCCATCGAGGCTTTGAAACATGCCGACCTCACCGGGTCCGCGGCGCGACGGCTCGACAATTTTGTGCGCAGCCATTTCCAGTTTCACATGGGTGGGCCGGATGCGGCCTTCATGCCCTATACCGAGCTGCGCAACCTGACGCCGGCCAATTACGAAAAGCTGGAGGTCATGCGCCGCATCTACGAGGACGCGCTGGAGCAGATCATCATTGATGGCCACGACAGTGGCGAATTTGACGTTGATGACAGCAAGCTGACGACGCTGGTGCTGATATCCATCCTGAACGGCGTACTCAGCTGGTACCGGCCCGGCGGCCGTTTGTCGCTGGACCGGGTGGAGGCGCATTACATCGAGATTATCGGCAAGGCCGTGTGCGGCTTTGGTTATGAGGGCGCAGAGCGGCCCGCCGCGGAGTAGCGCGGCAAGCCGGTTTTCTGCCTAAAGTTCGCCGTAGATCGGGAAACGGCCGCACATCTCAAGCACAGCGCCTTTTACGCGGCCCTCAACGTCGGCATTGCCGTCTTCGCCATTGGCGGCCAAGCCGTCGACCACCTCGACGATCCAGTCGGCAATCTGGCGGAACTCTGGCTCGGAGAACCCGCGCGTCGTGCCAGCGGGCGATCCCAGCCGCAGCCCGGATGTGATCATCGGCTTTTCGGTGTCAAACGGGATGCCGTTCTTGTTGCAGGTGATATGGGCGCGACCCAATGCCTTCTCGGCGGCGTTGCCTTTCACGCCTTTGGGGCGCAGATCGACCAGCATGACATGGGTGTCCGTGCCACCGGTCACGATATCAAGCCCGCCCTTGACCAGTTGGTCGGACAGCGCCTGCGCGTTCTTGATCACTTGCGTCTGGTAGTCCTTGAAGCCGGGTTCCAGCGCCTCGCCAAAGGCCACGGCCTTGGCCGCGATGACATGCATCAAGGGGCCGCCCTGAATGCCGGGGAAGATGGCGGAATTGAACTTCTTGGCCATCGCTTCGTCATTGGTCAGGATCATGCCGCCGCGCGGGCCGCGCAGGGTTTTGTGGGTCGTGGTCGTGGCAACGTCGACATGCGGGAAGGGCGAGGGGTAGACGCCCGCCGCGATCAGCCCGGCGAAATGGGCCACATCGGCCAGAAGAAACGCGCCAATCTTATCGGCGATCTCGCGGAAGCGGGCGAAGTCCAGCTGGCGCGGAATGGCAGAGCCGCCGGCGATGATCATTTGCGGCTTATGCTCCAAGGCCAGCGCTTCAAGCTGGTCGTAATCCACGTCCAGCGTGTCTTCGCGCACGCCGTATTGCACCGCGTTGAACCATTTGCCCGACTGATTGGGCTTGGCGCCGTGGGTCAGGTGACCGCCTGCATCAAGGCTCATCCCCAGGATCGTGTCACCGGGTTGCAGCAGCGCCTGAAACACGCCCTGATTGGCCTGGGAGCCGGAATTGGGCTGCACATTCGCAAAGCCGCAGTCAAACAGCTTGCAAGCGCGTTCAATCGCGAGGTTTTCGGCCACGTCAACATATTGGCAGCCGCCGTAATAGCGCCGGCCCGGATACCCTTCGGCGTATTTGTTCGTCATGACGCTGCCCTGCGCCTGCATGACGGCCTTGGAGACGATGTTTTCTGAGGCGATCAGCTCGATCTCGTCACGCTGGCGGCCCAGCTCGGAGGTGATGGCGCCGAACAGCTCCGCATCGCGTTCGGAGAGGTCTTCGGTGAAAAATCCGGTGTCACGGTGAGACGCGTTCATGGGGCAGCTCCTGAAGGGTACGGTTTCCTGCGGCTGCTCATAAGCCCAAACCGGGGCTGACGGAAGCGCATAAAACGACGCAGAACATGGCGAATTCGGCGTTTGGTCATGAAATACGCTCATGCTTCGGCTTGTCTTTTCGGGGCAACAGCGCGATCAATTGCAGGGAGGAGCCGCTAAATCATGCAGATCGCTGGGAAAATCGCCTTCATGGCCTCGGATACGGAGGTCGCGCAGGACGCTTACGCGGCGCTAAGCGACCGCTATGGCCAATGCCCCGTTGATCAGGCGCGGGTCATTGTCGCGTTGGGCGGCGACGGCTTCATGCTCCACACGATGCACGACACCCAGCATCTGGACACGCCCGTTTACGGCATGAATTGCGGCACCGTGGGCTTTTTGATGAATGAATACGCGGCCACCGGGCTGACCGAACGGCTGGAGGCGGCCGAGGAAGAGGCCGTGAACCCGCTGCGCATGGTGGCCGAGCGGGAGGATGGCAGGACCTACGAGGCTTTGGCCATTAACGAGGTATCCTTGCTACGGGCCGGGTCACAAGCGGCAAGACTGCGCATCTCCGTCGACGGGAGGGAGCGGATGGCGGAACTGGTCTGCGATGGCGCGCTTGTCTCCACGCCGGCGGGCTCGACCGCTTACAATTATTCCGCCCATGGTCCCATCCTGCCCATTGGCTCTGACGTGCTGGCGCTGACTGCTATGTCTGCGTTTCGCCCCCGGCGTTGGCGCGGCGCGCTTTTGCCCAAAACGGCCAAGGTGCGGATTGACGTGCTGCAGCCGCAAAAGCGCCCTGTGATGGCCGACGCGGACGGGCAGTCAGCGGGCAATGTGTTGTCGGTAGAAATCACCTCCGACCCGTCAGTGACGCACCGTATCCTGTTTGATCCGGGCCACGGGCTGGAGGAGCGGCTGATACGTGAGCAATTTGCCTGATTTCCCCGTCCATTTGCGGGTGACTGCGATCAAAAAGTAATTTAGTTTAACGTTAAACTATTTTTGGGAGGAGGCCCCATGGCCAAAGAGCGCAACCCGTCGCAGCGGCAATCGGCGCTTGACTATCACCGTTTTCCCAAACCCGGAAAACTGGAGATCCGCGCCACCAAGCCGCTGGCAAATGGCCGCGATCTGGCACGTGCCTACAGCCCCGGCGTGGCCGAGGCATGCCTTGAGATCAAGGAAGACGCCCGCCATGCCCGCGACTACACGGCGCGGGGCAATCTGGTGGCGGTGGTCACCAACGGGACGGCCGTGCTGGGGTTGGGAAATATCGGCGCGCTGGCTTCCAAACCGGTAATGGAGGGCAAGGCGGTCCTGTTCAAGAAATTCGCCAATATCGACTGCTTCGATATCGAGTTGAATGAAAGCGACCCCGAAAAGCTGGCCGATATCGTCTGCGCGCTGGAGCCTACGTTTGGCGCGATCAACCTCGAAGATATCAAGGCGCCCGATTGCTTTATCGTCGAGAAACTGTGCCGGGAGCGGATGAACATCCCCGTGTTTCATGACGATCAGCATGGCACCGCGATTGTCGTCTCTGCGGCCGCAACCAACGCGCTTTTGCTGGCAGAGAAGCGGTTTGAGGACATCAAGGTCGTCTCCACCGGCGGCGGTGCCGCGGGGATTGCCTGCCTGAACATGCTGGTAAAGCTGGGCGTGAAGCGCGAAAACGTCTGGCTTTGCGACATTGCAGGGCTCGTCCATGAAGGCCGGACCGAAGACATGACGCCGCAAAAGGCCGACTATGCGCAGGCGTCTGAGTTGAGATCCCTGGACGATGTGATCGAAGGGGCGGACCTGTTTTTGGGCCTGTCTGGCCCCGGCGTTCTGACGCAAAACATGGTACGCAAGATGGCCGCGAAACCGATTATCTTCGCGCTGGCCAACCCGACGCCTGAAATCATGCCCGACCTTGCCCGCGAGGTTGCACCGGATGCGATCATTGCGACAGGGCGCAGTGATTACCCCAATCAGGTCAATAACGTGCTGTGTTTTCCTTTCATCTTCCGGGGCGCGCTGGACGTCGGCGCGACGGAGATCAATGACGCCATGAAGATCGGCTGCGTCGAGGGGATCGCGGCGCTGGCGCGGGCGACCACAAGTGCAGAGGCCGCCGCCGCCTACCGCGGAGAAGAGATGACATTCGGTCCCGACTACCTGATCCCGAAACCATTTGATCCGCGCCTGATGGGAGTTGTGGCCTCGGCCGTGGCGAAGGCCGCGGGCGAAAGCGGCGTGGCGGAACGGCCCGTGGCGGATCTGGACAGCTATAAGGAGGCGCTCGATGCCTCCGTCTTCAAATCGGCCATGATCATGCGACCCGTTTTTGATGCCGCCGCCACCCAAGCCCGGCGGATTGTCTTCACCGAGGGCGAGAGCGAGCGGGTGATGCGCGCAGCCAACGCCATGCTGGAGGAGACCACGGATACCCCGATCCTGATCGGGCGGCCGCGTGTGATCGAGGCGCGGGCGGAGAAGCTGGGCCTGTCGATCAAGCCGGGGCGCGACTTCGAGCTGGTCAACCCCGAGAAAGACGCCCGCTACCGTGACTATTGGCAGACCTACCACCGTCTGATGGCGCGGCGCGGGGTGACGCCGGATCTGGCCAAGGCGATCATGCGCACCAATACGACGGCGATTGGCGCGGTTATGGTGCAGCGCGACGAGGCGGATTCGATGATCTGCGGCACGTTCGGTCAATATCTGTGGCACCTCAACTATGTGAGCCAAGTGCTGGGGGAGGGCGGGCTACACCCGGTCGGCGCGCTGTCGCTGATGATTTTGGAAGATGGCCCGCTTTTCATCGCCGACACCCATGTCCATCCCGAACCTACGCCGAACCAAATCGCCGAAGTGGTGATCGGCGCGGCCCGCCATGTCCGCCGCTTCGGGGTGACGCCCAAGATCGCGCTGTGTTCGCATTCGCAATTTGGCAATCTGGACTGCGACACCGGCCTGCGGATGCGGGGCGCGATTGACCTGCTGGATGCGGCGCCGCGCGATTTCATCTATGAGGGCGAAATGCATACGGACGCTGCGTTGGACGAGGAGTTGCGGGAGCGGATTTTCCCAGGCTCCCGGCTGGAAGGGGCCGCGAATGTGCTGGTTTTTGCCAATACGGATGCGGCATCAGGCGTGCGCAACATCCTGAAGATGAAGGCCGGCGGGCTGGAAGTAGGGCCGATCCTGATGGGGATGGGCAACAAGGCGCATATCGTCACGCCCTCCATCACCGCGCGGGGGCTGCTGAATGTCTCGGCGATTGCGGGCACGCCGGTGGCCACCTACGGCTGAAGTCTGGCCGTGCGTGGCCTGGCGGAGCGGCTGCGCCGCGCGCGATGATTTGCGCTCTTTGAGGACGTTCCGTCCTCAGCCGCGCGGGCAAACTCCTGGAGAGTATTTCGAAAGCAGTGATGAGGGGCCGCGACGCTTTGCGGGGCCTTGTCTTGCGATGCGCTTCCCGGCACAACGGGAGCAAGAAAAGGGGAGCGCGCACATGGGATACGCCGAAACGTACAAAAGCTGGCAGGATGACCCGGAAGGGTTCTGGATGGCGCAGGCCGGGGCAATTGACTGGGATCAGCCGCCCTCCAAGGCGCTGTTTGACGAGGCGGCCCCGCTTTACGAATGGTTCAAGGATGCGCGCGTCAACACCTGCTGGAACGCGCTGGACCGCCATGTCGAGGCCGGGCGCGGCGCGCAGACGGCGATCATCTATGACAGCCCCGTCACCGACACCAAACAGCATATTTCTTATGCCGAGATGCGCGATAGAGTGGCCTTGATGGCAGGCGCATTGGCCACGCGCGGCATTGTCTCGGGCGACCGGGTGATCATCTACATGCCGATGGTGCCCGAGGCGATTGTGGCCATGCTGGCCTGCGCCCGGATCGGCGCGGTGCATTCGGTGGTGTTTGGCGGCTTTGCGGCCAACGAGTTGGCGGTGCGGATTGACGACGCAACGCCGAAAGCGATCATCGCGGGCTCCTGCGGGATCGAGCCGGGGCGGGTGGTTGAATACAAGCCCCTGCTGGACGGCGCGATTGAGCAGGCAAGCCACAAGCCGGAATTCTGCGTAATCTTCCAGCGCGAACAGTGTGTGGCAGAACTGGTCGAGGGGCGCGATGTCGACTGGCATGCCGCGCAAGACGGCGTTGCACCGGCCGGTTGCGTGCCGGTCTCAGGCGACCACCCGGCCTATATCCTCTATACCTCCGGCACCACCGGGGCGCCCAAGGGCGTGGTGCGCCCGACGGCGGGCCATCTGGTCGCGCTGAACTGGACAATGAAGAACATCTATAACGTCAACCCGGGCGATGTGTTCTGGGCGGCCTCCGACGTGGGCTGGGTCGTGGGGCATAGCTACATTTGCTACGCGCCGCTTGTGGCGGGAAACACCACCGTTGTCTTCGAAGGCAAGCCCGTGGGCACGCCCGATGCCGGCACGTTCTGGCGGGTCATGGCGGAGCATAGGGTGGCCAGCTTCTTCACGGCGCCTACGGCCTTCAGGGCGGTAAAACGGGTCGACCCGAAAGGCGATTTCCTTGAGAAATACGATCTGTCGGCCTTGCGGGCGATATATCTGGCAGGCGAACGGGCGGACCCGGATACGATTGAATGGATCGCCAACCTGACCGGTAAGCCGGTCTATGACCATTGGTGGCAGACCGAGACGGGCTACACCATTGCGGGCAACCCGGCCGGGCTTGAGGCGCTGCCGGTCAAGATCGGCTCCCCCACGGTGCCGATGCCGGGCTATGACGTGCAAATTCTGGGCGATGACGGGCACCCGCTGCCGGCGGGCGAGCTGGGTGCGATTGCGATCAAGCTGCCCTTGCCGCCGGGCACCCTGCCCACCCTGTGGAACGCGGAGGCGCGGTTTCGTTCCTCCTACCTGACGGCCTTCCCTGGCTATTACGAGACGGGTGATGCCGGGATGAAGGATGAGGATGGCTATCTGTGGATCATGGCGCGCACCGATGACGTGATCAATGTGGCGGGCCACCGCCTGTCAACGGGCGCCATGGAAGAGGTGCTGGCAGGCCACCCGGACGTGGCGGAATGCGCGGTGATTGGCGTGGCGGACGCGCTGAAAGGCCAGCTGCCCATGGGGTTCCTATGCCTGTCCAACGGCGTGAACCGCCCGCATGAGGAGATCGTCGCCGAGGTCATCCAACGCGTGCGCGACCAGATCGGGCCCGTGGCCGCGTTCAAGCTGGCGCTGGTGGTGGAGCGTTTGCCCAAGACCCGGTCGGGCAAGATTCTGCGCGCGACCATGGCCGCGATTGCGGATGGGCGCGACTACAAGATGCCTGCGACCATCGACGACCCGGCCATTCTGGACGAGCTGACAGAGGCGATGAAGGCCATCGGCTACCCGCAAGGCTAAGGGCCGCCTACCTGCCTGAAAAACCTGCCCGCTGCCATTGAACCTTTTGGCGGCGGGGATCAGAATGGCGGCAGTTTCAAAAGGGATGTGCCATGGACCTGCTCGACCACGCGCGCGCGGTGCGCGAAAATGCCCACGCGCCCTATTCGAATTTCAAGGTGGGGGCCGCGTTGCGGACGACCTCCGGCGCGGTCTTCACCGGCTGCAACGTCGAGAATGTGGCCTACCCCGAAGGCACCTGCGCCGAAGCGGGCGCGATTGCGGCCATGTGCGCGGCGGGCGAGTATGAAATTGCCGAGATCGCCGTGATTGCTGACAGCCCAAGCCCGGTCCCGCCTTGCGGCGGGTGCCGCCAGAAGATCGCGGAATTTGCCAATGCGGCAGCGGCTGTGACGCTGGCCACGGTGGCGGGGGAAAGTCAGGTGACGTCAGTGTCGGCGCTATTGCCGGGGGCCTTTGACGCGAGCCACATGGCGTGAGCGACGCGCGCAGCCTTATTGCCCGGATCCGCGCAGGTGGCGGCGTCAGCGCGGACGAGGCGCGCTGGTTTGGCGCGGGCCTGAACGGGCGGGAAATCACGGATGCACAGGCGGGGGCTTTCGCCATGGCGGTCTGCCTGAATGGCTTGGGTCCACAGGCGCGGGTGGGGCTGACCGAAGGCATGCGCGACAGCGGCGACGTGCTCAGCTGGGACCTGCCGGGACCAGTGCTCGACAAACATTCGACGGGCGGGGTGGGCGATCCGGTCTCATTGTTGCTGGCCCCCGCGCTGGCCGCCTGCGGAGCCTTCGTGCCGATGATCTCGGGCCGGGGCTTGGGGCATACGGGCGGCACGCTGGATAAGCTGGAAGCGATACCGGGCTACGTCTGCGAGGTCGGGCCGAGCCGGCTGGACCATGTCGTACGCAACGCGGGCTGCGCGATTGTGGGGCCCACGGGCCGGGTCGCGCCGTCGGACAAACGGCTTTACGCGATCCGCGACGTGACGGCGACGGTGGAGAGCATCGACCTGATCACAGCCTCCATCCTGTCGAAAAAACTGGCGGCGGGGTTGGGCGGGCTGGTGCTGGACGTCAAGACCGGCTCCGGCGCGTTTATGGAAAACATGGAAGACGCGACCGCCCTGGCGGAGGCGCTGGTGAGCGTGGCCAATGATGCGGGCTGCGCGACCTCGGCGCTGATCACCGACATGTCACAGCCCTTGGCCGATGCGGCGGGCAACGCGGTGGAAATCCGCGCCGTGATGGAGGCGCTGACCAACCCAAAAGCGCAACGCCGCCTGCGGGAGGTCACGGTGACTTTGGGCGGGGTGCTGCTGGCAGACGCGGGGCTCGCCAGCGATGTGCAGGACGGGGCCGAAGAGATCGCGGCAGCGCTGAGCAGCGGGCAGGCGGCGGAAGGGTTCGCGCGCATGGTCGCCGCCATGGGCGGGCCTGAGGATTTTCTGGAAAGCTGGCAGCGGCTTCTGCCCGAAGCCAATGTCCTGCGGGAGGTCACTTTGGGCTGCGCAGGCTGCATCACCGCGATGGACACGCGCGCCTTGGGCGAGGTGGTCGTGCATCTGGGCGGCGGGCGCTTGCGGGACGGTGACCGGATTGACCCTGCCGTGGGCCTGTCGGGCATCGCGCGGCTGGGCGCCCGGGTTGAGGCGCGCACGCCGGTCGCGATGGTGCATGCCTCTGACGAGCAGAAGGCGGATTGGGCGGTCAAGGCGGTGCGCGCCGCGATGACGCTAGGGACCGCACGGCCTGACGCCATTCCGCTGATCCACGCCAAGGTGCCCGCATGAGGGCCTTCCTGATCGTCATGGATTCCGCGGGTTGCGGCGGCGCGCCGGATGCGGCTGATTTTGGAGATGCCGGGGCCGATACTCTGGGCCATATCCACCGCGATGTCGGGTTGAAAATGCCCAATCTGTCGCGGCTGGGGCTTGGCCAGGTCGTGCCGGGAATGAGTGGCGGCGCGGAAGGGCTTTACGGCGTCGCGCGGGAACATTCGCCGGGCAAGGACACCCCAACGGGTCATTGGGAATTGTCCGGCGTGCCGGTGCCGTGGGAATGGCACTACTTTCGTGATACCCGTCCCAGCTTCCCGGCTGAGGTCACGCAGGCAGCGGCCGATTTCTGCGGAACGGACGGCATTTTGGGCGACTGCCACGCCTCAGGCACTGCGATCATCGAAGAGCTTGGGGAGGAGCATATCCGCACCGGCAAACCGATCTGCTACACCTCGGTGGACAGCGTGTTCCAGATCGCGGCCCATGAGGGGCATTTCGGGCTGGACCGGCTGCTTGACCTGTGTCGCCATATTGCGCCGACGCTGCACGCCATGAAGGTCGGCCGGGTCATCGCGCGGCCCTTTCTTGGTGAGACCCGCGAGACTTTCAAACGCACGACCAATCGCAAAGATTTCGCAATTGAGACCCCCGCGCCGACCTTGCTGGACTGGGCCAAGGCGGCGGGGCGGAAGACCTACGGGATTGGCAAAATCTCCGACATCTATTCGGGGCGCGGCATTGATCACAGCGTTAAAGGCGCGGATGCCGAGCTGATGGTGCAGCTGCATCGGCTGATGAGGGAAGCGGAAGATGGCAGCCTGACCTTCGCCAATTTCGTAGAGTTTGACACACGCTTTGGCCACCGCCGCGACGCGCCCGGCTATGCCGGCCATCTGGAGTGGTTTGACAGTCATCTGCCCGCGCTGCTGGGCGCGATGCGGGAGGATGACCTGATGCTTTTCACCGCCGATCACGGCAATGATCCGACCTGGCGCGGCACCGATCACACGCGTGAGCGGGTGCCCGTCATTGGCGCCGGCGTGGGGGCGCGCGCCATCGGGCAGGTTGATTTTGTGGATGTCGCGGCCTCCGTCGCGCATCATCTGGGGCTGGCTGAACGCGGTCCGGGCAGGAGCTTTCTATGACGATCCCGAAACTGGAACTGCATCTCCATCTCGAGGGGGCCGCGCCGCCGGCCTTCATCCGCGGGCTGGCGCAAGAGAAGGACGTGAACCTTTCCGGCGTCTTCAACGAGGATGGCAGCTACCGGTTCGACAATTTCACCCAGTTCCTGCGCACCTACGAGGCTGCGACCACGGTGTTGACCGGGCCGGAGGAGTTCAAACGCCTGACCACGGCGGTATTGGAACAATCTGCGGCTCAGGGCGTCATCTATACCGAGGCCTTCATCAGCCCGAATTTCTGTGGTGGCGGCGATCTGGGGGCGTGGAAAGAATACCTCGCCGCGATCAAGGAGGCCGCCGATGCGGCCGCAAAGTCAGACGGTATCATCCTGCGCGGTATCGTCACCTGTATCCGCCACGAAGGGCCGGACGCCGCCAAGCCTGACGCGCTTTGTGCGGCCGAAACCGTGGGCGATTTTGTCACGGGCTTTGGCATGGGCGGCGACGAAAGCACAGGGGTGCAGGGTGATTTTGCCTATGCGTTCGACATGGCGCGGGAGGCCGGGTTGCGGCTGACGACGCATGCGGGCGAATGGGGTGGCGCGGCCTCCGTCTGGCAGGCGGTGCGCGACCTGCGGGTGGAACGCATCGGCCACGGGGTGCAGTCTATCGACGACCCGGCGCTGGTTGACCATCTGGCGGAGCATGAGATCACCCTGGAGGTTTGCCCTGGATCGAATGTAGCGCTTGGCGTCTATCCCAGCTGGCGCGACCACCCGATTGAGCGGCTGCGCGCGGCGGGCGTGAAGGTAACCGTCTCCACCGACGACCCGCCGTTTTTCCACACCACGCTGACCCGCGAATATGACCGTCTGGCTGATACGTTCGGCTGGGAGGATGACCATATCCGCGAGGTCAACCAAAACGCCGCCCGCGCCGCCTTTTGCGATGACGCGACGCGGGAGAGATTGCTGAAAAGACTGGAGCCCGCCGCATGACCGACCCTGATCACCTGACCATCGTTAACCACCCGCTGGTGCAGCACAAGCTGACGCTCATGCGGGAGAAAGACACCCCGACTGCCGTATTTCGCCAATTGCTGCGCGAGATCAGCCAGTTTCTGGCCTATGAAATCACCCGTAATCTTGAGATGGGCACCAAGCGTATTGAGACCCCGATGGAGGAGATGGACGCGCCGACGCTGGCGGGGCGCAAGCTGGCGCTGATCTCGATCCTGCGGGCGGGGAACGGGCTTTTGGACGGGATGTTGGAGCTGATCCCTTCGGCCCGCGTGGGGTTCGTGGGTCTGTACCGCGATGAAGAGACTTTGAAGCCCGTACAATACTATTTCAAAGTGCCGGAATTCATGGATGAGCGGATGGTGATCGCCGTGGATCCGATGCTGGCAACCGGCAATTCGTCCGTGGCGGCGATTGATCTGCTGAAGCAGGCGGGCGCCACAAATATCCGCTTCCTGTGCCTGCTTGCCGCGCCGGAGGGCGTTGCCCGGATGAAAGAGGCGCATCCGGACGTGCCGATTGTCACCGCCGCTTTGGACAGTCACTTGAACGAGAATGGCTATATCGTACCGGGGCTGGGCGACGCGGGCGACCGGATGTTTGGCACCAAATAGCGGCTACTCTGCGCAGATCTCCTGCAAGCTGATCCAGTCGCCATCGGACAAAAGTCGCGGGGCGTCCTGGCCGCGATAGGGATCGGCCTCGATCATTGGCAGCGTTTCCTCGCCGGTTATGTCCACCGCATAGGCGAAGGGGCTGGCGGCGATTTTGGCGCCCTCGAACATTGGCAGCATGGCGTCCTGGTCCAGGGCGGGCTCCGTCCCGGTCATCAGGGCCTCGGCATAGGCGCGCAGGGCGTCATCTTGCATCTCGCCAGTTGTGAGCAGATGGAACGTCACCCGGCTGCCTGCCCTTTGCAGCAAGTCGGTCATCGGGTCGGCATTGCGCCTGTCTGCCAGCGCCTTCAGCATGTAGCCCGCCGCGACATCGGCGCTGTCGTGATCTTCCACCAGCGTGGCGTCCATCAACAGCAACCGCCCCGGCAGCACCAGCGTGTCGCGTGTGCCGAGACCCGGGACGATATAGGCCTTGCGCAACCGCGTGCTGACCGCCCGCCTGGTCAGCCGGTTCAGCGCCGCCGCACCAAGGGGCTTGCGGCAGGTGTCACCGGTCAGCCGGGTCATATGGCCCAACAGGCTGGTGCCGATCGCCAGCCGGGTGCTTTCGGGCAGCACCGCGACCGTGTTGCGCACCAAGGCCTGCGGCAGCCAAAACACCGCCAGTACAGCGATCAAAGCAGCAAGCGCGGTGATCACATAGAGGCGCAGCCTGCCCGCTTGCGGTCTGCTTTTCTCGATGGTGCGGCGGATTTTCTCGATCGCGTTGATGATCTCGGGGTCGGACAGTTCCAGCTCTTCATCCGCGTCGGGGGCGGGCAGGAACAGGGCGGGCCGCTTGCCGGGGTTGGCACGGTGGATGGCGGGCAGGGACCAATGTGCCAGCGCGGTGTCGGTCTTGTCCTTGATGATCAGCGAGGCCTCCCCAAAGCACACGATCACATCACGGCGTTGCGCCTGCGCGTTCTCGCGCCAGACACCCTCGGTATCGAGCCTTTGGTATTTCTTGAGCGCCGTCATATCCGCCCGGCTTGCCTGCATTATTACTTGTTATTGGCGGCAGCGTATCCGGGAACGCGGGCAGGCTCAATTGTTTTGCGTGCGCCCAGCACCCCTGCGGCAGAGCGTTAGCCAAAATTCACGGTGAAGGAGGTCGTGTCGCCATCAATCTCGACATCGCGGAAATCATCCTTCTCCAACTCGTGGAAATGGTCCTTCATCATGTTGCCGATGCCGCGCCCGTTTGGCGTACCAAGGATCGCCGCGAACTCCTCGTCCTGAACTGAGATCGTTTGTGTGTAGCCGTTAAAGAAGTAGCTGCCGTCGCGCATCGCGTGATGCACGGTCAGCTGTGTTGCACCGTTGGAAATGCTCCGCTGCACCATGGCCGAGAGCTTCTTGATCTTCTTCCTGGTCCGGTTGTCGCGACCGGGCCCGCGCCTTGTGTCAGCCGCGACGGCCTCCTGCCACTGCTGCCAAAACACCTCTGAGTTATATAGGAAATGGGAGCCTTTCCGGTTTGGGTCTTCCTTGGCGTAGACCTCGGAGGTTTGCAGGAAATTGTGGCTCATATTGACCTGATCAACATAGGCGGCCTTGCCCGATGTCGTCTGTGCCTGTGGATCGTCATAGCCTTCGGTGACCGACGAATAGACACGATCATCGGGTTGGGAGGGGTCATTCAACGGTCGGGTCGTGGTTTTGTAGCGGGCCTCGTATAGATCATTGACGTCCTGCGCCTTTTCGCGGGCTTCCTGCTCAAAAGCGGGGCGGTCTTCTGCGCGCCTCTCCCTTCGCTGTTTCAGTTCGGCCAGGATCGCCTGACCGCGGGCCAGGTCTTCCGTGTATTGTTGTTCGCCCCTGTCAAAGATGTGCTGCGCGCGGGCGTCGATGCTTATCTGTGGATCATCCTGCACCAAACGACGCATGTCCGAGGGCCATTGATTGCCATGTCCCATAACCGCGAGCGGGTCCCTGTCAGGGTGCGTTTTCTTGAGTTGGAGCGCTTGCTGGTCGGCGTAGGGTTGCAGCTTTTTCAACCGTTGCGCGGCAGGTGCCTGATGCGCCATGTCAGCCAATGCGCCGACGCGCCCCGGCCCTGCACGAGACGACAGCCGTCGCGCAGACGCGGTCTCCCTCCCTTGCTGCACCCTGGGCACCCCGGTTTTCATGGCGCAAGGCTAGCGGGGGCAGGGCCACCTATCAAGCGGGCAGAGGTTTCGGGGCGCTAAAGCGTCTTGGCCTGGGCGCGCAGCTCGAACTTCTGGATCTTGCCGGTGGAGGTTTTCGGCAGCTCCTGAAACACCACCATTTTGGGGGTCTTGAACCCCGCCAGCTGGCTGCGGGCATGCGCGATCAGAGCGTCCGCGTCGCCTGTTGCCCCCTCTTTCAGCTCGACAAAGGCGCAGGGCACCTCCCCCCATTTGTCATCGGGTTTGGCCACCACAGCACATAGGCTGACATCGGGATGGGACATCAGCACGCCTTCCACCTCGACGCTGGAGACGTTCTCCCCCCCCGAAATGATGATATCCTTGGCGCGGTCGGCGATCTGGATATGGCTGTCAGGGTGCTGGATCGCGATGTCACCGGAATGGAAATGACCGCCGGCAAACGCCTCTTCGGTGGCGTCGGGGTTTTTCAGATAGCCTTTCATTACCGCGTTGCCGCGCATCACAATCTCGCCCTGCGTGGTGGCGTCCATCGGCACCTGCTGATTGGCCTCATCAACCACGGTCACATATTCCATCATCGGGAAGGCCACGCCCTGGCGCGCCTTGATGGCGGCCTTGCGGTTCTGCGGCTCGCTGTCCCAATCGCCGTCCCAGACGCATTCGGTGACATGGCCATAGGTCTCCGTCAGGCCGTAGACCTGCGTGACGTTGAAACCCAGCTTTTCGATGGCGGCCAACGTGGCGGGGGCGGGCGGGGCGCCTGCGGTGAAGACCTCGACCTGATGGTCGAAGGGCTTGCGGGCGCTGTCGGGCGCGTTGACGATCATGTTCAGCACAATCGGCGCGCCGCCGAAATGGGTGACGCCCTCATCGGCGATGGCGGTGTAAATCGCCTCTGCCGTGATGTCGCGGCAGCAATGCACCGTGCCGCCCAGCACCGGCATCATCCACGTGTGGTTCCACCCGTTGCAGTGAAACAGTGGCACGATGGCCAGGAAGCGTGGGTGCAGCTGCATCCGCCAGGAGATCACCGTGCCCATGGTCATCAGATACGCGCCCCGGTGGTGGTAGACCACGCCTTTGGGTCTGCCGGTAGTGCCTGAGGTATAGTTCAGCGACAGGCTTTCCCATTCGTCTTCCGGCATGACCCATACGAAATTCGGATCACCGCCATTCAGCACGTCCTCGTATTCGGGGTAATGGCCGGTGGCGGGATGCCCGGCGGGGCCGTCGCCTACCTCGATGATCTCGGGGCCTTCGCCGTCGCAAGCCTCCTTCGCGGCCTCGGCCAAGGGCAGAAACTGCGTGTCACACAGGACGATCTTGGCTTCCCCATGGTCGAAGATGTAGGCCACTGTCCCGGTGTCGAGCCGCGTGTTGATCGTGTTTAGCACCGCGCCGCTGGCCGGCACACCGAAATGCGCTTCGGCCTGGGCGGGGATGTTGGGCAGCAGGGTCGCGACCACATCGCCCGGCTGGATGCCGCGCTGGTGCAGCGCGGAGGCCAACTGGCTGACGCGCGCATGGTATTCGGCATAGCTGAAGCGGCGGGTGCCGTAGACCAGCGCCTCCTTTTTGGGGAAGACCTGGCGCGCGCGGTTTAGATGGCTCAGCGGCGTTAAAGGTACAAAATTGGCAGACCGCTTTTCCAGTCCCGCCTCGTCGGACATCCACCCCATTTCGACCTCCCGCGCCGCTATTTCATGGACAGCGATACTGACGAAATGTCAGACCTATGAAAAGAGAAAATCAGAGGTCCCTATGGCGGCGAGCAAGACAGTTCAGGCAGCCGGTTTCGCCGTAGCCGGCATGGCCGGGATGGGTTTCATCGATAACTTCGTCAAGGTCATCGCAGAGGATATCGGGCTGTGGCAGTTTCATGCCGCGCGCAGCGCCATGGTGCTTGCCGTTTTCGTGCCTCTGGGCCTGTTGATGGGCTGGGATATTCGTCCCCGCAAGCTTTGGGCCGTGGCGCTGCGCAGTTTCTTGGTGGCGACCGCGATGATCCTGTACTTCGGCGCATTGGCGTCGCTGCCGATAGCGCAAGTAGGGGCGGGGCTTTTTACTGCGCCGATTTTCGTGCTTGTCCTCAGCGCCACGCTTTTGCGTCGACGCATTGGCCCGTGGCGCATCGGGGCGGTCGGTCTGGGGTTCCTGGGCGTGATTTTGTTGCTCAGGCCAGACGCGGCG
>CALHHY010000152.1 GCA_938030665.1 uncultured Litoreibacter sp. | reverse complement strand
AGATCGGCGATGCGTCGTTCAAGCTCAGCAATCCGTGTCTCTGCATCCTGCGCGAAAGCCGGGGCTCCAAACCCGGCGGCAAGTGCAAGAACGGCTGCCCCCCCAGTGAGGTAACGTTTCATGGTTTCTCTCCTCTATCACATGCCGCCACACGCGACATGACGTCACGCTGCATCAAAGCCGCAGCCAGAAGGAGGAGCCGAACCGTCAATAAACTGTGACGTCTTGTCATTTCGGTCAGACAGCTATTCTCGTCGTGAGCTGCTGACAGAAACAATTGGCTGAAAAACCGGTTATTTTGACTTCACAGCAATTTCACGTCTCACGACAGCGACACGTTGACGTGTGGAACATGTGTAGTCCGTCAGTGCCGCATTTTGTGGCTATTGGCACACAACAAGTGACAAACGCTTGTGGCGTTTTGTACGTGCCGGCCCTTTGATTCCCCTGATCTTGCGGTTGCGTCGGCGTGATTTTGCGCGCAGTTTTCACTCATGAGTTTTCAGAGTTTTCAGACACAAACCCGCCCCGAAGACGGCCCACCGCGTTTGGCCGCACTGCGTGACACATTGAAACAAGCCGGGTTTGACGGGGTCATCATTCCGCGCGCCGACGCCCATCAAGGGGAATATGTCGCCGACTGTGACGCAAGGCTGGCTTGGCTCACGGGTTTCACAGGCTCTGCAGGGTTTTGTATCGCGCTGCAGGACACCGCCTGCGTGTTTGTTGACGGCCGCTACCGCGTGCAGGTGAAAGAACAGGTGGACACGGCCTATTTTACGCCGGTGAACTGGCCCGAGGTGAAGCCCGCTGCCTGGTTGAAAGACCAGCTGGACGCGGGACGCATCGCCTATGACCCGTGGCTCTTTACCAAGGGACAGATTGACGGCATCGCGAAAGGCCTGGACGGCAGCGGCATTTCCTTACACGCGGCAGACAACCTGATTGACCCGATCTGGCAGGACCGCCCTGCCCCGCCACAAGGTCAGATCACCTTCCACCCGCTGGAGCTGTCGGGGGAGAATTCAGGCAACAAACGCGCACGGATTGCCGCCACCTTGCGGGAGGCCGGACAGACGGCCGCGGTGCTGAGCCTGCCGGACTCGATCTGCTGGCTCTTGAACATCCGGGGCTCCGACATTCCGCGCATCCCGGTCGTGCAATGCTTTGCCTTGCTGCACGCCACCGGCAAGGTCGACCTGATCATCGACCCCGCCAAGCTGGAAGGGGTCCCGGCTGACCCCGACGTCACGACCCTGCCGCCTGATGCTTTTGCCAGCGTGTTGCAACAGCTGAAAGGCCCCGTGCGCGTTGATGCAGAGACCGCGCCGATAGCAGTCAGCACCCTTTTGCAGGAAGCGGGCGTCCCATTGATCCACGCCCAAGACCCGTGCATCCTGCCAAAGGCCTGCAAAAACCCGGTGGAGATCGAAGGCGCGCGGCAGGCGCATCTGCGTGACGCAGGTGCCATGATCAGCTTTCTGGCCTGGCTCGACAATCAAACCTCCGGCAATTTCACCGAGATTGACGTGGCCAAAACGCTCGAAGGGTTTCGGCAAAAGACCAACGCTTTGCGCGATATCAGTTTCGAGACGATATCGGGCGCGGGCCCAAACGGCGCCATCGTGCATTACCGCGTGACGGAGGAGACGAACCGGACGGTCGAACCGGGCCTGCTGCTGGTTGATTCAGGCGGGCAGTATCTGGACGGGACCACCGACATCACCCGCACCATCGTCATCGGCACCCCCACGGATGAGCAGAAACGCTGCTTCACACTGGTCTTGCAGGGCATGATCGCGATTTCGCAAGCGCGGTTCCCCCGCGGATTGTCGGGGCGCGATCTTGATGCGCTGGCCCGCGCACCGCTGTGGCGGCAAGGGATGGATTATGACCACGGCACCGGGCATGGCGTCGGGGCCTATCTGTCGGTCCATGAGGGGCCGCAACGGCTGAGCCGGGTGTCAGAGGTGCCGCTGAAAGAGGGGATGATCCTGTCGAATGAGCCGGGTTATTACCGCGAAGGCGCGTTCGGCATCCGAATCGAGAACCTGATCGTCGTCCAGAAAGCCGCCGAGCTGGGCGACAAGCGCGATCAGCTGTCCTTCGAGACGCTGACTTGGGTGCCGATTGACCGCCGGTTGATCAACACCGCGATGCTGGCCCCGCATGAGCGCGACTGGATCAACGCCTATCATGCGGAGGTTGCCGCGCGTATTTCCGTACCGGATGACGTGGCGGATTGGCTGGCGGCGGCGACTGCGGCCCTCTAGCCTTGCGCAATCGCGCAGATCAAATTCGCCCCTTGTGCAGCGAGACGCAAAACTGTCATGCTGCGCCTCTATTCTTTCAGCCCGATTGATCCGAAAGGCCCCGCCCCATGTCTGACCATATCACCCTGTCCAAAGCTCCCGGCACCTACTCCATCCGCGCGGCAGGGGCGGTGCTGGGTGAAAGCTCAGATGTGGTCGAGCTGAGCGAGGGGGGCTTGGGTGCTGTGCTTTACGTGCCACGTGAAGATCTGGCCATGGCGTTTTTTGAGAAGACGGAGCACACAACAACCTGCCCCCACAAAGGCGTGGCAAGCTACTACACCATCGAGGCCAAAAGCGGCCCAATCAAAAACGCTGCCTGGTCCTATGAAGAGCCGCATTCGGCGATGAAGCCAATTCAGGGCCATCTGGCCTTCTACCCCAACAAGGTCACCATCGAGGCGCTGTAGCCCTCAGGAATGTTCTTCCGCAGCTGTGGCCGCCAGTGCGCGGTTATACTGCTTTAACGCATCCACCTGAAACAGCGCGCCCAGAACCTCGGGCGGCTGGCCCTGATCGCCCATGCGGACCACGGGGATGAAGGGGCGGTTTGTCTCCTCAAAGACAGGCATGGCGTCCTCCAACGTCGCGTTCGGTCCGATGAAGACACCTTCCTCAATCGCCTGCCATAACGCGTCCTCATAGGCCGCCTGAGGATGATCGGGCCCGCGCATAACGTTTTGCACCCGGAACATCGACAGCAGATAGGCTTGTGGCCCCGCGGCCAGATGGATGCCCCGCCGCTCCAACTGGGTCAGGAAGAAGGACCGGTCGACCATCGTGCTGGACAGGGCCGATGACAGCGACACCGCAACCATCACCGCAAGCCCCGTCTGCCAGTCGCCCGTCAGCTCAAACACGATCAGCGTGGTCGAGATCGGCGCGCCCAGCACCGCTGCCGCAACCGCCCCCATGCCCGCAAGTGCATACAGCGTCTCGGACCCCGACACGTCGGGGAAGATCCCTGTGGCCACCATGCCAAAGGTCAGCCCGGTCAACGCCCCCACCATCAAGGAGGGGGAGAACACCCCGCCCCCCATGCGCCCGGCCATGGTGATCGCCACGGCAATGACTTTGACGATTGCGAAAACTACGGCCTCATGCAGCAGCAGCTCCCCCGTCAGCGCGGCGGAGGTCGTCCCGTAGCCCACACCGATGATATGCGGGTAAAGGATCGCAATCGCGCCCAGAAACAGCCCCGCCACCGCCGGGCGTAGCCAGCGCGGCAGTCGTGTCGCGTGCTGGAACGCCGTGCCTACATTGTCCGCCCAGAAAATTGCGCGCATGAACACCACGGCAACCAACCCGCAGAGCAGGCCGAGGATCAGAAAGGCCGGCAGCTCCCGGTAGAAGCTGAGCGCGGATTCAGCGGGCAGCATGAACTCGGTCACGTCGCCAAAGGTCAACCGGCTGATCACCGTGCCTGCCGCACTTGCGATGACAATGGGTGCAAAAGCGTGCACCGCGAAATGGCGCAAGACGACCTCAAGCGCGAATAAGGCGCCGGCAATGGGCGCGTTGAAGCTGGCAGAGACGGCCGCCGCCACCGCGCATCCCAACAGGTCCCGCCCGGTGATCCCGTCGGCCTTGATCAACCCGCTCACATAGCTGGAAATCACGCCCGCAAGGTGGACAACCGGCCCCTCCCGCCCGGTGGAGCCGCCGGTGGACAGCGTGATCATCGACGCAAAGGCGGAGGCCAGACCGGCTTTCTTCTCCACCCGGCCATTCTCCAGCGCCGCCCCCTCGATGACATCCGCCACCGACCGCGCCCGGCCATCTGGCGTGAACCAATGCAACACCGCCCCGGTGACCAGGCCGCCTACAACCGGGATCAGCAGGATGAAATACCATTCCAGATCGGTCACAAATTCCTGCAGGCTGCGCACATCCTTAGCGTCATAAAGCACGCCCTGCAGCCATTCGATGGAGATGCGGAACCCCGCCGCCGCCAGCCCCGCCGCGACGCCAACAAGCAGGGCGATGAACCAGAATTGCAGCTGCGACGGCCCCCGGTGGCGCAGCACCAACCACCCCTTGCGGCAGGCCTGAACCACCTCGCCGGGCAGGTCACGTATCAATGATGGTTTCTGCTGGGCCATCGACCCCTCGCGCTTTCCCTTGCGACCGAACCGGCCTAGGCTCGTGGCGCAACAAGGACAGGGCCACCAACATGACCATCGCCGCCGCAATACAGGAGCTTGAAACCCTCTTAGGCGAAAGGCTCAACCGGTCCAAGTCCGATCGCGACCTGCATGGCCAATCGGAGGTCTATTACCGGCCCATGCCGCCCGACGCCGTGGCCTACCCCGAAACCACGCAGGAGGTCAGCGAGATCGTCCGCATCTGCGCCGCCCATGACTGCCCCGTCATCCCCTGGGGCACCGGCACCTCGCTTGAGGGCCACGCGCTGGCATTGAAAGGTGGGGTCACGGTCGATTTCCAGCGTATGGCCGCGGTGATCGAGGTCAACGACGCAGATATGGATGTCCGCGTGCAACCCGGCATCACCCGCAAGGCCCTGAACGAAGAACTGCGCGCCACGGGCCTGTTTTTTCCCGTTGATCCGGGTGCCAATGCCTCCATCGGCGGGATGGCCGCCACCCGCGCGTCAGGCACCACCACGGTGCGCTACGGAACGATGGCCGATAATGTCATCGCGCTCGAGGTGGTTCTGGCCGACGGGCGCATCATCCGCACCGGGTCGCGCGCGCGCAAAACATCCGCGGGCTACGACCTGACCCATCTGTTCGTCGGCTCCGAAGGCACATTGGGCCTGATCACTGAACTGACGCTGCGCCTGCACGGCCAGCCGGAAGCTGTCTCGGCCGGCATTTGCGCCTTTCCCGACATGAACAGCGCGGTCAACTGCGTGATGGACACGATCCAGATGGGCATCCCCATGGCCCGGATCGAGTTCGTGGATGCCGCCACCACCCGCGCCTTCAACGCCTATGCGGGCCGCGACATGCCCGAGCTGCCGCATCTGCTGGTCGAATTCAACGGATCTGAGGCCGCCGTGGCCGAACAATCAACGCGTTTCGGTGAAATTGTGGCCGAGCATGGCGGCGCGGATTTCGACTGGGCCACGAAGCCCGAGGATCGCAACGCGCTCTGGGCGCTGCGCCATGACGGCTATTACGCGATCCTGGCCTCCCGCAAAGGGGCCACCGCCATGTCCACCGATATCTGCGTGCCGATCTCTCGCTTGGCCGAAGCCGTCACCCAGACCCAGGCCGATATCGCCGAAAGCCCGCTTGACGGTCCGATCCTGGGACATGTCGGCGACGGCAATTTCCACGCAATCCTGATGATGGACCCAGGCAACCCGGACGAGCTGGCCGAGGCCAAGCGCCTGGCCGACCGAATGGCCGAACGCGCACTTGATATGGGCGGCACCGTGACAGGCGAGCATGGCGTGGGCATGGGAAAGATGAAATATATGACCCGCGAGCACGGCGAGGGCTGGGCGGTGATGGCCACGCTCAAACGCAGCATGGATCCGCAAAACATCCTCAATCCCGGCAAGCTGGTTCAGGTCAACTGATCGCAAGCCCCGGTTGCATTGCATCAAAAATATCCCGAACCGGAGGCCACTTATTCACTAGAAAAATGCGCCCCGTCCGGACGCAACCGCGTTCACCCGTCCAGCAGAGCTTTCGCCGCATCTCGGGCAGCGTCTGTGACAGTGTCACCGGCCAGCATCCGGGCAAGCTCGTCAATACGCGCGGCACGGTCCAGCGGGACGACATTTGACAGCGTCTGCTCCCCCTTCACGGTCTTCTCCACCCGCCAGTGATGCCCCCCCAGGGCGGCGACCTGCGGCGAATGCGTCACCACCAACACCTGGGCGCCCTCCGCCAAGGCCGCCAGCCTGCGCCCGACCGCATCCGCTGTCGCGCCGCCCACGCCGCGGTCGATCTCGTCAAAGATCATCGTCACGCCAAGACCCGCGCCCGTCAGGCACACTTTTAAGGCCAGCAGAAACCGCGACAGTTCACCGCCGGAGGCGATCTTGTTCAAAGGCCCCGCGGGCGTGCCCGGATTGGTCGCGACGGTGAAGGCCACCATGTCCCGCCCGTCCGGACCGTAAGCGGCATCACTGATCCGCGTCTCGAATATGGCGCGTTCCATCTTCAACGGAGCGAGCTCAGCCATCATCGCCTTATCCAGCTTGGTCGCCGCTTTCTGCCGCACGGCGCGCAGCGTATCAGCCTCAGCGCTATATCGTTCTTCTGCCTCAGCGACGGCGCGCTCCAGCCCGCCAATCTCCGCCGCGCCGCCATCGAGCGCGTCCAGCCTGGCGCGGTAGCGTTGCGCAAGCTCCGTCAGTTCCTGGGGCAGGACGTCATGTTTGCGCGCGAGGGCCCGAATGGCGAATAGACGTTCCTCTATGCGCTCCAACTCATGGGGATCGAAAGACAGCGCGTCCAAGGCATGCTCCACCCCTTGGGCGGCGTCGCCCAACTCGGTCATTGCGCGCTCTGCGGCCGCAAGGGGGGCCTCAAGCTGGCCATCTGCGCGGTCGGCCACGCCGTCCAACCAGCGCGCCGCATTGCTGATCATCCCCTCCGCGCCCTCCGGCCCAAGCGCTTGCAGCGCCTTGGCAATATCATCGCGGATGCGAGCGGCAGCCTGCATCCGGCGCCGCGCCGCGTCTAGTTCGGGCTCTTCCTGCGGCTGCGGATCAAGCGCCTCCAGTTCAGCCACAGCATGGCGCAGAAAATCCTCCTCCGCCTGCATCTTGGTTAGGGCAACCTCCGCCGTCTCAAGGGCGCCCCTAGCCTTGGACATCTGACCCCAGGCAGCACGAATAGAGGTCAGGTCGACGCCTGCAAATTGGTCCAACAGCATCCGGTGACCACGCGCATTCAACAAGCCACGATCGTCATGCTGGCCGTGCAGTTCCACCAAAACATCCGACAGCGCGCGCAGCACCTCGCCCGACGCGCGGCGATCATTGACCCAGGCTTGCTTGCGGCCATCGGGGTAGTTCACCCGGCGCAGTATCAGCTCCCCCTCCGGCTCAAAACCGGCATCGGCCAGGACGTGCCAGGCGGGATGGCCAACAGGTGGCTCGAAGATGGCCGTGACTTCGCCCTTCTCGGCCCCCGCGCGGACGAGTTCCGCCCGGCCCCGCCAGCCCAACACGAAGCCCAGAGAATCCAAGAGGATCGACTTACCTGCCCCGGTCTCCCCCGTCAGCACATTGAGGCCCGGCTGGAAATCGAGCACCAGCCGGTCAATGATCAGCATGTCGCGGATTTCGAGGGAGCGTAGCATCAGAACACCTGCCCGCCCGCAGGCGCTAGAGCCATTGCCCCCGGATCACCTGCCGGTAGATATCCACCAGCCACCCGGTCCCGCGCGGCGCGGGCTCCAACCCGCGGCCCTGCAACAGCTCGAAGCTGTCCTGGTAGAACGGATTGGACTGGTAGTTGAAGCCAAGAATGGCACCCGCTGTCTGGGCTTCGTCAGTTAGGCCAAGCGACAGGTAGCTTTCCACCAGCCGGTGCAGCGCCTCGGGCGTGTGGGTCGTGGTCTGGAATTCCTCCACCACGGCGCGGAAACGGTTGATCGCCGCCGGGTAATGGCCGCGTTTGAGGTAGAACCGGCCGATCTCCATCTCCTTGCCGGCCAGATGGTCGAAGGCCAGATCGAACTTCAGAATAGAGGAGCGGGCATATTCGCTATCAGGGTAACGTTCGATCACGGTACGCAGCGCCTGCAAGGCCTGGAAGGTCAGCCCCTGATCCCGGCCGACCTGATCAATCTGGTCGTAATAGCTGATCGCCAGCAAGTATTGTGCATATGGCGCGTCGTCATCAGCAGGATAGAAGTCAATGAAACGCTGCGCGGCCCCGCGCGATTGCTCATATTCGCGGTCGGCGTGGTAGGCAAAGGCCGACATGATCAGCGCCCGTTTGGCCCAATCGGAATAGGGGTAGAGGCGCTCAACCTCACTAAACAGCCGCACAGCCTCGCGCGCGTCGCCATCTTCAAGCTCCGCCTCGCCCAGCAGATAAATCTGATCCGGCGGTAGGCTTTCCAACGATTGCTGCGCCGGCGCGGAGGGGAAGATATTGCTGAGAAAACCGCCTCGGCGGTCTCCGTCACGCGCGCTGCCGCAAGCTGCCAGCACAGCAAGCAGCGACAGCGTCGCAAATGTCTTTACATGTGACCTAATGGGCATGAGTGCCTGCCAACCCCGCAATTCGACCTTCCCCTTTTTGCGGGGTTCGGACTGTGTTGCCAAGCTCTAGCATAGGAGTGTGCCCGGAAAAACGGCTTTGACGTGCTTTTTCGGCAGCAAGACAAAAGTTGATCAGGCGACAAGCGCCAGATCGGCCTGCTTTATCCCGACGCCGGGCAACCGGCTGATGTGCGCTGGCGTGCACGGCACGACGCGGTAAGCATCAGGCGTGTTGAACAGCTTGCGCAGCAGATTATTTGTCATTGCATGCCCTGCCCGCACCCCACGGTACCGGCCAAGGATCGGCGCACCAGCCAGCGCCAGGTCACCCAAAGCATCCAGCATCTTGTGGCGCACAGCCTCATCCGCGTGGCGCAAGCCGCCGGGGCTGAGCACCGCGTCACCATCGACGACCACGGCGTTCTCGTAGGTGCCGCCGAGCGCCAGCCCATTGGCATGCATCATGTCGATATCGGCTTTGCGGCAGAAGGTGCGGCTGTCGGACAGCTCCCGCACGAATGTACCATTGGCCATGTTAAGCCGTTTGGACTGTGCGCCAATCGCGGCGTCTTCAAAATCAATTTCGAAATCAATTTCCAGGCCGCGCGCCGGGCTGAGGATGGCGACCGCGCCGTCCTGCTCCAACCGCACCGGCTTCAGGATTTCAATGGCATAAAGCGGAGCATCCTGCTTTTCGACGCCAGCATCAATGATCGCCCGTACAAAATCGGCGGAGCATCCATCCATGATCGGGACTTCAGGGCCGTCGATCTCGACCAGCGCGTTATGCACACCGCAGCCGGCAAGGGCGGCCATGATGTGCTCTATCGTCGTCACCTCGGTGCCAGCCGCATTCACGATCCGGGTGCAAAGCGGCTTATGTTCTACCGCATCATAGATCGCTTGGATCATCGGATCGGCATCAGCGACGTCAACCCGTTTGAACCAAATACCATGGTCGGCAGGTGCCGGGCGAACGGTCATCCGCGCGGCAATACCCGAGTGAAGGCCCACGCCTTCAAAGGTCACCTCTGAGATCAGACTTGCTTGCACGTTGTTGCCTCCTTCGGAAGCGTGGTTAGGTCGGTTGCGCCGCCACTGTGTGACGGTTGTTGGTGCTGAGCGGAAACTAGGCGTCGAACCCGCTTCTCTCAACTCACTCTTTGTGACGGTTTGCAACATAACAGAACTTCCGTGATTACCGCCCTTCGCACACGCAGCAAGTCATTGTTAAAAAAGCAAAAAGGCCGGGATGACCCCGGCCTTTTACGCTACGTCGAACTGTTGCAGTTTAGTTCGCCTGGCGTCTCAGGAAGGCTGGTATTTCGATTTTTTCTTGCTCCGGATCGACCTCCTGGGAGGGTTCAATCGCGCTGACCTGCGGTTGCTGACGG
>CALHHY010000151.1 GCA_938030665.1 uncultured Litoreibacter sp. | reverse complement strand
CCGCAGATCGCTGAGGCGACCGGACACCGCGCCGGGGTATTTCCGCCGGCACAGGGAGCAGTCACAGCGGTGCAGGCTGCCTAGCCCGTCCACCATTTCAAAGCTGATGCGGACGCTGCCGCAATGGCAGCTCGCGGTCGATCTTTCGGTCATTTGCGCCGCTTGATGGTCGGGACAGAGGAGCGGCCATACCGCGCCTCGGGATGGGGCGGATGCCCCTCGGTGCGCGCCCAGTATTGCTGACCCCCGCGCCGCAGCCAGAACGGGATCAGCAGGACCAGACCCACGATGAAGCCACCTGCGTGCGCCCAGTAAGCCACCCCGCCACCTGAGACATCAGCCGTTATCCCATTGAACACCTGAAATGCCATCCACAGACCCAACATGATCCATGCAGGTATCGGAATGATCTTAAAGAACACGATGAAGATCAGCAGGATATCGACCCGCGCCTTGGGAAACAGTAGCAGATAGCCCCCCATCACCCCCGCAATCGCGCCGGAGGCACCGACATTCGGAACCGGGCTGCCGGGGGCTGCAAGGATTTGGCCAAAGTCAGCCAGCACGCCGCAGATCACGTAGAAAAACAGGAACGTCACATGGCCCAGTTGGTCTTCCAGATTGTCACCAAAAATAAATAGAAACAGCATGTTACCCGCCAGATGCATCCAGCCGCCATGCAGAAACATCGACGTGATCAGCGTGTAAAGTTCATCGCCCTGGGTAATCTCAACAGGCTGCATTGCCCAAGTGTCCCAGAACGCCGCCAGCGCCGCCGGATCGCCCGACAAGGCGGGCCAATAGAGCAGGAAGATAACGATATTGGCCGCCAGCAGCGCGTAGGTGACAAAAGGCGTGCGCTCGGACGGGTTGTGGTCGCGTATCGGAAACATGCTGCAACGCTGACGGAAACCCGACCTGCGTGCAAGCGCTAGCTGTTCATCTCTGCCAGCAATTGGGCATTCCCGCCCGAGGCCGTGGTGTCGATGCAGACATGGCGCTCCAGGATCACATCCGCCGGCATGGGTTGGCCGGTGATCAATGGCAATATCGGTCCCTCCCGCGCGGCCAGCATCCGGCGCAATGCGCGCGCCTGATCTGCATCGCCCCACCAGATCACCCCGCCGATCCCGGCGCGTTGCGCGGCATCGGCCAGGTCACCTTCAACCGCCCTGCCGCCCGCCTTTAGCACAGCCGCAATCTGCGCATCCTTGTCAGGGCCAAGGCAGAGGATCGGCGGGCGCGCTAGTACGGTCAGCCGGTTGCTTTCACCGGTCGGCCCCGGAAGCGCACCTGCGGGGAAAGGCGCGCAGGTTTCACCTCGCGTGAATTTCATCAAGTAGTGCGGCCCGCCGGCTTTGGGGCCGGTGCCTGACAGCCCCTCTCCCCCGAAAGGTTGGGAACCCACGATGGCACCGATCTGATTGCGGTTCACGTAAATGTTCCCGGCGGTAACTGTCTCAACGATCTGCTGCACCCGGTCATCAATGCGGCTGTGCAGCCCAAAGGTCAGCCCGTAGCCGGTTGCGTTGATCTCTTTCAGCACCGCATCAAGCCCAGTCGCTTTGAAAGTGACGATATGCAGGACGGGGCCGAAAATCTCTTCCTTCAGGTCGGCGATGCCGGGCAATCTGATCAGACAGGGGGCAATGAAATTTCCCCCCCCTTCATAAGGTGTTTGGTACAGCACCCTGCCGGTTGCGCGCGCGGTTTCGATGTAGCGGTCGATCTTGTCGCGGGCGGGCGCGTCGATGATCGGGCCGATGTCCGTCGCCATATCCCATGGGTCGCCCACGCGCAGCTCAGCCATCGCGCCGATCAGCATTTCTGTCAGATGCTCCGCGATCTCCTCCTGCACGTAAAGGCATCGCAGCGCGGAGCATCGCTGCCCCGCCGACTGAAAAGCCGATGCCACGATGTCACGCACCGCCTGTTCGGGCAGTGCGGTGCTGTCGACGATCATCGCGTTGATCCCGCCTGTCTCCGCAATCAGCGGCGCCTGGCAATTGCCGGTCTCGGCCAGCCCCGTATGGATGCGCTTTGCCGTTGCGGTGGAGCCGGTGAAGCAGACGCCATCAATATCAGGGCTGGCGGCCAAAGCGGCCCCTACATGCCCGTCACCGGGCAAGAGCTGCAGCGCATCTTCGGGCACGCCGGCCTGATGCAGAAGCCGCGTAGCCAGCGCCGCAATTGCCGGGGTTTGCTCTGCCGGTTTGGCCAGCACCGCATTGCCCGCGGCCAGGGCTGCCGCGATCTGGCCTGTGAAAATGGCCAGCGGGAAGTTCCAGGGGCTGATGCAGGCAAAGACCCCGCGGGGCGGCGCGGGATGGCGCCCGGCCTCGTCTGCGTAGTAGCGCAGGAAATCAACAGCCTCCCGCAGCTCGCCGATAGCGTCGATGGTGGTCTTGCCGCCTTCACGGGCGAGGGTCGCGAATATCTCCGCGTGATTGGCCTCGTAAAGATCTGCCGCCTGGCGCAGAATCGCGGCGCGTTTGGCGGTCGGTTCCCGCCACGCTCGTGCCTGCCTGATCGCGGTTTCAACGGTCGCGCTATCTGCCTGAGGGACACGCAATTCGGTATCCTCAAAGGGCGCGCGGGCCGTCGTGATCGCGGCCATGTCGGCGGGGTCGTTCCAGTCCCAGCCGCGCGCATTCCGGCGCGGCGCGAAGATGTCTGAGGGCGCGGTCACCGCCGGGAAGTTCATGCCGGTGACGGCGTCAAACGGGTCGGCTGCAACGATCTCGGGCGATACTGCCTCATCAACGATCTGGTTCACGAAGGAGGAGTTTGCCCCGTTCTCCAACAACCGCCGTACCAGATAGGCCAGCAGGTCGCGATGCGCGCCCACAGGGGCATAGATGCGGCAACCAGCCTTGCCTTTGGCCAGCACCAGGTCGTGAAGCCGCTCCCCCATGCCATGCAGGCGCTGAAACTCGAACCCGGCCGTATCGCCCGCCATGTGCAGGATTGCTGCCACCGTATGCGCGTTATGCGTTGCGAATTGCGGGTAGATGCGGTCCCGCATGCCCAGCAGCTTGCGGGCATTGGCAATGTAGCTGATGTCGGTGACGGGCTTATGGGTGAAGACCGGAAAACCCGGCAGACCGAGGACCTGCGCGCGCTTCACTTCCGTATCCCAATAGGCGCCCTTGACAAGCCGCACCATGACGCGCCGGTCCAGCTTTTTCGCCAGAGCATGCAACCAGTCGATAACATAAGGCGCGCGCGGGCCATAGGCTTGGATCACAACGCCGAACCCGTCCCAGCCGTCAAGGCTTGGGTCGGCCAATGTCGCCTCAATGACATCGAGGGAGAGGTCAAGGCGGTCCGCCTCCTCCGCATCGATATTCAGGCCGATCTGCGCGGCGGCGGCTTGCTGACACAGTTGCAGAAGGCGCGGCTGCAACTCGGCCATCACGCGCGCTTTCTGAGGTGTCTCGTAACGCGGATGAAGGGCCGACAGTTTGACCGAGATGCCGGGGTTTCGGCGTACGTCCTGCCCCCGCGCGCCACCCGCAATTGCTGCGATGGCTTCGCGGTAGCTGATGAAATAGGCCTGCGCGTCCTTTTTTGTTTTCGCAGCCTCCCCGAGCATGTCGTAGCTGTAGCTATATCCGGCGGTCTCCTGCAACCTCGCGCGGGTCATGGCGGCTTGAATGGTTTCTCCCAGCACGAACTGGCGGCCCATTTCTTTCATCGCGCGGGCGGTCGCGGCGCGGATCACCGGCTCCCCCAGGCGCTTGACCATGCCGCGCAATTGCCCCGCGACACCCGGCTGTTCGTCGGTCAGCACCTTGCCGGTCAGCATCAAACCCCAAGTCGAGGCATTCACAAGCGAGGAGGCGCTGTGGCCCAGGTGCTTGCCCCAGTCTGACGGCGCGATCTTGTCTTCGATCAGCGCATCGATAGTCAGCGGGTCGGGGACCCGCAACAGCGCCTCCGCAAGACACATAAGCGCGACGCCTTCGTCGGTGTTCAACCCGTACTCGGCCAGAAAGACCTCCATCAGGCCGGGCTTTGCGCTTTGCCGGATACCGCTGACGAGCGCCGCGCCGGATCGGGCTATCTCTTGGCGGTCGCTTGTTGTGAGGTTGGCGAGGGCCGTCAGCCAGGCCGCTGCGGCGGCCTCTGCGGCAAAGCTGTTGGCACGGATGGTATAACGCAGATTATCAAGAGAAGACATAAGGGCAACGCTCCGAACTAGATGCCCTAGACTACACCCGCTTGATGCTATTAATTTTACTGAAATTCGATTACTTGTAGGCCAAAGGCCCAAAATATAAACCCCAGAAAGACGAATTCACCGTGGCGTTAGACAACCATGATCGAATTATCCTGACGATCCTCTCAGCGGAGGGGCGGATTTCGATCACAGATCTGGCCGCGCGGATCAACCTGTCCAAGACACCGACGCAGGCCCGCGTGCGGCGACTGGAAAAGGCGGGGGTGATCACCGGCTACAAGGCGCTTGTCGACCCGGTCAAGCTGGGTTTGGACCATATCGCCTTTGTCGAGGTGACGCTGCGCGAAACGCGCGAGGCCGCGCTTCGGGCGTTTAACGACGCGGTCCGGACCATACCGGAGGTGGAGGCGTGCCATATGACGGCCTCCCATTTCGACTATCTCTTGAAGGTCCGCACCTCCGATATCCGTGCCTACCGCCGGGTCCTGGGAGAGCAGATATCCGCCCTGCCCCATGTGTCGCAAACATCCACCCATGTGGTGATGGAGGCCGTGCGGGAAGAAGGGCTTTAGCCGCTGAAGACAAACAGCCAGATCAGCCCCGGCAGCAACTGCAAAGCGCCGGCCAATAGAATAACGATGCGCGGTATGACGGTTCGAAACCGGACCCAAAGCAGAACCAGACAAGCAAGGCTTGCAGAAATCTCAATCGGGCCGACGACGCCACCATAATGGCGTCGGTCCCAATAGCTGACGGGGCTGATGAAGCGCCAGTCGCTGACAGGCCAGAAATGCAGACGGGCGTCGTCATTATGAAGCGGGAAATCCAGCGCCAGATGCATCAACCCCGCCGCAGCAAAAGCAACAAACGGCGCCTTTCCGGACCCAAGTGCGAGGCCCAGAAGCGCGCCCCAGATGATGAATGAGTTGTCGATGGCAAAGATTTGCTGCCACATGTCGGAGAAATAAAGCACGTCGAAGACGATCCGAGCATCGGTCCCCAACACCGTAAGATGCCAACCGGCCATCAGGTAGAGCGACAGATCGGGGGCCAGCGCACCGAATATCGCGGCGCAGGTGACGGCAGGTCGGTTCGGTCGGGCGAAGGCGGCGGCGCCGAAAATGAGGTGGGCGGGCGTGTTCATCGGTCTTTACTTCTGCCTCACATCGGGTCACCTCCATCCTAGCGGGAGGCACGTGCGATGACCAAGGCAATCATGATCCAGGGGGCTGGCTCGAATGTGGGCAAGTCGATGATCGTCGCAGGGCTTTGCCGGCTCTTTGCGCAGCGCGGATTGCGGGTCAGGCCATTTAAGCCGCAGAACATGTCCAACAACGCCGCCGTCACCGCTGACCGCGGTGAGATCGGGCGCGCCCAGGCCCTGCAAGCGCTAGCCTGCGGTGTTGCGCCCATGGTCGATATGAATCCGGTCCTGCTGAAACCCGAAAGCGAATTGGGGGCGCAGGTCATCGTGCAGGGGCAACGCTTTGCCACGCTGAAAGCGCGCGACTATGCGAAGGTTAAACCCGAGCTTCTGGCGCGAACCGTCGAAAGCTATCATCGCCTCGCCGCTGAGGCCGACCTGATCATCATCGAGGGCGCAGGCAGCCCGGCCGAGATCAACCTGCGTCCCGGCGACATCGCCAATATGGGTTTTGCGGAGGCCGTCAACGCGCCGGTCATTCTGGTCGGCGATATCGACCGCGGCGGGGTGATCGCACAGCTTGTCGGCACTCACGCCGTGCTGCCGCCTGCTGACCGCGACCGGATCGCGGGTTTTATCGTCAACAAGTTCCGCGGCGACGTCTCACTGTTCGACGATGGCCGGACGGAGATCGCCACACGCACCGGATGGGCTGATCTGGGGGTGGCGCCCTGGTTTGGGGATGCCTGGAAACTGCCCGCCGAAGATATCATGGATATCCGGTCAGCCCGGCGGGACGATAAACAGGGGGTGTTCAAGATTGTGGTTCCAAAACTCTCCCGCATTGCCAATTTCGATGATCTGGACCCGCTCAGCCAGGACCCCTCCCTTTCGGTCGCGCTGATCGAGCCAGGCCGCCCTTTGCCGGGGGACGCGGATCTGGTTTTGATACCGGGATCGAAATCCACCATTGGCGACCTTGCAGATTTTCGCGCGCAGGGCTGGGATATTGATCTGCGCGCCCACCTGCGTCGTGGCGGGGCCGTTTTGGGTATTTGCGGCGGTTATCAGATGCTCGGGCGCCGCATTTCTGACCCAGACGGCATCGAAGGCCCACCTTGCGAGGTTGAGGGGCTGGGGCTGCTGGACGTTGAAACGGTCATGACCCCCAAGAAACAGCTGTCTGAGGTGACCGGGATTGATACGGCCAGCGGTGCAGTGGTGAGCGGGTATGAGATCCACATCGGGCAGACTGACGGGCCGGACTGCATCCGCGCTTGGTTGGAAATCAACGGACGCGGAGTCGGTGCGGCAAGCGCCGATGGCCTGGTGATGGGCTGCTATCTACATGGGTTGTTTCGCGCCGACGCGTTTCGCAGCGCGTTTCTGGCCCGTCTTGGCGCGCAGGCCGGGCTGGTCGATTACGACGGCACGGTACAGGCCACGCTCGACAGTCTTGCGGTACATCTGGAGGCGCATTTGGACATTGTGCGGCTGGAAAACTTGGCAACAAAGGTCACGCGTTAAGGGCTAGTCAAACTCGCGTGTCAGCAGCGCGCGATGGACTTCCCGCCGGACCAGCTTGCGCATGTTGCGGGTGATCCGCTCCCCCAACTCGCCGCGCAATTCCTGGCGCACGACATCGGCGATCAGATCGCGCAACATCTCTTCGTCAAGCAGGGGGTCACCGGGTTCTTCGCTGTCATCGGCAAAGGCGTTTTCAACCTCATCCGCATTGATGGGCGTGAAGGTGAAGGCCACGTCTTCGGCCGGCGGTGTCATGACCGGGCCGCGACCGTCGGACCTGCGCAGACTTTTGGCAACGCCAAGGTCTTCCATCAGGCTGGTTTCGCGTTCCTCCTGAACGGGGGCCGGGCCGCCTGCGGAAAATGGGGTGATGTCTTTCAGACGGCTTTCAAGGTCGGCCTCAATCTGCGCCTCGATTGCCGCGTCTGTCGCGGCAAGCTCGCGCGTCCAGGCTTCCAGCGCTGCCTCATCTTCGGGGCTCACAGCACCTGCGTCAGCTGGGTCGGGATCGGCGATATCTGCTTCCTCAGCGAGCCAAGCCTCCGTTTGCGCGTCGATGGTGCCGTCGAATGGATTGATCAGGGTCTCGTTGATTTCCTGCTCCTCAAACACGGCAAGCGGTTCGAGGTCATCAAGCTGATCTTCGTAGTAGTCGTCAGGCTCCGGCGTAGGCGCGACCCAGTTGGAGGCTGGCCCGCCCAGCACATGATCCTCGGTAGTTTGGCTGTCATCGCCATTATCACCCAAGGCGCGCCGCAGGCTGTCAAGCTCTGCAACGGTGCCATCCCCCCTCTCACCCGCGAATAGCTGCGGCAGATCAACACGCTGATCCATGGTCAAAAGCAAGACATCACCCGCCGGCACGGGCAGGTTTTCCGCAGCGTCCTGCGTATCCGCCCCCGGCGTTGTGTCAATCACCAGACGGCGGATCGACGATAGCACGTCTTCCGCATTGTCGGAGTTGCTCATGGGGTCGGACATGCATCCCTCGGCAGTTTAAGGCAGTCGAAACCTGTTGCTGAGCAGCCAGCGACAGGCAGTCGTATTAATTGTCGTAGCGTTTCAGGATCCGGTCAAGTTTCTTGCCCTGTTTACTGGCAGGTACTTTCGTCGATTTCACCGCGTTGTAATACTCCGTCGGGTCATATTGGGTAACCGGCAGGTTGAGCTCCGTCGCGGTAAGCATGCCCACGGTGCTGAGCAATTCGTAGGAAGCGGCAAAAAGCTGGGTCTCAAACAGCACCCGGGCCGTTTGCGCATCCAGCAAGGCCTGCTCCGCATCCAGCACGTCCAGCGTTGTCCGCGCGCCCAGTTTGGCTTCTTCGCGGACACCGTCAAAGGCCACCTGCGCGGCCCGGATCTGGCGGTCTGAGGCGGCCAGTTGCGCTTGCGCAACACGCAAATCCGCGAATGCGTTTGCCGCGTTCTGTCCCGCGATCAATACGACTTGGTGCAGGTTTGCCCGCGCGGCATGCGCCTGTGACAAGGCCCTGCGTTCCAGCGCTTTCAGCTGACCGCCCTGATAAATCGGAACGGTCATCTGCAACCCGATGGAGGTATTATTGTCGTTGACAGAGTTATGGCCGGCGCTGGCATTCAGGTTGATCTGCGGGCGGATCGAGGCACGCGCTTGGGCGGCGGTCAGGTCAGCCGCCTTCACCTGATGCTGAGCTTGACGGATCGTTGGTTGCAGCCGTTCCGCAAGGGCGCGGGCCCGCTCCACAGTTGCAGGCATTTCGGGCAATGCCCGGATTGATTCCAGGTTTCCGGGGAACCGGCCTACGGCGACATTGTAAAGCTCGCGCGACACCTGCAAAGCGCCCATAGCCGCGGCAAGATCGCCGCGCACCTCGGCCAGACGGGCCTCGGCCTGAGCCACATCGGTCCGCGTGACCTCGCCCACGTCGAAGCGGTCGCGCGCGGCGCGAAGTTCTTCGGTGATCAGCCGCAGGTTGTTTTCACGCAGCGCGACGGTACGGCTGTCCGAAAGCACCGAAAGGTAGGCGCTTACTGCGGTCAAAAGCACCTGCTGCTCCAGGTTCAGAAGTTGCGCCCGTGCTGCAAGAACCGTCTCCTTCGCGGCCTCGACACCCAAGCGCGCCGCGCCGGAATCGTAGAGCAAAAGGTCCAACTGCAGTTGGATGGATGACGTCAGATTTTCTGCCTGGTTGAAGCTTGCTTGATCGCTGTAAGCGATGGTTGAAATGGCGTTGATCTGCGGCAGCAACGTAGAAAGAGCAAGCGCTACATCATCATCGGAGGAGCGCACCAGCGCCCGGTTCTGCTGAAGAATATTGGAATTCTCGTAAGCCCCGACCAACGCATCCCGCAGGCTCTCCGCGTGTATCGCCGAAGGCATCACTGCTAACGCGACCAGGGTCAGCCCCTTGGTCGCCATTCTCCAAATCCGTGTCTCTTCCATTCTGCCTCGCACCTCTTCGGGTCCTTTTATTTCTTTTATCTTAGCTGGTTATTGGCGTGAAGATAGCCTTAAAGCGAAAACGCGCTTTCCGCTTCAAAACCCGGCAATATCGGCGCGGCTGCGTTGAAGCTTAGCCGCCAGTTTACGACGCCATCGGATTTGTGGCCGATCCGGCATTCCCCCAAAGCGCCGCGGATGAAAATCGCAGCGATACGCCCGCCATCCTTCAACTGCCGCAAAATAGCTTCTGGCACATCTTCAACGCCCCCCTCAATCAGGATCGCGTCATAGGGGCCGTGTTTCGACGCGCCCCCTGCAAGCCCACCTTCGATCACGACCACGTTGTCCACGCCTTCTTCCATCAGGGTGGTTTCCGCGTCACGTGCCAGATCCGTATCTTGCTCCAACGCGATCACCGCTTCGACCATGCGGGCGAGCACCGCCGGCGTGTATCCAAGCCCCGCGCCGATGGTCAGCACCATGTCGGCTTTCTGCAGATTCAGGGCATCAAGCATTTTCGCAAGGCTGCGCGGCTCCAGAATGATCCGGGCGGCATCCAGCGGGATATTCGCATCGACATAGGCGGTTTCGCGACGCGACTGCGGCACAAACGCCTCACGCCGCACAGCGAGCATGGCGTCAATAATCGGAAATTTGGTCACATCAGACGGCCGGATCTGCGTGTCGACCATCATTGTTCGGTTGGCGGCAAAGTCAGTCATTGACTAAACTCATCAGTCTAGTTTCAGTTGGTCTTGGTTTGCCACACAAAGCCTTACTGAACAATAACGTTCAGCCGTTTTGCGCCCTTGCGCGACATTTGTGCCTACGTTAGAGAAACCCTGCACCATCGGGGCGAGTTGGCGGAGTGGTGACGCAGCGGATTGCAAATCCGTGTACAC
>CALHHY010000150.1 GCA_938030665.1 uncultured Litoreibacter sp. | reverse complement strand
TCGGGGGGCAGTTTGAAGCTGTCGGCTTGCGCAATCTCCGCCTCAAGCCGCAGGTATCTTGCTTCGCGCGTCAGGATTTGCCCTTCAAGGTCCTGCACATCGGCGCGGAACCGCGTCTCATTCAGCCGGGCGATTTCCTGCCCCTGTTCGACGATGTCGCCCTCGCGCACGGCAATATCGTCAAGGATGCCGCCTTCAAGGCTTTGAACAATCTGATTCTGGCTGGCGGGCACCAAGGTGCCGGGACCACGCACAACCTCGTCCAGCGGCGCGTTGCGCGCCCAGACGACAAAGGCCACGACCAGCGCTGACATGATCCAGATGGTCCGGCTGCCGCGCCGCCCCGTAGGTGCAACCGCGCTCATGGCTGTTTCCCCTTCGATGATTTGGTGATCTTCGACAGCACCTCGTCACGCGGGCCGTAAAGCGCAAGTTGCCCCCGTTGCATCACGCCGACCCGGTTGGCCAGCGCGATGATTTCGGTGCGGTGCGTCGTCAGGATGCAGGTCCGCCCCGGCAGCCAGTCACGCATATTGGCGATGGTTTCGGCCTCAAGCGTCTGGTCCATGGCGGCGGTCGGCTCGTCCAGCAGCACAATCTGCGGGTCAGCAAGATGTATCCGCGCCAGCCCCAGAGATTGCCGTTGCCCCACGGACAGACCGAACCCCCCGTCAGAGACGGGCATATCCATGCCAAGCGGGTGACGTTCAACCATGGTAAGCAGACCAGAGAAACGCAGTGCCTCCTGAATATCCTCCTCCATCGCGGTGGTTGGGCCGAGCAGCAGATTGTCCCGCAAAGAGCCAGAAAACAGCATCACGTCTTGAGACAGCACGCCCATGTTGCGGCGTAGGTCAACGGGATCAATCTGACGCAGATCGAGCCCGTCAATCTTCACTTCGCCCCGTTCGAAATCGTAAAGGCCGGACAGGATTTTCAGCAGGGTCGATTTTCCCGACCCGTTGCGCCCCAGCAAGGCCACCGTTTCCCCCGCCCGGACGGAGAAGCGATCAATGCGCAGCACTTCCTCCTGATCCTCGGCGTAGCGGAAATGCAGGTCGACCACATCAACCTCGCCCCGTAGCACGTCGCGGCGGGAATATTGGCGTTTGTGGGAGCGGTCTTGCTCGGACCCCGCAATCATCGACAGGCCGGTCAGCGCAACCTTCACCTGTTGCCAGCGGGCGATTGCCCCCGACAGTTGGGTGACCGGCGCAATCGCCCGGCTGGACAAAATGCTGACAGCGATGATGGCCCCGACCGTAAACTCGCCCGCCAGCACCAGATACACCCCGGCAATCACGGCCGACACATAGGCCACCTGCTGGATGGCCTGTGACAAGAAGTTCAATGTGGCCCCGGATACCCGCTGCTCCTGCGTTTTGGAGGCGATGAGGACCGACACGTCCTCCCACGCGGATTGGAAGCGGTTTTCGGCGCGGTTCAGTTTGATGGCCTCCGCGCCGTAGGTGATCTCGTTCAGCAGACGGCTCTGGGCGGAGTTCGCGCCCTGCATGTCCTCCGATATCTGTGACAGCTTTTTGCGGGCCAGCAACGAGGCGATGATGATCAACACCATGGCCGCGGCCACAACCCAGACCACCGGGCCCGCGATGAAATAGATCAGCAGCAGGAAGATACCCACGAACGGGATGTCTGCGATCGCCCCCATCGAGGTCGCCGTGAAAAACTCCCGCACGGAAGAGAATTCCCGCATCATCGAGCCAAGCGCCGCGGGTCCCACCACCCGGTCATTGATCCGCATCCCCTGCAACTTGCTGACAAGCTCTGCGGAGACCTCGATCTCCAACCGGCGTCCAACATCGTCGATCAGCCGCCCGCGCGAGATGCGCAACAGCGCTTCAAAGCAGATGGCGACCCCGGCGCCAATGGCCAACACCCATAGCGTCTGGAGCGACGCATTCGGGATCACCCGGTCATAGACCTGCAACGCAAAGAGGGAGACCGCGACCGCCAACCCGTTGGCAACAAGCGTGGCAATCAAGATCTCGATGGTCGACAGCCTTTGCTGCGTCAGACGCCGCCAGAACCAATGGCCCCGCTGAATGACGCCGACATGTCGCTCCTCCAACGCGTCAATCGTGGGGGCTGCGACGATATATTCACCGGCAAACTCAGCCTTCATCTGCTCCCGCGTGCGGTGCCACACGGAATTGGGCAGCCCGGGATGCGCGATGACGTAGGTGTCCCCCTCCCGGCGCAGCACGGTGTAATATTGCCCGTCGATCATCTTGGCGCAGGCGGGCAGGTCGCGGTCGGCCAGATTGCGGGCATGTTTGACGCGGGCCACAAAGCCCAACCGGCGGCAGGCCCGTGGGACCAGCAGCGGGTCAAACTCTTCCGCCGTGATCGGCAGGCCCGCGATGAACTCGTCCGCGGACACGGTTTTGCCCAGCACGCCAAGATATTGCGCCATGGCGTCGACAAAGGTCATGTCATCGGGTGCCGCGGAGGGCTGGGTATCCACCTTGTTCACTGCAACCTACCTGTGATTTGCCCGTTTCGGGCTTGCTATAGCAGAAATTGGCCGATCATTCGTCACTTTCGCGCAACAGATCCCGGTTGCGATATATTGGACCCGGTCCCGGCGCCATTTCTTGGTGCTAGGATGCGCAGCAATCAAGGATGCGTAAAGCACCGTCTCCGGGCAGGGCACATGAAATTCAGGACCGTTGCATTTTGTCTCGTTTTGGCGGGATGTACGTCGGGTGACCCTCGGCCTACCGATGAGCTATCGCCGGTTGCTGACCCCTTCCTCGCCGCCGCTGAAGACGTCGACGATCGCCCAATTGCGGCACGCATCGAACAGCCCCAGCCCTATAGCGCCATCATCGAGGCCAATTACGCGTTGGAGCAGTTCCGCTTTCTGTCCAACACCCGCCAATTGCGGCTGACCCGCCGGGGGGAGGCGCAGCGCCTGTTGCCCCAGATCACCCCTGCCGCCGGGATCAATTCCGGCGAGGGTCCGGCCATCAGCGTCAGCATCGACCAGGTCCTTTATGATGGCGGCGAAACCGAAGCCCGGCTTTTCGCCGCCGAAAGCGCCGCGATTGAGCAGCATATCCTCCTGCTTGACGGGTTGAATGCCGCCATCAGTGAGGATCTCGGCCTCTATTTCGATTTTCATGAGAACCGGGAGGCGGGCCGGCTGTTTCAAGCGCTCAGCGACCAAATCGAAGAGTTGCGGGCACTGGCCGAAACCCGCCTTGCAGGCGGCATCTCCTCGGCCAACGAGCTGACGCTGTTTCAGCTGAATAAATCCGAGATCGAGACAGAAGCGCAGATCGCCCGCTCCCGCTCTGACCTGAGCGTGCAATTGCTTGACACAATCGGCAGCGACGCCATTGCCGTCCCGCCCAAGGGGTTCAAAACGGATCGCGACGGCCTGCCCATACCGATACTTGCCGCTTTGGCAGAACGCGAATTGCGGCGCAGCGATCTAGAACTGCAGGAGGTCGC
>CALHHY010000149.1 GCA_938030665.1 uncultured Litoreibacter sp. | reverse complement strand
GACACGCTACGCGATTTCAGACGTAGGTCAGCGGCCTGACCCTTCATATGCAGCGAATTCTTGGCCACCCCGCGCGAGCGGGAGCGCAGCATGGCGTTGGTCTTGGGGGAGCGGTAGCCGGATAACAGGGTGAACGGCTCGTCCACATCCAGAATGTTGTGGGAAGCCGCCATGATATCGATGGTACGGGTGTCCATGTCGATGGCGCTATTCGTGCGCCAGTCCCGCATGAAGTAATTCACCTCTTTGAGCGCCTCGCGGATGTAGTCGCCCTCGATCCAGTAGATCATGTCCAGCGTCTCGCCTGTGCGGCCTGAATACATCTTGAGCCGCCGCACGTCGCCGGCCCCTTTGAGAAAGCCGAAAACATTGGAATAAACCGGTGCTGCCGATACTGCCGTCGCTGCAAAAGCTCCTAGGAGTGCGCGACGCGTAACGTTCGCAGAATTGTTCTCACGCATGAGTTGCCTGTCCCGTTCGCCCGGATCACTTGCGTGATCACCATTTATCCCCAGATGGTGAACGGTATTACATAAACGGGCCGAGCCACCAAGGCTGTGGTTCCAAAAATTCGTATAGGGTCCGGTAAATGAGCGGGTTTTTGCGCATGGGACGATGTCCGCGATCTGTTGCAAAATGGTGACCTTGGCGTCAATTGCCCTGAAAACACGGGGTTTCATCCCATTGTGAGTGGACTTTGTTAAGCTTGGGCGAATACTGGGACTGCTGCTTATTCTGTGACGTGTAAAGGTGCTTTATGACCATTCGTTTCTCGCGCCGTGAGACGGTGAAAATGCTATCGGCAACCGCTGCCATGCTGGCGCTTCCCGGCTTTGGTGTGTCGGGGGGGCAGGCCGCTGTCACAGCGTTACGGCAATCCATCGCGGAAGCGGCATCTGGAAATGAGGGCATTGCGGCCTTCTACCGCGCGCGCAATTTCGAGCCGATTTTTGTCTCCCGTTCCGATGCGCGCAGACGCGCGGCGCTGATCAAGGCGTTTGACCGTGCAGGTGATCACGGGTTGCCGGTGACCCAGTATAATGCACAACGGCTCAAATCGCTGTTCGCCTCCGGCAAAACCGCGCCTGAGCTTGGCCGGGTCGAGGTCGAGACGGCAAAGCTTTTCCTGTCCTATGCGGATGCACTGCGCAGTGGCGTGTTGCGCCCGCGCGATGTGGACGCGCTGATCATTGTGCAGCCGCCGCGATACGACCCGACGCAGACGCTGGCCGCATTCGCCAAATCAAGCCCGACCGGCTTCATCAAAAAACTCAGCCCGTCCAAACCCGAATATGTCCGCCTGCAGAAAGAAAAGCTGCGCCTTGAGAAACTGATCGCCAAAGGCGGTTGGGGGGACGCTGTGGCGGCCAAATCGGTCAAGCCTGGTGCTGCGGGCGTAGAGGTTGTGCAACTGCGCAACCGCCTGATCCGCATGGGCTACCTGCGGCGGACGGCAACGCAAAGCTATGACGGCGCGATCCAGAAAGCCGTCGCCCTGTTTCAAGCCCAACACGGGCTAACCACTGACGGCGTTGCCGGTGCGGGCACGTTGCGCGAAATCAACCGCTCCGTCCGGACCCGGCTGAGCCAGGTGCTTGTCGCGATGGAGCGGCACCGTTGGACCCCGACCGCGCATGAAAAAGAGCATGTCTGGGTCAACCTGCCGGACTTCCACGTTGATATCATGCAAAACGGCAAATCGACTTTCCGGTCCCGCGTGGTGATCGGGAAGGAGACCGAAGATCGCGCGACGCCCGAATTCTCGGACGTGATGGAGTTCATGGTGATCAACCCCAGCTGGTACGTCCCCCGCTCCATCGTGACAAAGGAATATCTGCCGCTGATGCAACGCAACCGCAACGCGCAAAGCGAACTGCAGATCATTGGCCGCAACGGCAAGCCGGTCAGCCGCGGCGCCATTAACTTCAACCAATATAACGAGCGGACTTTCCCTTATTCCATGCGCCAGCCCCCCTCCAAGGGGAATGCGCTTGGGCTGGTGAAATTCATGTTCCCCAACAAATACAACATCTACCTGCATGACACGCCCGCCAAGGCGCTGTTCGGCAAGGAAGTGCGCGCGTTCAGCCATGGCTGCGTGCGGGTGCACGAACCGTTCGAATTCGCCTATGCCCTGCTCAACCGCCAGCGCAAGGATTCGAGGGACTATTTCCAGTCAGTGCTGCAAAGCGGCAAGGAACGCCGGGTGGATCTGCAAAAGCCGATCCCGGTGCATCTGGGCTATTTTACGGCCTGGGTCGACGCCCGCGGCAAGCCGCAATATCGACGCGACGTCTATGGCCGCGACGGCGCAATCTTTGCGGCATTGCAACGCGCAGGGGTTACGCTTGCCGGATCGAACGCCTAAATTGTGCCCGCGGCGCCGGTCTGCTAGGCGCTGCGAGGATTTCGGCATATAAGGCGGCGCTATGAGCCACACGGTATCCCAGATTGCCACAGCGCTTGGCGCCCCTTTCGAAGGGGATGGCGACATCGTGGTCCATGGCGCGGCGGAGCCTCAGACAGCGGATGCCACTCAGCTTGCCGTGGCCATGTCCGAGAAATACGCGCCCGGCCTGGCCAAGGGCCACGCTCGCGCGGCGCTGGTCTGGGACGGCGCGGACTGGCAGGCTTTGGGGTTGGAGGCCGCCATCTTCGTACAACGCGCCCGCCTTGCGATGTCGGGCCTGACGACGCTGCTTGATGCGGGGCCGGATATTGAGCCCGGGCTTCACCCAACCGCCGTTATTCACCCCTCCGCCCACATCGCCGACGGGGCCGCTATCGGGCCTTTTGTTGTGGTGGGCCGAGACGCTCGGATCGGGGGTAATGCCCGGATCGCCTCCCATGTCAGCATCGGGCGAGGCGCGCAGATCGGGGCGGACGCGATGATCCTGGAAGGCGTGCGGATCGGCCATCACGTGCAGATCGGCGACCGTTTCATTGCGCAGCCCGGGTGCGTCATCGGGGGCGACGGCTTCTCCTTCGTGACGCCGGATAAATCCAGTGTTGAAAACGCACGCGCGTCCTTGGGTGCTGTCGGCGCGACGAGCGAGCAAAGCTGGGTGCGGATTCATTCATTGGGCACCGTAACCATTGGGGATGACGTGGAAATCGGCGCGAATACGACTGTCGACCGGGGCACGCTGCGCGCCACCTCCATTGGTCATCGCACGAAGCTCGATAATCTGGTGATGATCGGCCATAACGTCGAAGTGGGCGATGACTGCCTGTTTTGCTCACAGGTGGGGATTGCGGGCTCCACGCGGGTTGGCAACCGGGTGGTGCTGGCGGGCCAATGCGGGGTGAATGACAACATTTTCATCGGTGACGACGTGGTCGCGGGCGGGGCCTCCAAGATTTTCACCAACGCGCCGGCGGGCCGGGTTTTGCTGGGTTACCCGGCTGTAAAGATGGAAACCCATATCGAAATGCAAAAGGCCGCGCGCCGCCTGCCGCGCTTCATGAAGGCGCAGCAGGACAAGGCGTAGCTTCGCGGCACTGAGGGGAGAGGGCAGCATGGGGGATGACACAATGACAAGTGCCGTCAGGGACAAGGTGATCGCCTTGATCGCCGAGCAGGCGATGCTGCCGGTCGGGGATGTGCGCGCGGACGCGTCGATGGCCGATCTCGGCATCGACTCTCTGGGACTGGTGGAAAGCATTTTCGCGATTGAGGAGGCGTTCGATATCTCCGTGCCGTTTAACGCCAACGAGCCGTCCGCCAGCGATTTCGACATCTCCACCGTGGCCAGCGTCGTTGCGGGTGTTGAAAAGCTGATTGCCGAGCAAAAGGGATAGCCCATGCGCCGCGTCGTCATCACAGGGCAGGGCACGATCAACGCGCTGGCCGACACGGTGGCGGGAACTTTTGAGGCATTTCGCGAAGGGCGCTGCGGCATTGGCCCGCTTGAGATGCGCGACGTGGACCGGCTGGCCATTCAGATCGGTGGGCAGGTTAAAGGTTATGACCCGCATGCGGAATTCAACCGCCAGGAGATATCGCTTTACGACCGGTTCACCCAGTTCACCCTGCATGCGGCGCGGGAGGCTATCGGCCAGTCCGGGCTGACCTTCGAAGGAGCGCTGGCCGCCGATTCCGGGGTCATTCTGGGGACCTCTGGCGGCGGGCTGAACACGCAGGATGAAAACTACCGCGCCGTTTATGAGGAAGGCAAAAACCGGGTCCACCCGTTTGTGGTGCCGAAGCTGATGAACAACGCGGCGACCAGCCATGTGTCCATGCGATATAACCTGAAAGGGCCGTCCTTCACGGTGGCCACGGCCTGCGCCTCGTCCAACCACGCTATGGGGCAGGCGTTTCAGTTTATCCGCTCCGGTATGGCCACGGTCATGATCACCGGTGGCTCGGAATCCATGCTGTGCTTTGGCGGGGTCAAGGCGTGGGAAGGGTTGCGCGTCATGTCAAAGGACGCCTGTCGCCCGTTCTCGGCCAATCGTAACGGCATGGTTCAGGGCGAGGGGGCTGCCATTTTTGTGATGGAGGAATACGATCACGCCCGCAAACGCGGCGCGGAAATTCTGGCAGAGGTGGTGGGTTTCGCCATGACCTCGGACGCGTCAGATATCGTCATGCCCTCGCGCCAGGGGGCTGCGCGGGCCATGACCGGGGCGCTGCGCGACGCCCGACTGAACGCATCGGATGTGGGCTATATCAACGCGCACGGCACCGGGACGGCAGCGAATGACAAGACGGAATGTGCCGCCGTGTCAGACGCGTTCGGGGCGCATGCAGATGATCTGATGATCTCATCGACCAAATCGATGCATGGCCATGTCATCGGCGGCACCGGCGCGATTGAGCTGCTGGCTTGCATCATGGCGCTGCGCGAAGCTGTGATCGCGCCGACAATCGGCTACGAGGAACCCGACCCCGAATGCGCGCTGGATGTGGTTCCCAATGAGGCGAGGGAGGCGTCGGTGGACACTGTCCTTTCCAACGCCTTCGCCTTCGGAGGGTTAAATGCTGTACTGGCGCTGCAGGCAGTTTAGCCGCGCATTGTGCGCTGGTACATGCGGGATTTCATCATGGCCAGACGTTCAGAAAGGGCATCCAGCGCGTTGGCTCGCGGGGCATCCAGTCTCGGGCGTTCAACGCGGCGGGGCGTTATATTAATTGGCCCGTCCGTCGTGCGGCGGACCGTTCTGAACATGGCAGTGGGCTGGCTGTCATCAGCCGAGATCGTGGCAATGGCGTCGAATGTGATGTCGTGGCGCATATGTTTCCCCAGGTGTCCTTAATTTTTCATTAAGGATGAGCCTGCGATGCAATTGGGACAGGATCGTGACCCCGTTAGGGCAATCTGCGCGCCATTTTCTGCCGGATTTCTGCCGAAAGCACTACCTCTTGAGCGCCCGTTTTCAGGATCCGGCGGACTTTGCTGCGTGGGTGCCGCGTTCCCGGTAGGGGGTGGTGTCATAATGCGCGCGGTAGCATTTGGAGAAATGCGAGGGCGAAGCAAAGCCGCAGGCAAGGGCGACATTGATGACGCTCATATCGGTTTGCATCAGCAGGTTGCGCGCCTTTTGCAGCCGGATCTCCATGTAATAGCGCTTTGGGCTGCGGTTGAGGTAGCGGCGGAACAAGCGCTCCAGCTGCCGGGTCGACATGCCGACCTCCTTGGCCAGCAGGGAGGGGCTGATCGGCTCCTCGATATTCTGCTCCATCATCTGGACGACGCGGCTGAGTTTGGGGTGACGCACGCCAATCCTTGTGGGGATCGACAGGCGCTGCTGGTCCTGCCCGGTGCGGATCGAGCTGTAGATCTGCTGGTCGGCCACCATATTGGCGACCTCCTCGCCGAGGTCACTGGCGATGATGCTCAGCATCAGGTCGATCGACGAGGTGCCGCCTGCTGTGGTCATCCGGTTGCCGTCAATGACGAAGACCGATTTGGTCAGTTCCACCTCTTCAAACTCTTCGGCGAAGCTGTCCTGGTTCTCCCAATGGATGGTCGCTTTCTTTCCGTCCAGAAGCCCTGTGCTGGCTAGCGTGTAACTGGCGGTGCAAAGTGCACCGATCTTGACGCCGCGCCGTGCCTCGCGCCGCAGCCAGTTCTGCAGCTTCTTGGTGGTCGCCCCCTGTACATCGACGCCCCCGCATAACATGATGATATCGTCGCGCTGCAGCTCTTCCAATCCCATATCCAGCCCATAGGTGATCCCGGCAGAGCACATGGCCGTGTCGCCGCTTTCGCCCGCCAGTTTCCAAACGTAGCTGTCCGGGACCATGCGGTTGGCAATGCGCAGCGCCTCAATGGCACCCGCGAAGCTGAGCATGGTGAAATTCTCCATCAGAAAGAAAATGTAACGCCCCGCTTTGGGCTGCGTGCCGCTATCGGGACGGCCGGTAATTGCACTCGGTGTTGACACAGGCACGCCCTCCAATGTCGTGTGGTGTCGGGCCTGTCCCTCCCGAACAATTTCTCTACGCATAGCGGAGTTTTCCCCGTTGGCAAGCCCAACAATGCGCATTAGAAACCAACGCTCAAACTAACAACGTTAACATGCAAGGGACCAGACGCATGGCACAGACGTGGAGCAAGACGGATTGGCGCAATAAAGAGCGGATCCAGATGCCTGACTATACGGATCCGGCCAAGCTGGCCGCAGTGGAAGCTGAGCTTTCGCGCTACCCGGTGCTTGTGTTCGCAGGTGAGGCGCGCAAGCTGAAAGCCCAGCTTGGCGCGGTGTCACGCGGCGAGGCGTTCCTGTTGCAAGGCGGCGACTGCGCTGAAAGTTTTGAGGCGTTCTCGTCAGACAATATCCGCGACACGTTCAAGGTGATGCTGCAGATGGCGATGGTGTTGACGTACGGCGCCAAGGTGCCGGTTGTCAAAATCGGCCGCATGGCCGGTCAGTTCGCCAAACCTCGCTCCGCCCCGACGGAGACGGTGGATGGTATGGAGCTGCCGAGCTACCGTGGCGACATTATCAACGAGCTGGCCTTCACGCCAGAGGCCCGTATTCCCGATGCGTCAAAAATGCTCCGCGCTTATACACAGGCCGCCGCCACGCTGAACCTGCTGCGCGCCTTTTCCAAGGGCGGCTATGCGGACATCCACCAGGTCCACGCCTGGACGCTTGGCTTCACAGAAGGGGAGCAGGCAAAAGAATACCGCGAGATGGCGAACCGGATTCAGGATTCGCTGGACTTCATGGCTTCAGCCGGGCTGACGTCGGAGACCAATGCCGAGCTGTCATCAGTGGATTTCTATACCTCCCACGAGGCGTTGCTGCTGGAATATGAGGAGGCGCTGACCCGTATCGACTCCACCTCTGGCAAATGGCTGGCGGGTTCTGGCCACATGATCTGGATCGGCGACCGCACTCGGCAACCTGACGGCGCGCATGTGGAATTCTGCAAAGGCGTGATGAACCCGATCGGGCTGAAATGCGGGCCGACGATGACCAGCGGACACCTCAAGGCGCTGATGCAGACGCTGAACCCGGAAAACGAGCCGGGCCGTCTGACCCTGATCGCCCGTTTCGGCGCCGGCAATGTGGGGGAGCATCTGCCGCGTCTGATCAAGGCCGTGCAGGAAGAAGGCGCGAACGTGGTTTGGACCTGCGATCCGATGCATGGCAACACGATCAAATCGGCGTCGGGCTACAAGACCCGGCCCTTTGAGAGCGTGCTGCGCGAGGTGCGGGAATTCTTTGCCGTCCACAAAGCCGAAGGCACGATCCCCGGTGGCGTCCATTTCGAGATGACCGGCGCTGACGTGACCGAGTGCACCGGCGGCGTGCGCGCTGTGACCGATGAGGACCTGTCGGACCGCTACCACACGGCTTGCGACCCACGGCTTAACGCGTCCCAGTCATTGGAACTGGCGTTTCTCGTGGCAGAAGAACTGTCTGACCGCGCACAGGCGAACCGCGCCGCGATGTAGCTTTGTTCGGGGCCAGCGGCCTGATGTGACAAAAGAAAAGGCCCTGACGCTGCATCGTCAGGGCCTTTCGTTGTTGAACTCGCGGTCCACCGGACCGGTGACGCGCTATTTGACGACCCGGAGATAGGGCACTTTTGTCTCGGCCGCGAAGGGGGCCTGCACCTCCCTGAAGCCTTCTGAGAATTGCGCGTCCGAGGGGGGCTTGGCGGCCGGGGCAGGGGCCTGTGCGGGCGTGCGAATTTTCTTGCCGGTTGTGATTGAGGTGCGGGTCAGCTCCTCCACCCGGAAGCGGCGAGGCGGTACGCCGTAGATGCCCTCCGTCGTCAGGCAGCCAATGGCGCGGTCCGCGTTCGCTTCGTCGCCTTTGACCGGCAGGATCAGCATCCGTGCGGTCAGGCGCGGCATGTTTGCCTCGTCTGAGATCAGGCGGTATTCTTGGATCTCGGGGATCTCGAAGGCCTGTTCCAGTTGCGCGCTGAACACGCCGCGTTCTTCGGGCATGATGATCGACCTTAGCGGCATGCCACGCAGCTCCATCCCCATGATTTCGTTCAAGGCCATGCCGGCAAGGCGAAAACGGGTCTCCCCCGCGCCAGAATGCTGTAGAATGAAACAGTTTTCGAGATAGGGCGACAGATCGCGCGGGTCCAGCTCCGAGCGCAGAGGCAAGTGCCGTCCGGCGCGGAGCGACTCCCAGTAATCGCGGATATGGGCGAGGGCCGGCTGCGTCATGGCGGTGTGGTAGCTTTCAAACTCGACCAGATTATAAGGATCTTTGATCGTGGCGTTGGTTTTGCCCGGCACACCCGGACGTTGAGAATTCTGTGTCACCTTGACTACCCCGAAGCTGGTTCATGTCAAAGCCCACCCCACATGAGCCCGCTTCGGTTGTGGTCACGTTTAAGTTTTGTTAACCGTACAACCGAAGTCTTAACGTGCTCTTAATATGCCGTATTTTAGCTAAACTGGCACCTTCTAAACCGTTAAAGGGTTAATCCCCATGATCCACTCCATGACCGGCTTTGCCGCCCAGCAGGACGCAAAAGACGGGGTGAGCTGGACCGTCGAGATCCGCGGCGTGAATGCCAAAGGCTTGGACATCCGCGTGCGGGCGCCCGACCGGATGCAGGGGTTTGACCAGCAGCTTAAGGCGCTTTTCCAAAAGTCTCTGACGCGCGGAAACGTCACCGTCAGCGTCCGGATGGAACATGACAGCGCAGCAGGTGCCATGCGCCTTGATCCCGGCGTGCTCGGTTCATTTCTGGCCGCCGCGAAAGAGGCGCAGATGCAGGCGGAGCGGGCTGGCCTATCGATGCGCCCCGCCTCAGTAATCGATCTTCTGGGACTGCGTGGCGTCATGTCTGCGGGGGAGGAGGCAGAGGTCATGCCTGAGCCTGCCGCCGTCACCCGGACGGCGCAGGCGGCCCTTAACGCTTTCATCGAGATGCGCGCCGGTGAAGGCACAGCACTGGCCGGCGTTTTGGCCGACATGCTGCGCAAGGCCGAGGTCTTGACCAGGCAAGCCGCAGCGCTGGCGGAGGCGCGCAAGGATGACATCGCCGCGACGCTGCGCTCCAATCTGGCGAAGGTGTTGGACAATGCCGATGGCGTGGACGAAACCCGCGTCGCCCAGGAGCTGGCACTGCTGGCGGTCAAGGCCGATGTGACTGAAGAAATCGACCGCCTGCATGCCCATGTCGCCGCTGCGCGCACGCTGCTGAGTGACGGGGGCGCTGTCGGGCGCAAGCTTGATTTCCTGATGCAGGAGTTCAACCGGGAGGCCAACACCCTCTGCTCCAAATCCGGGTCGACTGATTTAACGCGGGTGGGCCTTGACCTGAAAGCGGTGATTGATCAGATGCGCGAGCAGGTTCAGAACGTGGAATAACGATGGCATCCAGACGCGGCATCCCGATCATCCTTTCCTCCCCCTCCGGTGCAGGGAAGTCGACCTTGTCAGGTGCGCTGATTGACTGGGACCCGACGATCAGTTTCTCGGTCTCGGCCACCACCCGCCAACCCCGACCGGGCGAAGTTGATGGTCGGGAATACTACTTCGTCAGCCGCGACGCCTTTACCGAGATGGTGGCGGGCGGCAAAATGCTGGAACATGCGGAAGTTTTCGGCAATTTCTACGGCTCCCCGCTGGCGCCGGTTGAGGCCGCGCTGGCTGCGGGTCGCGACGTGATCTTCGACATTGACTGGCAGGGCGGGCAGCAAATTCGCGGCTCCGCGCTGGCGCAGGATCTTGTGAGCATCTTCATCCTGCCGCCCTCCATTGACGAGCTGGAAAAGCGCCTGCGGGGTCGCGCCCAGGACAGCGACACGGTGATAGCGCAGCGCATGACCCAAAGCCGTGACGAGATCAGCCATTGGGCCGAATATGATTATTGCATTATCAACCGCGATATCGGCGACAGCAGCGCCCAGCTGAAAGCCATTCTGACGGCGGAGCGGCTGCGGCGGATCCGGCAATCCGGGCTGGTCGATTTCGTGCGCGACCTCAATTCCCAGTTCGAGAGGAGACATTCATGACCCTATACGCGCTGGACGGTATGGCGCCGACCTTGCCACGGGATGATGATTTCTGGGTCGCGCCCGATGCCAATGTGGTAGGCCATGTGATCCTGGAAAGCGGCAGCTCCGTCTGGTTCGGCGCGACGCTGCGCGGCGATAACGAGCCGATCACCGTGGGCGCGGGCAGCAATATTCAGGAGAACTGCGTGCTGCATACCGACCCCGGCTGCCCGCTGAAGATTGGCGCGAATTGCACCATCGGCCATAAGGCAATGCTGCACGGCTGCACCATCGGGGAGGGGAGCCTGATCGGCATGGGCGCGACGGTTCTGAACAACGCGCAGATCGGCAAGGGCTGCCTGATTGGCGCGGGCGCGCTGATCACCGAGGGCAAGGTGATCCCTGACGGTTCGATGGTATTGGGAGCGCCTGGCAAGGTGGTGCGGGAGCTTGACGCAGGTCAGAAGGCAGGGCTTTTGGCCTCGGCACGGACCTATCAAGCCAACATGCGCAGGTTCAGGAAGGGGTTGGTTCGGCTCTGATCTCTTACAGCGCGTGTTAATAGCGCAGCGAAACGGCCGTATCAGACTGCCCCACCATTGCCTGCGCGCCGATGGCGTCCAGCGCTTCACGCAGCAGCAGAAACTGCACCTGGCTGGAGGCAATATCCGCCGGCGCCACCGGGCTGCGCCCAAGGCAGGACCACAGCTTTGCGTCAAAGCGCAGTTGCGGGCCGTAGGCCTGCATCTGCCAGTTGCCACGTTCCTCGTTTATTATGATCTCCCCGCCCTGGGGCAGGGTCGTCTCAATACACATCAGCCCGAGCAGCGCGATCTTGGCCTCAGTCCGCGTCGGGTCAGAGGGCGGGTTCCACCGCACAGTCAGCCGCCCGCCCGCATAACAGCCATCCAGCAGCTTCAGCACCTCGCCGCGGGCCAGCATCTGGGTGCCGGTGGCAGCGCCAAGCGCCACGCGGAAGAATTTCACCCGCGCATTGGCGGAGGCCACGGCCTCCTCTATCAGTTTCATTTCGGGGGTGTCTGCCGCCCCCGTCATCGACAATAGCTCTACCCCATTGCTGATTGCGCCCAAAGGGCTGATAAGGTCATGGCAAATGCGCGATCCAAGCAGCGAGGCGCTGTCTTTGAGGTCAATACTCATGCGGTCTGTTCCAAGGGGTTGTGCCATGACGGAAGAACTGAACTCTCTGCTGGAGCCGGGCATGCTGGTGCGCCACCCGGACGCGCCCGACTGGGGCCTGGGACAAGTTCAATCCAACATAAACGGTAAAATTACAGTTAATTTCGAGCATCAAGGCAAGGTGACAATAAAAGGTTCAAAAATAGCGCTCATGATCGAGCTGGGGTCCAATCAAGGGTGAAGAGAACAAGAAATACCAACTATGACTGTACTAGCGCCGCCACTATGACCCTTCGCGACCAAAAGTCCAACCGGCAGGCTGCCGCGTCCGGCGCGCTTGTTGCCCGCCCGTCGCTTTGCTGGGACGTGGGAGGCCGCAATGGGGAAGCCTGACGCGATGCAGATGCGGCTGGCCCAGACAGGGGCGGACCGCCGCGGGGCAGAGCGGCTGCGCTACCGCGTCTTCGTTGAAGAGCTGGGCGGCGACGGTCCCCTGATCGACCATGCAGGGCGGTATGAGCGGGACACGTATGACGACATTTGCGATCAGCTGATCCTGGTGGACCCGCATCTGGACCCTGGCACGCATGACCATGTGCTGGGGGTCTACCGCCTGTTGCGCGGCGATGAGAGACCTGAGGGGATGCCGTTCTATTCCGAGGCTGAATATGACCTTACCCCACTAAAGACCTCCGGCCGCCGGCTGCTTGAGCTGGGCCGGTCCTGCGTGGCGCCTCGCCTGCGGGGCGGGCGGGCGCTGTTTCGCCTGTGGCAGGGGCTGGCGCAATATGTGCTGACCCATGAGGTGGAGGTGATGTTTGGCACGGCCAGCTTTCATGGCACCGACCTCACCCAGCTTGCCCAGCCTTTGTCACAGCTGCACCATGCCCATCTTGCGCCGCCCTCCATGCGGCCCCGGTCCCTGCAGCCGGTGGCGATGGACATGCTGCCAGAGGCGGAGCTGGACCGGGTGGCCGCGATGCGCGACATGCCCCCTTTGATCAAGGCCTATCTGCGGATTGGCGGCATGGTGGGGGCCGGGGCCTTTGTGGATGCCGCGTTCAACACGGTGGATGTATGTCTGGTGGTCGATACCGAACGTATGTCGGCCCGGCACCGCGCCCTTTATACGGGGGAGGGGCCATGACCTGGGTGGGCGAACCTGAACCGGTACCCGCCAAACTGACCCCGGCGGGCTGGCTGCGCGCCATCCTGCGCGGCATCCCGCTTGGTCTGCTTGTCTTTAGCGGCTTGGCCGTTTTGTTGGCCACACGGCTGGTTGAACGCCCGCTTTTCGGGCTGAAGCGCCCCATCACGCCCTACATCACGCAATTTGTCTGCCGCAACGGGCTGCGCATTCTGGGCATTGGGTTTCACGCGACAGGCACCCCCATGGCGCAGGTGGGTGGGGTGGTTGCGAACCATGCCTCCTGGCTGGACATCTTTTCACTGAATGCGCGCGACCGGGTCTATTTCGTCTCCAAGGCAGAGGTCGCGGGCTGGCCCGGCATCGGCTGGCTGGCCCGCGCCGTGGGGACGGTTTTCATCCGTCGCGACCCGCGGGATGCGGGCAAACAAAAGACGGTGTTCGAGCAGCGTCTGCAGGCGGGCCACCGGCTGCTGTTCTTCCCCGAAGGAACAAGCAGCGACGGCCGTCAGGTGCTGCCATTCAAGCCTACGCTTTTTGCGGCTTTCTTCTCCGATGCGCTGCGCGACATTTGTTTCGTGCAGCCCGTCAGCGTGACCTATGTGGCCCCCAAAGGCGCGTCGGAGCGGTTCTATGGCTGGTGGGGCGATATGGAATTTGCGCCGCACCTGTTGGAAACGTTGGCGGCGGAGCGGCAGGGGCGCATCGAAGTGCGCTACCACACGCCGTTGCGCGTGGCCGCCTTTGACAACCGCAAGGCACTGGCCGCCGCGTGCGAGGCAGCGGTCCGCAGTGGGCTCAAGATAGAGGGGCTGTAAGGGCCTGCAACGCGGCCAGCGGGTCCTCGGTCTTCCAGATTTCAGGGCCGATGGCGAAAAAGTCGGTGAAGGGGGCAAAGGCCTCGACCGCGTCTGTCGTGATTCCGCCTTCGGCCACAATCGGCAGCTCGATCATCTTTGACCACCATTCGAAATCATCGCGCTGCGCCAGATCGCCGGTAGATAGGCCGGTGTCGCTGATCGGGCCAAGGGCCACGTAATCCGCGCCGCTTTCGCCCGCACTCATCCCCTCATGCCGCGACGGGCCACCATAGGCGCCGATCACCAAATCCGCGCCCAGCTCCTTTCGGGCAAAACGCACAGTGCGCGCGCCGTCTTGCAGGTGCACACCGTCCAGCCCCAGTTTCTCGACCAGCCGGACATGGGTGTCGAGGATCAGCGGCACGTCGCGCGCATGGCAGGTTTCGCGCAGCAGGTCGGCCGCACGGCTGACCTCGTCCTCATTGCTTGCGGCAAGCGCAAGGCGGACGCAGGCGATCTCCACGCTGTCCATGATGCGCCCAAGCTGGCCGGGGAAGCCTGACAGCTCGAACTCTGGCGGGGTGATCAGATAAATCTGCGGGGCCTCGCGCGGGTCACTGTCGTTGGTCATCGGGGTCTGCCTGTTCTTGCAATCCCGCCTGTCATAACGGCCGCGCGGCCCGCTCACAAGGCCATTGCGCGCCCCCGCGCGCGTCGCGTAAACCCCGCCCAAAGCGCGAGGAATTGGCAGATGTCAGGCACAGATCACAACGCGGACAAGGGCTGGGACGGCCCGCAACCGGTCATGGTGCTGGTGACGCCGCAAATGGGCGAAAATATTGGTGCCGCGGCACGCGGCATGCTGAATTTCGGGCTGGAGCATATGCGGCTGGTGACCCCGCGCGATGGCTGGCCGAACCCGGCGGCGACGGCCACGGCCTCGGGCGCGGCCAAGGTGCTGGACCGGGTAGGCGTCTTCGTGGACACGGCGGCCGCTTTGGCCGATATGGATTACGTCTACGCCACAACCGCGCGGCCCCGCGATCTGACCAAGCCGGTGGTGACGCCCCAGGAAGCCATGGCGGAGGCCCGCGCGATGATCGCCAAGGGGCGTCGGGTTGCGGTGCTGTTCGGCCCGGAACGCGCAGGGTTGGAGAATACGGATGTGGCGCAGGCCAACGCGATCATCTCGGTCCCCGTCAACCCGGCTTTCGCCTCGCTGAACCTGTCGCAATGCGTGCTGCTGACCGCCTATGAATGGCGGCAGCAATCGGATCTGGGCGTCATCGACGTGCCTGAGATCGCGCAGGCCAACCACGCAGAGATGGAGAGCCTCTACACCCATTTCGAGCAGCGGCTTGCGACCGCAGGGTTCTTCTTCCCCGAAACCAAGGCCGCATCTATGAAGCTGCATCTGCGCAACATGCTGTCCCGCATGCCGCTGACCCCGCAGGACGTGCAGATTTTCCACGGCATGCTGCGTCAATTCGTGCGCTGGAAAGAGCGCGGGCAGTAGTTGCCGCGCCCCGGCGGGGGCATTAGGTTGTGCCAAACCAAGGTTGAGGCTGTGATGGCAGAGAAACGCTCCATTTTCCAAGAGGTTGACAGCGCCGAGAAACCTGTCGCCCAAGCAGGCGTCATTGATCGCGCGTCGAGACCGGGGGCGCGCCGCGCGATCCGGCTATGGCTCATGGCGCTGTTTGCGCTGGTCGTCGTGATGATCGCCGTGGGTGGCCTGACCCGGCTTACCGATAGCGGGTTGTCGATCACCGAATGGAAGCCCGTCACCGGCGCGCTGCCCCCGCTGAGCGCGGAGGCCTGGGACGCCGAGTTCGATAAGTATAAACAGATCCCCGAATACCAGCAGCAGAATGCGGGCATGAGCATGGCCGAGTTCAAGGTGATTTACTGGTGGGAATGGGGCCACCGGCAGCTGGGGCGGGTCATCGGCCTTGTCTGGGCGGCGGGCTTTGCATATTTCGCGCTGCGCCGCGAGATACCCACGGGCTGGATGGGTCGGCTGCTGCTGCTTGGCGCGCTTGGCGGGCTGCAAGGGGCCATTGGGTGGTGGATGGTGTCGTCGGGCCTTGAGGGCGGACGGCTGGATGTTGCACCTTACCGGCTCGCCACCCATCTGGGTCTGGCCTTCATCATTTTGGGGCTCATCTGCTGGTACGTGCTGAAACTGGGCCGCCGGGAAAGCGACCTGATGCAGGCGCGCCGCGATGGCGACGCCAAGCTTAAGCGGATGAGCACCGGGCTGATGCATGCAAGCTACCTGCAGGTGGTGCTGGGCGCGCTGGTCGCAGGCAATGACGCGGGGCGCACCTATACCGACTGGCCGCTGATGGGCGGGGAGGTCTTCCCGAGCCTCGCCTTCGAGTTTGCCCCTTGGTGGCGCAACTTCTTCGAGGGGGAGGCGCTGGTGCAATTCAATCACCGGCTGCTCGGTTACCTGATCTTCGTCTTCGGGCTGATCGTCTGGCGCGCCTCCCGCCGCTCTGCCAAACGCGCGACCAAGCAAGCCTTTGACTGGGTGGCGGTGATGCTGTTCGGGCAGATGGTGCTGGGCGTGGGCACGGTACTTTACGCGGCCCCCTGGCATCTGGCGATCGTGCACCAACTGGGGGCCGTGGCGCTGATCTGCCTGATCCTGCGCGCGCGGTTCCTTAGCATGTACCCCGCATCCCAATCGGTAAAAGGATAACCTTGATGAGCGCCTATGACGATCTGATGGCCTATGAGCGCGTGACGCAGGCCCTGTCCTCCGTGGCGGGTCGTACCGGTTGGGACCAGGAAACGATGATGCCTGATGGCGCGGCTGAACTGCGCGCGGAGGAAATGGCAGCCTTGGAAGAGGTTCTGCATGCCCGCCGCGCCAACCCCGCCACGGGGGAGCTGCTGGAAACCGCTATGGCTGAGGATGCCGTCGCTGAAGCCAACCTGCGCCTGATCCGGCGCAGCTACGCGCGGACGATCAAAATACCTGCCGATCTGGCCACGGCCATTGCGCGCCATATCTCCCGCTCCCAAGGGATTTGGGCGGCAGCGCGGGCCAATGACGACGTTGCCAGCTTCCTGCCCGAGCTCAAGGAAGTCATTCGCCTGAAGCGCGAAGAAGCCGCCTGCCTTGCCGAAGGGGGTGACGTCTATGACGCGCTTCTTGACGATTACGAGCCGGGCATCACAGGGGCGGAGCTTGGTGCGATGTTCGACCGGATGCGCCCCCGCCTTGTGGCGCTGCGCGAACGGGTGCTGGGGGCCGACAGCCCTGCGCCGCTGGACCGGGAGTTTGACGAGGCCGGCCAGATGGCGCTGTCCAGCAAGCTGGCAGAGGTCTTTGGCTATGACATGAATGTGGGCCGGATTGATAAGGCAGTGCATCCTTTCAGCTCCGGCTCTGGCACGGATGTGCGCATCACCACCCGCACCAGCCCGCGCGACCCGTTCAACTGCTTCTATTCGACCATCCATGAGGTGGGCCATGCCTGCTACGAACAGGGGGTCGACCGCGCCTACCAGCTAACGCCGCTTGGGGCGGGCGTCTCCATGGGGGTGCATGAAAGCCAAAGCCGCATCTATGAAAACCAGCTGGGCCGGTCGCGGGCTTTCACAGGCTGGCTATACGGCCAGATGCGCGACCAGTTCGGTGATTTCGGCGTGGCGGATGAGGACGCTTTCTACCAGGTCGTGAACCGCGTCACCTCAGGTTATATCCGCACCGAGGCCGACGAGGTGCATTACAACCTGCACGTGATGCTGCGCTTCGATCTAGAGCGCCAGCTGATCACCGGCGCGCTGGAGGTGGCGGATCTGGAAGAGGCCTGGAATGCGCGGTTTGAGGCCGATTTCGGCGTGGCAGTCGACAAGCCGTCAAACGGCGTGCTGCAGGACGTGCATTGGTCTTTCGGCCTGTTCGGCTATTTCCCGACCTACACGCTTGGCAATGTCTATGCGGGCTGTCTGTACGACTCGCTGCGCGAGGCCGTGCCGGGTCTGGACGGGCAGTTGGGGCAGGGCGATCTGGCTGAGGCAACTGGCTGGCTGCGGGAAAATTTACAGCAATTCGGCGGCCTGCGCCCTCCGCGCGACACGATCCGCCACGCCTGCGGCTGCGAGCCATCCGAGGGGCCGCTGCTGGACTACCTCGACGAAAAATTCGGCACGCTTTACGGTGTGTGATGGATGCTCCGGGGGGGCTTTGCTGCAATGAGCCGAACGACCGATGACGTTGCTCTTTGGGGCACAAGATATTTCAAAATCGCTTCAGTCGTCAAAAACCGCCGCTCACTTAATCCGCGTAGAAGATCTTGAAAGAGCAGGTTCTGCGAAATTCAACGTGCTGCCAGAGCAGAAATTAGCTCATTGAACGGAGCGCGCACGCCTCAGCATCGTCTTTGTCGATCCAACCTCGGCCTGCCCGATCGAACGGGTGGCTTCGAGATCGACAATGACGCCGCGATCGGTGTCGATCAGGTAGCTGTCGGAACAGCTCAAGAGAGCAGGCGCTTGGGAGCTGCTTTCTACTACCGGCATTGCATTGCGCAGCAACCTCACGAGCGGCGTTGACTGGCGGGGTCGGAATGTGAGGTGAACTTGGCTGCA
>CALHHY010000148.1 GCA_938030665.1 uncultured Litoreibacter sp. | reverse complement strand
TGACGCAGATTCCCTTTCCGAACGGCGGGAGACGATCGAGATCCGCCCCGGCATGGTGTCCGATGTGGAACTGCATGCGGGGCAGAAGACTGTCATGCAATATCTGCTCAAACCCATCATCAAATCTTCCGAGGCCCTCCGGGAGCCGTAAGGCAGATGAGGCTTGCCGTCTAGCCCGTGCGGGCAGCGGGGCAAGCGGTTCTCACCGCGCTGTGATTGGGTGAGGTTGGCTTCTCACGCAGGCGTTATCGGCGCACAGAAGCACACAAAAGCGTAATGTGTTGTGCATTGAGAAACGTATTCGGAGATCTCATCTTAGGTCCATCGGAAAGACAGCTTGTAGCTCAAACCGTCCCCATCCGAAGGGACACTTTACTGGAGGACCATATCATGAAAGCCATTATCATCACAGCCGCTGCCGCCTTTACGCTTGCTACCCCTGCCTTGGCAGAGAAGTCGGCCCAACAGATTTTCGCCCTGACAAATGACAGCCCCGCCGAAAACGTGGTCCACGCCACGTCCGTCGGTGACCCGGTTGCTGCTGCCCAAAAATTCGCGACGAACAACGTCTCCCCCGCTGAGAACACCGTGAACTTTGACCGTGCCCGGAATGTTGATCTGAAAGCGCTGAAGCAGAAATTCGCGCTGACCAATGACAGTCCGGCGGAAAACGCGCTGCGTTAAGGCGCGACAAGCCTCAAACACACACTCACACTGAACACCCGCCAACATGTGAAACGACCCTTTATATAATAGAGGGTCGTTTTGCGTTCTTGCCTCAGATTCGTTTGCGCACCGATCCGGCCCGCCCGATCAGCGCACATCCAAGCGTGTCATTGAGCGCATCGACCAGCTCCTCCGTGGTCTCGGTCGCGCTATAGGTGCCGCCCGTCTGGTCCGGCAGGCATTTTGCGACCGTGTTGTCGCTTGAATATTCTGTTTGCTCCGGGTTGTCCCAGCTGAAGAAATCAACCCTGACCTTGAAGCCAATGACATGGATCGTCAGGTCCTGCGCGGTCTTGTGCAGCCTTTCGGCCAGCCGGCACGGCGTGCCGCCGCAGGTCTCATTGCCATCGGTCACCACGACAATCGTCGCGGGGGTGGTGCGGTATTGCAAGATTGTGGCGGCTTCCTCGACCGAGGCGGCAAGCGGGGTCATCCCGCCCGGTCTAAGTTGGGCGACATCTGCAATAATATCGGCGGCAGCATCGGGTTGAGGTGCGAAGCGCAGGTCAATGTTGGAGCAGCCATCCCGCGCACCGGGGCCAAAGATCAACAACCCCAGCCGCCGGGATGCTGTTACTTGCGGCATGGCGCGGGCGATGGCCTCACGCGCCTCCACGATGCGGGGGGTTCTGAATTCCGGGGTGACTTCCGACATGGAGCCGGAGCCATCAAAAACGATCATCGCGTCGGTCAGGCAATTTGCGGTCGCTTGCAGCGGTTGGGTGATCAACGCGAGGGTAAAAGCGGCGTGTTTCAACATCGGCTCAAACGGTGACAGGATTGTGTGGTCCTGTCTACGTCCGGGTCACGGTCGGGGGTTGCCTTGCCGTCGCCCCGGCGTGAAGTTGGGCGCACACTGACAGGGGGAACACGCGACATGATGGACTGGGCTGGCTGGGTGATACAAATCATGGCGTTCTCCTTCGTGTTGGTGGTGGGCAGCGTCGCCTTGGTGGCCGTCGTGTTCTTCGTCATTGACCGCTCCCAGACCGAGGACGCGGTGCGGCGCAACTACCCGGTGATTGGCCGGTTCCGGCATCTGTTCACTGAGCTGGGGGAGTTCTTTCGCCAGTATTTCTTTGCCATGGACCGCGAAGAGCTGCCGTTTAACCGCGCGCAACGCGACTGGGTGAAACGCGCCACAAGCGGGCAGGGTAACACGGTGGCCTTTGGTTCGACCCGCAATATTGCGGTCACGGGCACCCCAATTTTCGTCAACGCGCCGTTTCCCCCGCTCGACAACCAGTTTGCGGCTTCGGAACCTTTGATGATTGGCCCCGGCGCGCGGCAGCCATATGTGGCGCGGTCCTTCTTCAATCTATCGGGCATGAGCTTCGGCGCGATTTCCAAACCCGCAGTCTTGGCGCTGTCGCGGGGCGCCAAGGAGGCGGGCATCTGGATGAATACCGGTGAAGGGGGCCTTAGCCCCTACCACCTGGAAGGCGGGGCGGATCTGGTCTTCCAAATCGGCACCGCCAAGTACGGCGTGCGCGACGGTGAAGGGCGGTTGGATGACGGTAAGCTGCGTGAGGTCGCAACCCATGATCAGGTCAAGATGTTCGAGCTCAAGCTCGCCCAGGGCGCCAAGCCTGGCAAAGGCGGCATTCTGCCCGCCGAGAAGATTACGCCGGAAATTGCCCGTATCCGGGGGGTGCCCGAGGGCGAGGACTCGCTGAGCCCGAACCGCCATGTCGAGATTGATGACTGGGACGAGCTCCTCGATTTTCTGGCCCATATCCGTGAGGTGACCGGCAAGCCCGTGGGCATCAAAACTGTGTTTGGCGCGGCGCAGCCGTTCCGCGACCTGTTGGCCACGATCAACCGCCGGGGCGTGGAACTGGCCCCTGACTTTATCACGCTGGACGGGGGCGAGGGGGGCACGGGCGCCTCCCCCCTGCCGCTGATGGACCTTGTGGGGGTCACGATTCGCGAGGCGCTGCCGGAGGTTGCCAATCTGCTTCGGGAGTTCGGGCTGAAAGAACGGATTAAGCTCGTGGCCTCTGCCAAGCTGATGGTGCCGGGGGACGTGGCGTGGGCGTTGGCGGCGGGCGCGGATTTCGTTGTCTCCGCCCGTGGGTTCATGTTCTCGCTTGGCTGCATCCAGGCAATGAAGTGCAACAAGAACACATGCCCCACCGGGATCACCACTCATAACCCCCGATTCCAGAAGGGGTTGGTGCCGGAGGACAAATATAAAAAGGTCGCGCTTTACGCCAAAAGTATCGTCAAGGAAGTGGAGACCATCGCCCATTCCGTGGGCGTGGCCGAGCCGCGCCAGATGAACCGGCAGCATGTCCGCATTGTGCAGGATACCGGGAAATCCGTGCCACTGGACGAGCTTTACCCGGACGTTGATCCGCGGATGTGACCCAACAAATGCGTGAGGTCAGCCCGATTTTTCTTGGTTGAAATGGTGCCAGCCGTCATATGTCTTCGAAGCAAAAGGGGAACTTGATGGCTAATCGATTTACTTCTGATCTGACCTGGGCCGATGTCACGCCCGAAAACGTGTTTATGAACCGCCGCGCCTTCATGGCTGGTACCGCGGCCATGGCCGTTGGCGGCATTGGGGGTTCTGCGGCGGCGGCAACCTCGCCCTATTCGACGGATGAAGAGCCCAATAAGTGGGAAGAGATTACCCAGTATAACAACTTCTACGAGTTCGGGACCGGCAAGGGTGACCCGGCGGCCTATGCAGAGGCGCTGACGACCTCGCCCTGGGCGGTTGAGATTGACGGGATGGTCGAGAAACCCGGCACCTATTCGTTTGAGGACATTATGTCCCAGATGACGGTGGAAGAACGTATCTACCGGTTCCGCTGCGTTGAGGCGTGGAGCATGGTGATCCCCTGGAACGGGTTTGAGCTGGCCGATTTGCTGAACCTTGCCGGCGTGCAAGACGGCGCCAAATATGTGGGCTTCGAAACCCTGATGCGTCCCGAAGAGATGTGGGGCCAGAAGCGGCAGTTCATCCCATGGCCCTACCGTGAGGGTCTGCGCTTGGACGAGGCGATGCACCCGCTGTCCTTCATTGCCACCGGCATCTACGGCAAGGATATCCCGAACCAGAACGGCGCGCCGCTGCGGCTGGTTGTTCCGTGGAAATACGGGTTCAAGTCGATCAAGTCGATTGTGCGCATCACCCTGACTGACGAGCAGCCCGTCGCCAGCTGGAACCAGATCAACCCGCGCGAATACGGCTTCTATAGCAATGTGAACCCCAATGTGGATCACCCCCGCTGGAGTCAGGCGTCGGAGCGCCGTGTGGGCGGCGGCATACTGGCCAAGCGCATCCCGACCTTGATGTTCAATGGCTACGAGGAGGAAGTGGCCAGCCTCTATGAAGGAATGGACCTAGCCAAGGAATTCTAGGTCCGAATAGCGCCGAAGATAGGAAGATCGGGAGAGGTTGTTGTAGCACTGCCTCTCCTGATCTGCTGCGACGGATTAGCTATCGCTTCTGAAACCTGTTTGTTGCAGAACAAGGCATGAGCCACGCCCCCACCACGTCGGAGCGGATCAACGCCGCCTTAAGACCCATTCCAAAATGGGTCATCTATGTGATTGGCGGCTTGCCGGGCATCTACATTATTGCCGGCGTCATTCTGGCGGTTAGCGGGACCTATGACCTGTTTGGCGACCGGCTCGGCATCGACCCAGCTAAAACCATCGAGCATTGGCTGGGCGAGCTGGCGTTGCAGTTCTTCATCGCCACCATGGCCATTCGTGCTCTGCGTGATCTGTTCAAGCTGAAGCTGATCAAGTTCCGCCGCGCGCTCGGGCACCTGACGTTCTTCTATATAACACTGCATCTGGGCGTCTGGCTTTGGCTGGACATGCAATGGGCCTGGGGTCAGATGTGGAGCGATATCCTCAAGCGCCCCTATATCACCATCGGCATGGCAGCCTTCGTGTTTCTCATCCCGGTGATGCTGACCTCCAGCGACGCGGCGATCAAGAAATACGGCCCCAAAGTTTGGCAGAACATTCATAAGCTGGCCTATCCCGCGGTCTTTCTGGGAGGGCTGCATTATGTGCTGCTGCAACGCATCTGGGACCCCGAGTCACTGATCTATCTGGGGACGATCATTGTGCTGCTGGCGCTGCGCGGACGCGCCCTTCTTCCCAAAAGATAATAGTTTCGAGCTGAGCGAGTCGGTGACTCGGCAGCAAACAGGGTGATTCAGCCGCGATTCCGGGCAGATTCATCCACATTCGACTGCGAGTCTGTGGAAAAGCCCCATTTCATGGGGGTGACCGACCCTTTGACACCTCCCCAAACCCCAGCTTTGTCGAATTTTTGCAAGTTAATTATCTACCTATGTATTTGAAAATAAACGGTAATGAAGAAAAATGGCAAAAAAGTTCGGCAACAGGCAAAAAAGTGGTTGCGGGCACCCGTCACTGGGCCTAGAACCCACTTCACCGGCGGCGCAGAGATGCACCAACGGGGCGCCAGACAGGCCACACGGTCAAGAAAGCGGAACAATAACAGAGACTTATACAGGCTGGCGCGCCGAACAAGATCAGGCGCTTCGGTTGGTTTTTGTCTCTACGCTCTTTGAAATTGATAGTATCTGAAGAGATATGTGGGCGGTTTGGACATTTCGATGGATCAACCTCTTACATGTCGACTTACTAGAGCTTCGGCTCGATGATGTAAGGTCAGCTTCACTGTTTGGACGGCTTTCGACTTCTTTGAAGTCCTAAGCACAACAAACAGAAAGAATGGTCATCAAGGTTCAGTAAGCCTTGGTGATTGATATGTGCAGAGGTTCGACGTCAAGGATAAGCGTGTAAGCGCTTTTCAACTTGAGAGTTTGATCCTGGCTCAGAACGAACGCTGGCGGCAGGCCTAACACATGCAAGTCGAGCGCACCTTCGGGTGAGCGGCGGACGGGTTAGTAACGCGTGGGAATATACCCAATGGTAAGGAATAGCCTCTGGAAACGGAGAGTAATACCTTATGTGCCCTTCGGGGGAAAGATTTATCGCCATTGGATTAGCCCGCGTTGGATTAGGTAGTTGGTGGGGTAATGGCCTACCAAGCCTACGATCCATAGCTGGTTTGAGAGGATGATCAGCAACACTGGGACTGAGACACGGCCCAGACTCCTACGGGAGGCAGCAGTGGGGAATCTTAGACAATGGGCG
>CALHHY010000147.1 GCA_938030665.1 uncultured Litoreibacter sp. | reverse complement strand
TCGGGGATCGCGACACAGCAAACCGCTTCGAAAGGCTTGTCTCATCCAGTGATTTTCCGGGCTCAAGCTGAAGGGTCAGGATTTCGTCGCGCAGAACGCGATAAATCTCACCCGACGCCGCGCCGCGCTGAAAAGCCGAAGTTGTTTCTGGTTTCGCCACGGTGGAATTGAACCTCAAAATCGGGATCATTTCTTGTCGACACCTTGTCGACAATATACAGTCGAGTCCAGAAATATTTTTGAACGACCAAATTTCGCCTTTTGTCACCTAAGGGAATGGCACCCCTCGCCCAGTTCGCTACCTTTGGACTCTTCGCAGCAAAATTAGACAGCGGCCCGCGTCTCAAAGATCAGTCCTGCACGCCGCAATTGGATAGTTTGGATTTTTAGTTTCTACCCGTTCGAATGCCTGCAAACGGAAAACCTTTTGTATTTCCTAAATTCAAACGCAGCGGACATGACAGTTTTCTGGGTCGCGATAGCTGCATGTGCACAAGTCCGCTTCGGCCGCAACTCGGCCGCTCGGCTGTTCCAGTCTCAATCACAACTGTCCGATAATCCCCACCTCAGGGCCTTGCATCGATAACGCGGGCGGCCATGCCGATGAGCTCGTCGCTGCGCACGGCGAAGGCCTCGCCGAGGGCCTCGGCCACGGAAGTGACGCTTTCGTCCCGGGGGCGGCGCAGGTCGAAGAGGTCGGAACGGGTGAGGATCGCAATGATTTCGCTCTTGCCGTAATTGCCTTGCGTTACTCGCATTGCAATGCGGGTCGTGTCTGCGCGGAATTCGTCTATGGAATAGAGCACCCGGATGCGCCGGATGCCGTTTTCCACCACTCCCAGATCGGCGATGTTGTGGGCGGTGTCGTTCACATTGGGCAGGATGTGGAAGACCTTGCCGGTGTTATCGACCACCAGCACCCAAAGAGACCCTTCGGTGATCGTGGCGGGCACGCGGATGTCAACAACCGGGTTCTCGTTTGTGGTGAACACGCCGGCAAGATTCTGCGCGCCGGTATCGCCATTGCTCAGTGCGATAGACAGATTGGCCTCAGGTGCCGCCGGCAGCACCGCGCGGATGGCGCAGAGGTCGGGGTTCAGGACTACCGCATCCATCCTGAGGCGTCGATCTCCGATAAGAGGAGCAAGCGTGGTTTCAATCCGCGCAATGTCTTTCGCCTCCGCCAGATCGCCCGTCAGCGTAATTGTTTCAAACAGGCCGTAACCCTCGGGCGGCGGGCTTGATTGGCGCATGGGGCCGCAGGTGGTGACGGGCTGCACGGCCTGATCGACCACCGCTGCCCGCAAGATGCGCGGGCCCGCCAGAATGGCAGAGGTTGCGGAGAACCCGGCACCCGCAGCCCAGTCATCAATCGCGATGGTGATGGCCCCCTTGCTGGCCGCGTTCTGTGCCAGCCCGGTCAGAGAGAGGGCGGTGCCTTCGACCGACAGTTCCCAATCCTCAAGGCCTGCCGCAAGCGCCAGAGCATCGCCAACATGGCCCGGCCATTCGGGGGACGGCATGCCAGTGGCCAAAGTCACCTCACCTGCACCGGCATCGCTGCCCGCGACGTCGCGGAAGCGCTTTTGGAACAGAGTTTGCGTGGCCACGTCCGGAGCGTGCCCGTCCAGCATGGTACTGCCATCCTCGCTGAGGCTGGCGGTCAGGCTGTAGGGATTGGCCACCGGCAGGGGCTCGGTGAAGAACTCGTCTAAAAACCCGCCCATCCAGAGCCCGACGCCGGCAAGCCCGGCCAGCACTGGCGCCAACAGCCAGGTCAACCCGCCACCTCTTCGCGAGTTGCGCCCGGTTTTCCGCGGCGCAGCCCCGTCGGTGCGTTTGCCGGAGGGCTTAAGGTATTGCGTGTCGAGCCGTTGCAACGCGTCTTGGGCGTCCTTAGGTCGATCGCCGATCTGCGGCGCGGCGAGCCATTCGATCAAGTCTTTGAGCGGGGGGCGCACGCCGCTTGTGTCGAGCGGTTCCTGCTTGCGGCGGACGATCTCCCCCGGCGTGGTCCCAAGAAACGGGATCTCGCGCCGGTGCGCTGCCAGAAGAGCGGCGCCGAGCGCATAGAGGTCGGATTGAAACACCGTCTTGCCGTCCATCTGCTCCGGCGCGGCATATTCGTATTTTCCGGCGAAATCGTTTCCGACGATGGTTCGCGCGCCCGTGCTGGTGTCCTTGGCGATGCCAAAATCGATGATGGTGGCCCGATCGGGTGCCCCGCTGCGCAAGATGATGTTGTCGGGCGACAGGTCACGATGCACGATTCCCTTTTTGTGCACCTCCACCAGCCCTTCAAGAACGCGGTGAGCGATGATCAGGAGTTCCTTTTCATCGAGCCGACGCTCCATCATCACGTCATTGAGCGAAACCCCGTCGACATACTCCATTACCAGAAATACATGGCCCTGATCTGATCGGGAGCATTCCGAATAGCGCACCACTGCGTCGTGGATGATATCCCGAATCTCCTCCTCGCGTTTCATCAGTTCGATATACTCGGCGTTGCCGGAAAACTCGGAATTCAACGCCTTGATGGCAACCTGGCGTTCCACCACCTGATTGCGCGCGAGGTAGACCTCCCCGGTGCCACCGCGCCCGAGCACGCCGAGAATTTCGTAAGTATTGTTGAGGATCTGCCCGGGGGCGAAGATGTCGCCGGGCATTGGGTTAATCATGTGCTGCCCCCAACGCGCGCATTGGCGGGCGCAATCAAAAATGTCGCCATATCAATCATTTTATGTCTACAATCAGAGATCAGAACATTTCGATTATTTCACCTCTTTTAGAAAACACCAAATTTAAATTTGTTGAGGGAGCCCGATTATGGCGTCTCGTGGGTCACCAGAAACCGTAAAGCGCAAAGAGCTGGTCGGAAAACTTAATCCAACATGTTTGCAGGCTTTCTCTGGCGCGGCCCAGGCTGCCAAACGGCGTGGCAACCCTTATGTAGAGCTGGTGCATTTCGTTACCGAACTGGCCGATAGTGACCGGTCTGACTTCGATATTTTGCTTGTTGCTGCCGGGGTAGACCGCCACCAACTGACCGGTGACATGTTGCGCGCCACCGACACCCTGCCTCATGGCGCGGGTTCGGTGGAGGAGTTCTCGGAACATATCTTCCACGCGATTCAGGAGGCGTGGAATTTCGGCTCCCTGGAATGTGGCGACGACACCGTGCGTTCCGCCTACCTGCTCTTGGGCGCGTTGAAAGTACCGGTGTTGGAGAGCTTGCTTTTCAAGATCAGTCCAGAGTTCGACAAGCTGGATCCGGCAGGGATGGCCGCGCAGCTGGACGATCTGCTGGCCGCGTCTTTGGAGCGGAAGGAGGTCCGCGCGGCTAGACAGACCACGAAAAAGGCAGCGCAGGCCGGACAATCCTCCCTCGACAAATATGCCACCAACCTGACCGCGCGGGCAAGTCAAGGCAAGATAGACCCCGTGGTAGGCCGCGATACCGAGATCCGGCAAATTATCGACATCCTGATGCGCCGCAAGCAGAACAACCCGATCCTGACCGGTGAAGCGGGCGTCGGCAAAACCGCCGTCGTGGAAGGTTTCGCACAAAGACTGGCCAAGGGCGATGTTCCGCCGCAGCTGGCCAATGTGGACCTGCACATGCTCGATATCGGGCTGATGCAGGCGGGCGCCTCGGTGAAGGGGGAGTTTGAGAAACGACTGAAAACAGTGATTGACGAGGTGCAAAGCTCTGACACACCGATTATCCTGTTTATCGACGAAGCGCACACGCTGATTGGGGCGGGCGGCGCGGCCGGCACCGGCGACGCGGCCAACCTTCTGAAACCTGCACTTGCGCGTGGCGAATTACGCACTGTTGCAGCCACCACCTGGGCTGAATACAAGCAACATATCGAGCCAGACCCGGCGCTGACCCGCCGCTTCCAGGTCGTTAAGATCGAGGAGCCGGACGAGGAAAAGGCGATCCTGATGTGCCGCGGCGTGACCGGGGTTTTGGAGAAGCACCATCAGGTGGAGGTGTTGGACGAGGCGATCGAGGCCTCCGTGAAGCTCTCGCATCGCTACATCCCCAGTCGCCAGCTGCCGGACAAGGCGATCTCGCTTCTCGACACGGCCTGCGCGCGGGTGGCGGTCTCGCAGCACGCAACGCCCGCCGAAGTGGACGACATCGCGCGCCGCCTCGCCGCTTTGGAGATTGAGGCCGGGATCATCGAGCGGGAGGGCGAGATTGGCATTGATACCGCCGATCGGGAGGAGCAAGTGAACGCCGCTATCGAGACTGCACGGTCCGAACTGGATGCGGCGACCGCCCGGTGGGCGGCCGAACAGGCGCTTGTGAAAGACATTCTGGAGCTCCGCGCACAGCTCAGGGCCTCAGGCGCGGTTCTGGACGATACCGGCGAGGGCGTAGAAATCGACAAGGACGCGGCTCAGGTCGAGACGGAGGCCGCGCCTTTTGACCGTGACGCCGCGCTGATCGATCTGCGCGCCAAGATGGCGAGCCTCACCGAAGCGCAGGGGGAAACCCCGCTTATCCTGCCATCGGTGGACAAGATGGCTGTCGCCTCCGTCGTACAGGATTGGACCGGCATCCCGATGGGGCGGATGATGGCCAGCCAGACCGAACGCGCGTTGATGCTTGCGCAGACCCTTGCGGAGCGCGTCGTAGGTCAGGATCACGCGATGGAAATGATTGCGAACCGCATACAGACCTCATCGGCAGGGCTTGGTGCGCCGGAAAAGCCGGTGGGTGTTTTCATGCTTTGCGGTCCGTCAGGTGTCGGCAAGACGGAGACCGCACTTGCGCTGGCTGATCAGATGTATGGCGGCGAGGGCAACCTGATCTCCATCAATATGAGCGAGTTTCAGGAAGCACATACTGTTTCTACTCTCAAAGGCGCGCCGCCCGGCTATGTGGGCTACGGCAAGGGCGGGCTTTTGACCGAAGCCGTGCGACGCCGGCCCTATTCGGTGGTGCTGCTTGATGAGGTCGAGAAGGCCCATTCTGACGTGCATGAAATCTTCTTCCAGGTCTTTGACAAGGGGATGATGGATGACAGCGAGGGGCGGCGGATCGACTTCAAGAACACCTTGATCCTTCTGACCTCCAATGTTGGGTCTGACGAGATCATGACCATGACAGAGGACGGCACCCAGGCGGCCAATCTGGAGGAGCTGGACGCGGCGCTGCGCGCGCCCCTTTTGAAAGTCTTCCCCGCGGCGCTTCTGGGCCGCGTCGTGACCATCCCGTTCAACCCGCTGTCGGACAAGATGATCGAGGTCATTGCAGGTCATAAGCTACGGTCTATCGCGAAACGATTGGGCACTGGATATGACGCAGAGTTGGTGATCGAACCCTCCGCGCTCGACGTCATAAAGACGCGTTGCACCGAGATCGAAAGCGGCGGACGGATGATCGACGCAATCCTCACGAACACGCTTTTGCCTGAGCTCAGCCGCCAGATTCTGCACAAATCGCTGGAAGGGGAAGCCATGACCAAAGTGACCGTTTCGGGGTCAGACGCGGGGTTCGCCTATGGTTTCGAATAAGTCCCGAGCCATCCGTTAGCGGCGCGTAAGGCCCCTGTGAGGGCACTGTGAAAAAGCGCCAAGCTGTTACGCAGAGTCATGGTTTTTGTTGATTCACTAGGCAGAATCGTCTCTGCTACCCCCAATTGGACGACATTGATTATATTAGTTTCTTAGGTTGGGTTATGAATTTTGCCGCCCTTCTTGAGCCTGTCGACGGGGATAACCCGTCCGGAACAGAGCTCAGAAATGACACCAGGTTTCACGCGCTTGAACGGCTGCTGGAGCCAGCCGCCAAGTCCGTTCGCCTGACCCGTGAAGGCGATATCAACCCCGGTGCCGTGCCGGTACCTTGGGACGAGGTTGCTGAACAGGGATTGGTGCTGGCAGCCAGCGGACGCGACCTGCGACTGCTTGTGATGCTGGTGCGAGCCGGCTACGCGAGCGAGGGGTTTGCAGGGCTTGCCGCCGGGCTTGATATGCTCAGCCAGACCCTTGCCACGCATTGGGACAGCCTGCATCCGGAATTGCGCAAGCGGGACGATCCACGCGCCGCTGCCACGCCGCGCATCAACGCGCTCAAGCAACTGGAAAATGACGAGAACGGGCTGCTGGGCGATCTGAAATTCTCGCCCATGCTGGAGCCACGCGGCATCGGGCCGATCCTGGGCTATGATGTCTCCATCGGCACGCTGACCCCGCACGACATGAAAGCGCGGGCCGTCTCTGGCCTGGGTGCTGCAGAGCTCGAAGCAATCGCCGTCAAGCATGAGACCCGGCGTAATCGGGTGAACGGCGCGCTGGGCGGGCTGAACGCAGAGGAGCCAAAGCGCGCTGCGGCCTTTCTGGCCGATCTGCAAGCCTGCGAGGCGGCGGTCGCCGCCCTTTGCGACACGTTCGGAGAGGCCGGGGCCTTCGGGGAGCGCTCGCCGTTGAGCCTGCCCGAGCTGTCTGACTTTCTGACGATGGTGCGCAAAACACTAGAGAGCGCGAGCCCGTCAGAGGCAAGTTCCACCAAGACGCAAGTGAGCCAACCCAGCGCACCCATCGCGGCTCCCCAGACCAATGGCAGTGCCACCCACGGTCGCGTGCCGGGAGCCATAGGGTCGCGCGCCGATGTCGAGCGCGCCCTGGATGGCATTGTCGCATTTTATGAACGCACAGAGCCCGCCAGCCCGATTCCGCATCTGGCCCGGCGAATGCGGCGCATGGTGCCCATGGATTTCCTCGAACTGATGGAGGAGGTCGCGCCCTCGGGCATGAAGGAATTCAAGAGCGTGGCGGGCATGGAGGACGCCAAGAAGAAATAACTGATTTATTGAAGGAGTAATTTATGTCCGAGAGTAAGCAGAAGAGTACCGGCCGAAATCGCGCGCCGCGTGTGCAAATTGAATATGACGTGGAGCATTACGACAGCCCGACCACCATCGAACTGCCCTTTGTGATGGGGGTGATGGCTGATCTGGCGGGGTCATCTGAAAGCAAGGAAGCCCAGAAGCCTGTTGGTGAGCGCAATTTCGTTGAAACCGATGCGGGCCGTTTCAACAAGTTCATGGAAGGTCTGTCACCGCGGGTGAAAACGCGGGTGAAAAATACCCTGCCCTCCGCCGACGGCGAGGATGCAGAAGACGAGCTTTTCGTTGACCTTAGCTTCAAAAGCATGGGCGATTTCTCCCCCGACAAGATGGCCGAGCAAATTCCACCCTTGGCCGAGTTGTTGAAGATGCGCGGCAAGCTTGAAGAGCTGCTTGGCTACATGGACGGCAGGGTCGATGCCGAGAAACGCATCGCTCAGCTGCTGAATAACGAACCGCTACTGGCTCAGGCCGCCGACGAAGCGATGAAGAACAATGAAAGCGAGGAGGTATAGTCATGGCTGACACCGAACTGCAGGGCGGCGCCGAAGCCGCCGAAGCCGAAGTCCTCGACCTTGGCGAATTCTCCGAACTTCTGGAGAAGGACTTCCGCGTCAAGGACAGCGAAGGTGAGAAAATCCAGGCGCTGGTAGCCAATCTCGCCCTCGCCGCGAAGGAGAAGGCGGGCAGCGCCACGATCTCGGGTAACGCGACCAAGTCGATCAAATCGTTGATCGCGGGCATCGACTCGATGTTGTCCGACCAGATGAATGAAGTGCTGCATTCCGACGCCATACGGGAGATGGAGGGCACCTGGCGCGGCCTGCATTACCTCGTGAACAACACCGAGACTGATCAGAAGCTCAAGATTCGTGTGATGAACCTCAAAAAGGATGAGCTGGCCGACACGCTGGAAGACTTCGAAGGCCAGATGTGGGATCAATCGCCCATCTACAAGAGCATCTATGCGGCGGAGTATTCGCAGTTCGGGGGCGAACCGTTTGGCGCGATCATTGGGGCTTATGAATTTTCCCACAAGCCGAAGGATGTCGGCCTGCTGCGAGAGCTTTCCGGCATCTGCGCCTCGGCCCATGCGCCATTTATCGCCGCGGCCGCGCCGCAACTCTTCAAGATGGAAAGCTGGCAGGAGCTACCAAACCCGCAGGATCTGGAAGGCATCGTGTCCTCTCCCGACTACGCCAGCTGGCAGTCACTGCGAGAGAGTGAAGACGCCCGTTATATTGGACTGACCATGCCACGCGTGCTGGGCCGCCTGCCCTATGGTGCGGAAACGGTGCCGGTCAAAGGCTTCGACTTCGAGGAACAGATCGCCGGCAAGCATGACCACTATGTCTGGATGAATGCGGCCTTCGCGATGGGTGTCAATATCAACCGCAGCCACAAGCTGTCGGGTTGGGGCACCCAGATCCGGGGGGTGGAATCAGGCGGCACGGTGACCAACCTCCCCGTTCATACTTTCCCGACAGATGACGGTTCCATCGCCATGAAATGCCCCACCGAGATCGCCATTGACGACCGGCGGGAGGCGGAGCTGGCCAAGCTGGGCATGATGCCAATCCTGCACCGCAAAAACACCGACCTTGCGGCCTTTATCGGCGCGCATTCCCTGCAGGATGACGAAACCCGCGCGGGCAAGTTGGTCGACCCGGATGCGCAGGCCAATGAGCGGCTCAGTGCCAACCTGCCCTACCTGTTCCCGGTCAGCCGTTTTGCGCATTACCTCAAGGCCATCGCGCGCGACAAGGTCGGGACGTTCAAGGAGCGCGCCGACATGCAGGTCTGGCTCAGCGAGTGGATCAACCGCTACGTTCTGGCCAACCCGGCGATGGCCGATGACAAGGCCAAGGCGAAACGTCCGCTTGCCGCTGCCGAGGTGCAAGTCGACAGTGTCGAGGGTCGTCCAGGATACTACAATGCCCGGTTTTTTCTCAGACCACATTACCAACTGGAGGGTATCAACGCGAGCCTGCGGCTGGTCTCAGAACTGCCTTCCGTAAAGACCTAAATTCACGATTTTTTTGAAGGAGAATTTCAATGGCGCTTACAGGATATTTGCTAGTCCCCGACGTTGCGGGCGAGAGCCAACGTTCCGACCATGAGGATGAGATTGACGTTCATGCGATCAGTTGGGGCATAAGCCAGGGTGCGGCGGCGCAGATGGGCCGTGGCCGCTCTAAAGCGCGGGCCAGTGTGTCAACCTTGACTGTGTCGAAATATTACGACGCGTCTTCGCCCTACCTGGCTTTGGCCTGCATGCAAGGCAAGTCATTTGACGAGATCGTGCTCTCAGTGCGCAAGGACTCTGGGGAGGCGCATTTGGACTATCTTGTCATCACCATGACCAATGTCATCGTCTCCGATTACACCATTCTGCCAACTCCAGAGGACGGGCTTCAGATCGAGGAAGGGGTTGGCTTTGCGTTCGAGAACGTCAAGGTCTTGTACACGGTCCAGGCCGATGACCATTCCGCCGGGGACGAGCACGAAATCGAATACGACATCGCGGCTGGTGTGTAAGCCCGGACCATGTCTGATACCTCTGCCCAAATTGGCGCCCGGCAGGAACTGGTGCAGCCGTCCCTGTGGGACCGGCTGATAGACGACCTGCCGGGCATAGCGGCAGAAACAGACAGCCTGCGCGCTGATCTGCAAAAGGACCTTGGCCCGGACATTGATCTGGACCAGGTCATCGACGGCGGAACACGAGCCATTGAGCGGCTGAACGACCTTGCCACAGAAGACCGGCAGCGGCTGCACCTGCTGGTGCAGAAGTCGCAGCGCCGCCGTTATCTGGAGGAGCGCGGCGTCATCGTGGACGCCGACACCCTGCGCGAGGCCGTACGTCGTGACATCGAGATGCTATTCAACATCGCGCGATTAGAGGCCCATTTTCTGCTCACCGATCTGGAGGCCGAACGGGTCAAATCCACCGAGGAGCAACTGCAAGATTTTCCCAACGTGCGCGACAGCGTTCTGAATTACGGGGTGCCGTCCTTTTCAGGTCGGCGGGGCTCCGATTTTGACAAGCACGCTTTGGAGCGTGAAATCCGGGACGTGCTGCACGTTTTTGAACCCCGCCTGAAGCGCGGAACAGTGAAGGTGAAGGTGCGCGTCGACCCCAAGACGGGGATGCGCATTGATATTGACGGGGTGCTCTTACTGTCTCCGGTGCCGGAGCGACTGCGTCTCTCCACAGCGATTGACCTTGATAATGGCGCGGCTGCCACCACCGTGGAGGAGGTCTGATGGACCGCGCGTTTCTCGCCTATTACGAGGAGGAATTGGACCACATCCGCGGGATGGCCGGTGAATTTGCCGCGCTGCACCCCAATGTGGCGCGAAACCTGTCCATTGAAAGCACGCCCTGCCCCGACCCCTATGTCGAACGGCTCTTGGAAGGTGTGGCCTTCCTGAGCGCCCGCACCCGGTTGAAAGTTGACGGCGAGGCCAGCCGCTATGTCCGCAACTTGCTGGATACGCTCTACCCCGACCTTGCGGGCCCCGCGCCCGCCATGTCGATGGCCCGGTTGGTGCCGGGGCCGCAGCTGATCTCCATGTTGGGCGGTCATGTGGTGAAACGCGGTACAAGGCTGGTGTCGGGCATACGCGACGGACTCAGAACGAGGGCGACTTACACCACCGCACAGGACGTGCCGCTTTGGCCCATTGAGGTGGCTGACGTCGATTACCTGCAAGACCCCGGCGCGCTGTCGGAGGCAGGGATCACCAAAGGTAGGGACCCGACGCCTCAAGCGGGTCTTCGGATCGTGGTCAAACGCCACGGCCCCGGCACGCTAAGCGAGCTGTCGCTCGATCAGTTGGACCTTTATTTTGGGGCTAGTAACCGCGCTCCTGCCTTGTTCGACGCAATATTCGGCTTTGGCCGTACTGCGCTTGCCCGTCCGTCCGACAAGTCTGAACAATTTCGCGCCACAGCCACGCCCGCAATGATCGGTGTCTCTGACGACGAGGCCTTGACACCCAAGCTGCGCCACTCCTTTGAAGGATATCGCCTGCTGCGCGAATATTTCCTGATGCCGCAGCGCTTCCACTATGTGCGGCTCTCCGGGCTTGCCCCGGTGATCCGCGCCAGTGGGAATAATACGGTGGAGTTGGTGATTCTGTTTGACCGGGAACAGCCTGCTTTGGGCGATGTCAAACAAGGCGATTTCCAGCTTTGTGTTGCCCCGCTCGTTAACCTGTTCGAGCAGGAATGCAATCTGGTCCCGCTCGACCCTAAACGCAGCGCCCATATTGTGCATGCCGACCGGACCAGGCCCCGCGACTACGAGATTTTCCGCCTTCTGCGGGTCGAAAATGCGGAGGCGACCGGAAAGCAGGCCCGGATCACGCCGCTATTCTCGCTGGAACAGCGCAGCGAGTCGGGGCTGGTCTATTCGGTGGAACGCCGTGCCCGCAGGCCGGGTGAGGACGAGATACGGCGCGGGCAGACCCGCACAAGCTACACCGGCGACGATATGTTTATCAGCGTCTCTCGGCCGGGGACCGCAAGCGCCAATACAGATGTGCAGCGGCTCGATATCCGGGCGCTCTGCACCAATCGCGACCTACCTATTCTGGACGAAAAGCCAGTCCTGACATTGGAAACCGGGGACCCTGTAGCCTCCGTCGACCTGCTGGAGGCGTTCAAGCGCCCGCGCCCCTCTTTGCGGTCCTCCCTGCCGCAGGGCACGGGTGCGGAACGCAAGCTTGACGATCTGACCTGGCGCTGGATTTCGCAGTTGAGCCTGAACTACGTATCGCTGGCGGCCGAAGGCAAAGATAGCGAGCCCTTGCGGGCGCTCTTGCAGCTCTATGCCGATCGTGGTGATCCAAAGTTGGAGCGACATGGGAGGTCGATCAACCGGGTCCGCTCCAAGCCGGTGATCGAGCGGCTGGGTGTGCCGGGCCCGCTTTGCTTCGGCCATGGGGTCGAGATCACCCTTGATGTCGATGAAACCGTGCTGACGGGCGGCTCCCGGCTGCTACTCTCAGCCCTTCTGGCGCGGCTTTTTGCGCGCCATATCTCCATCAACAGCTTCGCGCAGACCCGCACTGTACTCACCCAACAACAACAGGAGGTCGTATGGCCGATGACGCCGGGCACCCGGGCGCTGATCTAATGGCGGCCCCCGAAACGACCCCTGACACGGAGGCGCTGATCGCGGAAATGGACTTCTTCCGGATGCTTGCGTTGTTGGAGCGGGACGGGCACCGCTTCGGAAGGTCCGGCGGGCCAGACCGTGAACCCGCGCGGCTTGGGCAATCAGTGCGGCTGGCCTTCGCCACGCAGGACGTCGCGCAGCTGAACAAGCGGCCAGGATCGGAGGTGCCTGAGGTCGCGGTCAACGTCTTGGGTCTGCTGGGCCCTGAAGGGCCGATGCCCCTCCATATAACGCGCTGGGTGATGGAGCGAATGTCCAACCGCTGGTTTGCGGGTGACAATGCCAGCGCCTTGGCGGACACGTCCTTCCTGGATTTCGTAAATATGCTGCAGCACCGGATGCTGGCGCTCTATTGGCGGGCCTGGGCGGAGGCTCGGCCAGAAATCCAGCTTGCTCATGACGACGGGGGCCGGGTTAGCGCGATGCTGCGCGCCTTTGCTGGGCTGGGCATGCCGGGCAGTGCGACGAGCGACGGGCGTATCGATGACGCCAAGCTGCATCACGCAACCAATCTTGTGCAGGACCGCAACGACCCCGAGCGGCTGGTCAGCTTCCTGTCTACGGTGATCGACGCGCCGGTCACCTTGCAAGAGTTCGTGGGCCATTGGATGGAGCTACCCGAGCGGCTGCAAACCCGGCTGGGCGTGCAGCATTGCGGGCTGGGCACCGGCGCAGTAGCGGGCGCGCGTAGCTTTGATCGACAATCGCGGGCGGAGCTGCAGGTCGGACCGCTTTCGGTAGAGAAGTTCAGGGCTTTCCTATCTGATTCTGCGCTTTGGGACCGGCTCCGCCACGCCATCATAGCGGCAGCGGGCAAGGAACTGGAGTTCGACCTGCGGCTGATCCTGCGCGCCTCCGACGTGCCCGCCGCGCGGATCGGGGAAGCGGTTTTGGGTCGCACGGCCTGGGTCAACCCGCCGGGCGACAAGGATGCAGATGACCTGAAGGTCGCGCGCGTCAGCCGCGAAGAGGCCGGGGTTCCGGTCGCAACGGTGGCGGCGTGAGCGTCAAACTGACCCTTGAGGCCGCCCCGCATCCACAGCGCGAGCTGAGCCGCGAATATGTGGGCGGGCAGCTGGTGATTGGGCGCGGGGATGAGTGCGACTGGACGATTGACGATCCGGATATGTTCGTCTCCCGGCGCCATTGCGTGATCACCGACGAGACGGGGGAGATTTGCGCGCTAGATGCAAGCTCCGGCGGGCTCTATGTCGATGGCCGGTCTGAGGCACTGGGCTCTGGCAATTCTGCCAAGCTGGAACATGAGATGCGCCTGCGCATGGGCGACTACGTGTTCAAGGTGCAGCTTGACGTGGCCACTGCAGAGCCGGTGACGCCCGTTGCATCGGCCAACCACGGCTTCGACTTTGGCCCCCCGTCGGAGCCCGAGGCCCCGGTCGAACGCCCCTCAAGCCTGCCGCCGCAATTCGGGGTCAAGAAACGCGACCCGTTTGCGCCTGATCAGGGAGCGGAGATCGCCCCCCTGGACCGTAAGAACCCGTTTGAGCTGGACCTGCGCGCAGGCAGCGCGGGCTCTGACCGCCAGTCGATCGGCGCGGACCGGTTCTTCGATGATCCGCCCGCCGCGACTGATCCTGTTCCCGACGCGCCTTCTTCAGAGACGCAGCCAGGCGATCTGCATCGCAACCCGTTCGACCGTGCCAGTGACGAAACCCGTTCCGAGCCCTGGCCCCCCATCGAGATCACTCATGCGCCTGGACAGAAAGAAATGGGACGGAAGGTCGTGGGCAAGGCAGAAACGGCGCGCTCGGATACTCCCGTCGACGGCCCACAGATGACCGCGCCCCTCCAGGTCGGGACCGGGGCCATGCAAGAGGCCCTGTTGCGTGGGCTGCGGCTCGACATGGATGGTTTCACCGAAGCGGAGATGGAAGCCGTGGGCGCCCGCCTCAGGGAGATGGTCGACGGCGTGATGTTCCTGCTGCGCACCCGCTCCCAGGAGCGCCAAAAGGTTCGCGTGGCGCAGACGCTCATTGCCAGCAAAGACGTTAATCCACTGAAATTTATGCCAGATACCGATGCGGCATTACTGGCGTTGATCCGTGGCGCAGGCGACAGCTACCTTGAAGGCGACAAGGCGGTAACGGGTGCCTTCCGCGATTTAGCCGACCATCAGGTGCGCACGTGGTCCGCCTTGCAGATGGCACTTCGCCGCATGATCGACCGGTTTGACCCGGCGGAAGTAGAGCGCGAGATGGACGAGACCGGTCTTCTGGAGACGCTCGTGGCAGGCGGGCGCAGCGCCAAGATGTGGCAGCTCTACGAGGAACGCTACCGAGAGATCGCACAAGCCGCAGAAGAAAGATTTTTGGGAGAGGTGGGCGCAGATTTTCGGGACGCCTACGAAACAGAGGGAGGCAAGTGATGTTTTTAGAACGCCGGAATTTCATCCTTTTGGGCGGCAGCTTTTTGGGGTTGGCTGCCTGTGGCGCGCCCGCCCCGGTGGTCCTGTCGGTGAACGCGGCAGGTGCTGCGGGCATGAACCCGGGCCCGGACGGCGCGGATCGCGCAGTCACCCTGACTGTCTTGCAGATGCGCGGTTCAGGTGCCTTCGACAGTGCGGATTACTTCGCGTTGCAAACCCCCGCAGCGGCCCTCGGCGCCGATCTGGTAAAGTCCGATCAACTTGTGCTGGCCCCCGGAGGCGCAGCGGCAAGCGCCATCCCGGTCGAGACCGGCACCACGGTAATCGGGGTGACCGCGGGCTTCCGCGACCCCGCAGGCAAGCAGTTCCGCGCCAAGGTGGCCGTCCCGGCCAAAAGTGCCGGGCTCAATATCACAGTGTCAGGTAGCGGCGTGTCGCTGCAATTGGCCTGACCTACAGGAGACAAAACCTAGATGAGCGACGCGAGTAAGGTGGTCTGGTCGGAAGGTCTGTTCCTTCGGACCCAGCATTTCCAGCAGCAAGACCGCTATGTCGAATGGATGATCCGGCATGGGCTGAACGCTGCGCCCTTGCAGAACTTCGGCTTCTTTGAGCTGGAGCTGGACCAGACCGCGCTGAATGCAGGCACGATCGGGTTAAGTCGCGCGGACGGCATTTTCGCGGATGGCACTCTGTTCTCGATCCCCGGAACCGGCCAACCCGTCGAGGAGGTGCGCGTCACCTCTGACCTGGGGGCGGGCCCGGTGCTTCTTGCAATACCGGCAGAGCGAGCGGGGACGACGCAGATCGACCCCGGCCACGCGGCGTCTACAGGCATGCGTTATAAGGGCGAGCTCGTGACCGTGCGTGACGTCATCCGCGGCGGGGCTGATCCAACAGATATCGAGGTCGCCCGGCTGGTGCCTCGCCTGCTCTTGCCCGGCGAGGCGACCGAGGGATACACCACCCTGCCGATCGCGCGGGTTGAGGGGCTTAACGCCGATGGCGCCGTCACCCTGACCGAAGGGTTCATGCCCCCTGCCTTGCGCCTGCGCGCCGTGCCAGCTTACGCGGAATTTCTGAAGGAGCTGGTCGTGGGACTCGACCGGATTGCCGATGCGCATAGCGCGATGGTGCTGGATGGCACCGGCGCCTCGATGGAGGACTTGCTGATCCTCGAATTGGCAAACAGCGCCCGCCCCCGCGCCGCGCATTTTCTTGCGCAGAACAATCAGCACCCGTCCGAGTTGTTCGCCATGCTGGCGGAGCTTGCAGGGCGCATGGCCACTTACGGTGCCTCCGCCCGTCGGCTGGCCGAGCTTGAACCTTACGACCACATCAATCCGCAGCCCGCCTTTGACGCGTTGTGGGACACGATCCGTTCCATGATGCTGACGCTTCGCCATGTCGAGCCCTCGTCGCGCGTATTGCAGGTCAAACGCCACTCCGACAATGTGTGGACCGTCCGGCTGGACAACCCCGCGCTGGTTGCCAAAAGCCGGATCGTGCTGCGGATCGGCGGCGATATGTCCGAAGCCATGATGCGCCGGCATTTCGTCGAACAGGCCACGGTTGGGGCGGCGGAGGATTTTGACGACCTTTGGACTTCCAAACTGCCGGGGATCGCGCTGAAACCGCTGCATTCGCAGCCACGCGAGATTCCTTATGACGGCGATCGGCTCTGCCTGGAGCTTGACCGAAGCTCGGATCATTGGGCCGCGCTGCAAGACAGCCGCGGCTTCGTGATCGGGGTGGCGGGGAGCTTTGAGCGTGAACCCGATATCGACTGCTACATAGTGAGCAAATAACGATGAGTGATGACGACCCATTTGGCCTGAAGTCCGATGCGGGTCGCACCCGCATCCGTCCCAAGACCCGCCGAGCTGCGCAACAGACACCCAAAAGCGGCCCGCTCGGCACGCCACCCTCGCAGGTGGCAACGGGGTCGACCCGCCTGCAAGACAGCCGCGCCTCTGACAACCCGCTGATTAACGCGTTTTCGCCTTTGTTGGGCCTCGCGCCGGAATTGGAAGCCGCCAGCCCGCCCAGCAACGCGGATGTGCTGCGCGAACGGATGGTGGAGAACGTCACCGATGCCCGCGACGCCGCCGTAACCGCGGGCGTGCCCTTGAACGGGGCCGACAAGGCCGCATGGTTCGTCGCAGCACTTCTCGATGACATCGCCCTGAACACGCCTTGGGGCGCCGCGTCCAGCTGGCCGCGCATGCCGCTGGTGGCGCAGCTCTACGGCAATGTGGATGCAGGCACCCGCTTTTTCGACCTGACGCAGGACCTGATGGCATACCCGGATCGTGATCCGCATCTATTGGAGTTGGCCTATCTGTGCCTGTCCTTGGGGTTCCGCGGCAAATACCGGATCACTGCAGATGGGGGGGAGGCCGACATTTTGCGGCTGCGTCACCAAATGGCACGTGCCCAGGACAGCAAGGAGGTGCTGGACACTCCGCTTTCGCCGTTCTGGCAGGGGGTGGTGGCCGAGGATGAGAACCGGGGCTTCGTCGTACCCGTCTGGGCCGTTGGCGTTGTGGCAGCTGCGCTGATCCTTGGCATCTACACGGTGATGAGCATTAGCCTCAGCAACCGGGGCGAGCAGCTTTACGCCTTGTCTGAAATACTGCCCCCGCCAGAGCGCGCCGGGATATTTCGACCCGTGATCGAGACAGTGGCCGAACCGGCCCCTCTGGCCACGCCCTTCCAGCTGGAACTGTTGCCGCTCTTTGCCAGCGCCGCGCCTGAAGACACGGTGCGCGCGCTGACAGGGCGGGAAGATGTCTCCCTCGCTGTCTTGGTGGTGCAGGCCACCCAGCCGGAGGTATTCCGCTCCGCCAAGGCGGACCTGAATACTGAATATAACGCCCTCATCGCGTCGGTTGCCGGGGTCATACTTGAGAACGCCGAATTTGTGGGGCAGGTCCGGGTTGTGGGCCATACGGACAGCATCCCCGTACAGCGCTCCAACCCGTTCCAGTCCAATCAACGTCTCAGCGAGGCGCGGGCAGAGGCGATTGCGCAGCTTCTGGTGCAGGCAGGCATCTCCGCGGACCTGATTCAGTTCGAGGGCCGGGCGGCGGCTGAGCCCATTGCCGATAACGGCACGCGGGAGGGGCGCGCCCGCAACCGCCGCGTTGAAATCATTATCCAGAAAAAGGTCTGAGCACATGTCGGTGATCAAAGCCATCCTCGGGTTCTTCATCTCGCGTTTGTTCTGGACCGTGGTTGGGCTGGCGCTCCTCAGCGTTATTATCTGGCTGTACGGGGGCATTGTGAAGTTTGGGGAGTTTGCGCCGCTCGAAACCGACCTTGCGAAGCTGGTTACGATTGGGCTCATCTGGGTCATCTGGCTCTTGCGGGTGCTTATCCGGCAAATCAGGGCCGCACGCGCCAACAGCGCCTTCGTGTCGGAAATTGCCGCAACTCCCGAGGTCCCCGCGATGCCCGGAGCGGAGAATGTGGCAGAGGTAAATTCGAAATTCGCGGAGATCATGGAGCAGATGAAACGCTCCAAGCTGAGCGGGCGCAGATTTCTGCGCGACATGCCGTGGTATCTCATCATTGGGCCACCAGGTACCGGCAAGACCACTGCTTTGCGCCAATCTGGCCTGCATTTCCCGATTGATCTTTCCGACGACATCAAGGGAGTCGGCGGAACCCGCAATTGCGACTGGTTTTTCACCGAAGAAGCCGTGCTGGTCGACACTGCGGGCCGCTACGTCCAGCAGGAAAGTGACCCGGAGGTGGACGCGGCCGAATGGCGCGGCTTTCTGGAGCTGTTGACCAAGCACCGTGGTCGGCGGGCGCTAAACGGGGTAATCGTTACCCTCTCGGTTCAAGAGCTGTCGGGGTCCGAGGCCAGCATCCGCGAGCATGGGCGCGAGATCCGCAAGCGCCTGTCTGAGCTGTCCGAGGAACTGGGCCTGCGCCTGCCGGTTTACGTGATGATTACCAAGGCCGATCTCATTCCGGGCTTTGTCGAAAGCTTCAACGGGCTGTCCACCCGCGACCGGGAACAGGTCTGGGGCGCAACGCTCAGCACTGAGGCCCGGGTAGATGGCACCACGATTGACCGCGAAACTCGCGCGCTGCAAAGCAGCCTCGAGAACCGGATGGTGACGCGGCTGGATGCGGACATGGCGCTTGAGGCGCGTGGCGCGGTCTTCCGTTTCCCTGCGCAATTTGAAAGCCTGACGGGTCCCTTGAAGCAGCTGATTGACGCGACCTTCGGCGAAAGCCGCTACGAGGAATCTCCCTGGCTGCGCGGCTTCTATTTTACATCTGCCACTCAGGAAGGCTCGCCCATCGACCAGATGGTCGGCGCGATGATCAGCGCCATCGGTTTACCTCATCGGGAAGCGCCGACGCGGGCGCATGGCGACAAACGGTCTTTCTTTCTGCGCGGGCTTCTGACCGACTTGATTTTCCCAGAAGCCGGGCTCGGAACGTTTGACCCGCGGGCAGAGGAACGCCGCCGTTGGCTCTGGCGGGGCGCCGTGGCCTCGGCTGCGCTTGTGACGGTCCTGGCTGCGGTGATGTTCACCTTCTCCTACATGCGCAATCTGGGGGCGCTGGAGGATCAGGAACGCCAACTCAGCAAGCTGTCAGGCAGGCTTGCCAATGTCGCCGCCCGGCAAGCGCCGACCGATCCGCTGGACTTGAACCTTGCTCTGGATGCCGCGACGGAAACGGCAAACGCCGCGACCGTACTGCCGGCAAGCTTGCTGACCTCCCTTGGCCCTGCGGCTCAAAAGGAGCTCGCGCAGGTTCAAAACATCGCCTATGACCGCACGTTGAGAAATATCGTGGAGCCACGCATGGTGGCGACACTTGAGGCCACCATGTGGCGGCATGTACGCGACCCCGAATTCCTGCTGGGCGCGCTGAAGACCTACCAGATGTTCACTGGGCTCGCGCCTTATGACGCGGAGTTCGTCAATCTGTGGTGGCAATCGGAGCTGCCCGAATATGCGCCAATCGACGTCTTCCCCACGGACGCCTCCACCGATCACCAGATCGCCGCCATCGCCCGCATGGGAGATGAAGAGAACCGGATTGCCCCCGATGCTGCGCTGGTTAACGCGGCGCTGGAAAGCATCTGCACCATCCCGCTGGCGGTGCGTGCCTATCGCGGATTGATGTCGCTGCCGCAGGTGACCGCGCTTTCCGACTGGATCCCGGCCGAGCATACCGGCCCAAATGGCGAACAGGTCTTTACGCGCCTGTCGGAGAAAACCCTGCGCGTGGGACTGCCCGGAGCCTTCACCTTTGACGGGTTCAAGACGGTGATCCTGCCGCAGGTGCCCGAGGTGGCGGCGCAAGCGCTGGTGGATCGCACCGTGTTCGAGGGAGGCTGTGCCGAAAGCTCCAACGCGTCCGCTGAGCAGCTCGAAGGGGATGTGCTCAAGCAATATTACGACGACTACATCGCCCAATGGGACGGTTTGTTACGCGACATCAGGCTGGCGCCTATCGGCGATCTGGGCGTGGCGCGGCGGAACCTCAAGGATCTGTCCTCCACTGATAGCGCACTGAAGCGGCTGCTGGTGGCTGTGGTGGCCGAAACGCATCTCGACAAGGTAGATGATGCTGCGGGCGATGGTGGACCGCCCAAGGGCCTCGTGAAGCTCGCCACCAAGAAGTTGGGCAAGCTCGGGAAACTCGCCAAGAAGGGCAGCAAGATCGCGGGCAAACAGGGCGGTGACGTGGCGCCTACCCTGCCCGGTGCCCCGGTGGCAGAACATTTCAAGCCGATCCGCGCAGTGGTGGAAGAGGTCGACGGCGAGGCGCCGCTCCTCAATGACGCGGTTGCAGCGCTGACCGCGCTGTCCAATGAGCTGCAAACCGTCGCCGCCACCCCTGACCCGCGCGCGGCGCTTTTGGCGCGGGGTGGCCTGCCGGAGCTGACGGGTGCCATTGCAAATCAGGCCCGCATCCTGCCTGACCCGATCGACGACTGGGTGGGCGGCATAGCGGGCGACACGGTTTCGGTGACGCGGGAGGCGGTGCTGGCGCAGCTCAATGCCCGCTGGCGCGCGGACGTGCTACCCTTTTGCACTTCTGCCACGCGCGGGCGCTACCCGTTCGATCAGGGCAGTGCGATTGACGTCAACATCGCCGATTTCTCCCGGCTTTTTGGGCAGGGGCAGATGATCGATAAATTCCTCACCGACCACCTCGAACAATATATCGACACCGCAACCAGGCCCTGGCAGTGGCGCGCGGATTTCGGACTGGATCCATTGGCGCTGGCGCCATTTGAGAACGCCCGCAATATGCGCAACGCGCTCTTCCCCGGAGGCGCGGGACCGGTGATGGCCTTCACGCTGGAGCCGCGCGATCTTTCGGCCAATGCCAGCCGCGTAATCCTGAATGTGGACGGGCAGTCCTTGAGCTACTTCAACTCCGCCACGCGGCCGATGCCGATGACCTGGCCCGGATCAGACGGTACCAACATGATCACGCTGACCTTCGCGCCGGTGGACGGATCGGCTGAGGTCATCACCTCGCAGACCGGCAGCTGGGCCTTCCTGCGGCTAATCCGCTCCGGGCGTTTGTCCGCAACAGCCCTGCCCGAGGTGTTCCGTCTCAACCTCGCGGCGCGGGGCTTCAGCGCGCAGTTCGACTTGCGCGCGAATTCGGTCGAGAACCCGTTCGATCTGCAGATGTTTTCGGGCTTTTCCTGCCCGCAGGGCTTCTGATGACAGGTTTTTTCGGCAAACTCCCCGCCGCAGGTGATTTTGTGGCGCGTGGCCTTCCGCAAGGGGTACGTCCCGTCCTTGACCGATGGCTTTCGCGGTACATTGCGGCCGCCGCCGCCCGGCCGGGTGAATGGCCAGAGGCTGGCCTTTTGGCCGTGATCACCGGCCCCTACGGACCTTTGGCCCTGGCCCTGATTGCAAGCCATGACGCCGCAAGGCGCCCCTTTCCGCTGGCGGCCTGCGCTTCAGGCGCGTCCGACCGCACCGGGCATGAAAGCTGGGCCGCCGCTGTCGTACCCCTTTTGACGGCGGCCCGCGATGAGCAGCAGGACGCCGATGCGCTATTCGGCGCGCTTGGCGCCGTGCCCACCCTCAAACCTGCGGACGCGCCATTCGCCCCACCTTGCCTGTGGCACACCGAGGCCAGTGAAGCCGATGAGGGTGATCCCAAGCACTTCCTCGAAGAACTCTTTCCAGAGACAGGCGTAGAGGTTGCGCCATGACCCTTCTGCGTTCTCTGATCGCCCCGTTAGCGGCGCTGGTGTTCGCATTTATCAGTACGGCCCAGGCCGAGGAAAAACGGCTGGCGCTCCTTATCGGCAATGGCGCCTACCGGCATGTGCCTGCTTTACGGAACCCCACCAATGATTCCTCCGATCTGGCGGTCGCGCTGCGCGATGTGGGCTTCGAGGTAATCCAACACACCGATCAGGGGCAGGCGGCCATGCTGGACACGCTCAGGGAGTTTCGCAGGACAGCCAGCGGAGCCGATATCGCGCTGATTTATTACGCGGGCCATGGGATCGAGATCGACCGCCAGAATTACCTCATTCCCGTCGACGCAGAGCTGCAGACCTATGCCGATATCAATTTTGAGGCCGTGCCGTTGGAGACAATGATCTTTGCGGCCGAAGGCGCATCGCGCCTTAGCATGGTGATCGTGGATGCTTGCCGCAACAACCCGTTTGCGGCTTCTATTCAGCAGGGCAACTCCACCCGCTCCATCGGGCGGGGCCTGTCAGCGGTTGAGCCATCAAAGAACACGTTGGTGGCTTATGCTGCCAAGGAGGGCACCACCGCCGCCGATGGTGAGGGGCGTAATAGCCCCTATGCGGCGGCCTTGATCTCGTCGCTGCAGGAGCCGGGGCTGGAGGTCGGCCTGATGATGCGGCAGGTCCGCGACGCGGTGCTGGATCAGACCAATGGCCAGCAAGAGCCCTTCGTTTACGGCTCGCTGTCAGCGGAACGCATATTTCTAAACCAGACGCGGGCTATTGCCCCGGTGGAGCTGGAAGAACTTGAGGTCCAGAGCGCGCTTTTGCCGACAAATGAGGATCAAGAACGCGCGGCGCCGGAGGCCGGTGCCGCCGAAATCGCGTTCTGGCAGTCGATCGCGGGCACGACCGTGCCGTCCGAGCTGCAAAGCTATCTGGCCGCCTACCCTGACGGGCTCTTTGCTGACCTCGCGCGGTCGCGGCTTGCGCGGCTTGGCCCAGCCCCTGTGCCAGCCGTTCCCGAAGACCCGTTCAAGCCACTCGTCCCGCAGCCGGAGATAGAGCCAGAGGTAGCGGAGGAGACTTTACACGTCCCTCGGCCCCAGCGCGACCTGACCCGAGACGAGATCCGCAATCTTCAAATGCGGCTCTCCATGCTGGGCTACGAGCCGGGGCGTGCCGACGGGTTGGCCGGGCCGCGCACATTGGCCGCCATCCGCGCCTTTGAGGAATCTGCCGATCTGCCGGTGGAAGGGTCGGCAAGCCTTTCCGTCCTCTCCGCCCTGCAGGACCGGGTTTCAGACAACGAATTGAAGGCGTGGCAGGCCAAGCAGGCCCGAGCGGCTACCCTCAAGGCCGTGCCCAGAAAACCGCGCGCCGCGCTACCGGCGCGCCCAAACGCAACGCCGCCAAAACCGCAGGTCGCGGCCCCCGCAGCCGCGCCAAAACTCTCCGCAGGTGACCGGCAGTTCTGCAATGCCCACAAGATCTGCCGCACACGTCAGTGCCGCTCCGGTGGTGATGAGGGATGGCGCCCGACGCAGGAATGCCGGTTCTGCCCGCTTTGGGTGCAGAAATGTGGCTGACCTTCCAGAGTCGGTTTTTGACGAAGCGGTGCTCATTCTTCCGAACCGGGGGTCTGGTCGGCTAGCTGATCGCTGCGGAAAACACCCGATCCGCGCACTCTCCGTTGGCCCAAATCGCACCCCGTCAGGCGTCGAGGTCGTTGCCGAATGCGAGGTGGGGGTGTTTGAAGGTTTCCGCCTGAACACGTGGGGCCGCATCCGGGCAGGTTACTAGGACGGTGTCCATTACTGCCATCCGGGAGGACTGGTTTTGGGGAAATCTCTACCCCTGATGAGGCGCCCAACGTCTGGCTTGGGGGTCCAAAGCGCGATCTGCTTTTCGTCACTGCGTCCGCAAGTGTTTACCCGGTTCTGCAGCCAAAGACAGGCGCCCGCTTCTCGGATGAGGCCCGGCTGATTAGTTCTGTTTGATCTTCGCGCCCTTCTGGGTGATGTCGCCGCTGGCCTTGTGGTCGATCTTGCCGCTGGCATTTTGCGTTATGTCCTTGCCCTCGATTAGAATTGTACCGTCCTTCTTCATGACGATCTTGGCCTTGCCACAAGTCAGCGAGATCTCGTCGGCCGCGCTGATCGATAATGTCTTACCGACCGTGACGCTCATATCCTCGCCTACCGAGGTATCGGAGGTCTTGGCCACGCTAAGCGTATGCGCACCACCGATAGAATAGCTGCCATCCGCCCCGATGGAAAAGCTTTGCGCCGAACCGATATTGACCGATTGGTTGGACGCTACATTCCAACTGTCATCTGATCCGATCGTATGGGTTTGATCCGCGCCAACAATGACACTGCGGGCCGCGCCAATTGTGTTGGCCTGCGCTGCGCCCACGGTGCGGGTCTCAGCCGCAGCCACGCTGTCGACCCTGGCTGCGCCGACGGTGATGGTCTGCAGCGCGCCGACAGTCTGCGTATGGTTAATGCCGATGGTCTCGCTGGAATTCGAGCCCACACTGATCGTCTCGTTCGATCCTACGCTCAGCGACCGGTCCACGCCCACGGTCTCGGTGTCATTGGTGCCGATAGCAACCACGCGGTTGTTGCCCACCGTAGTGTCCTTGTCGACGCCCACGGTTTCCGAGCGGTTGTTCCCGACGCCTTGCGTTGCGTCATGGCCTACATTTTCGACCCAATCATTGCCGATATTGCGGGTCTCGTTATTCTTGACCAGCTCGTTATGATCCTTTTCAGCCTGGAAATAGACCTCCTCTGATCCTTTCTTGTCTTCAAAGCGCAGCTCGTTCCAGCCGCCCCCGCCAAGCGACGAATTCGACTTCCACCCTGACTGTGTGGCGTTGTCGGGCAGCCCGTAGGGTGGCATCTGTTCGGCGTTGTAGACCCGACCGGTGATAATCGGCTGGTCGGGGTCGCCCTCAAGAAAATCGACGATGACCTCTTGTCCGATACGAGGGATCTGGATGAAACCCCAGCCAGACCCTGCCCAGACCGAGCTGACCCGCACCCAGCAGGAGGAATTCTCGTCGTTGCTGCCCACCCGGTCCCAATGGAACTGAACTTTCACGCGAGAATATTCGTCTGTGTGGATCTCCTCACCCGCCGGGCCGACCACCACAGCGGTCTGTGGCCCGCGCATCACCGATTTTGGTGTCTTGAGCGGCGGGCGGTACTGCACGTCACCCGGCATCAGCAGGTAAGTGGCCAGAAAGCCGGTCTCTCCCCCGTGTTTGCTGCTGGCCTCATAATCGACCGAGCTCATGTCATAGTCGCAGCGCAGGATGCAGAACTCGACATTCTCACTGTCGCGCGGGAATTCAACCAGCTTGAACCGTTGGCCGGACGCGGGCAGCCGCACGGTGGAGGTCGCCACGACCCTTTGGGACGGGGACAAACCTTCCTCAAGCCGGACAGTGGCCAGCCCCTTGCCGACCGAATGCTCTATATAGGTGCCGGGATAGCCGTAGCGCTCTTTGTCGTCTCCGGCATGACCGACCGGTAGCTCATCAACGGCCATCAGATCTGCAGAGGGTTTGGTAAAGTCGTAATCGGTGTGCACGTAGCTGCCCGGTACCACGCTGTCTGTGCGCAGCCACTCAATGATATATTGCGGGTCTTCGCGGCTGGCGGCGATGTCTGGTTGGAACTTGAGTTCGTCCCAGCCGTTGGCGGGCTCCAGCGTCGAGATATCGTCGACCAGTACCATCGTGTGGGCACCGTCCGCGAATTCGTGGAAGTAGTAGATACCTTCATGCTCCATCAGCCGTTGCACGAAGTCGAGGTCGCTTTCGCCATACTGCACGCAGTAATCGCGGGGCTCATAGGTGCCGGTCAACCGGTTGTCAAAATCGAGGTTACCCTGCTCTGACAGGACCTCCTCAATGATGTCGACCACGGATTTCGACTGAAAAATCCGGTTGTCCGTGGTTTTTGACAGGAACCATAATGCGGGCCGGATCCGCAGCTCGTAGGTGCCCCATCCGTCTTGCAGGCCCAGAAAGCGAAACTGGTCCACCAACCCGTGAAAATACCGCACATCCGTGTCTATTCCGGCCCGAAGCGTCACGTCGGTACCCAACAGGTCGGCAGAGGCGATGTCCATATCGGTGGATTTCAGGACTAGGGTGAAGTCGAAACAGGCGCTGATTGCGTCGAACCCGCTCATCCGGGCAAAGCGCAATCCCACGTCGTCATCCCCGCCCACATCGGCTGTGATTACGTTGAAATCACGATCATCAAACATCGCAAACGCTTTCTATTAATGCCAAAACTAAAAATACACCGAACCTTACCACGAAATGAGGGTTTGCATCCTTTTTTCGCTACAGGGATGGCGGGCAACTAAAGTCTTGCAGCGCGGATCGCCCCGAGATCAGGTTCAACCTGGCCGCAAACCCGATTTCCACGAAGACCCGGCCCTCTTCGGAGCGGAGGTCCACCAGAACGCGAGCGCCCTGATCGCGGAAACGCAGTCGCAGCCTGTCCAGCATTCGGTGCAGACCCCAATGACCCGGCACGTCGATATGGGCGCCCTGCGTCGCTTCCCGAAAGCTGACCTGTACACCCTTGCTGGGGTCTGGGCCGGGCCAGTGCAGAGCTGCGGGGTCGCCGCTTGCGCGCAGGGGTACGCCCATACCGCCGAGGGCAAATGTTGTGGCCCCACGTTCGGCGAGCGCGGCCAGAGTAAATTCGGCATGCATCTGCCCTGCCTCATCAAATAGGGCCTGCGACACGGTGACTGCCACCTCAAAAAACGCCGCGCTTTCAGGCGTGAGCCCTTGAAACCGGGCCTCCGGCTTCCAGCGCCAGGGGGAGGCGGAGCGATCAATATACGAGTCTAAATTGGCGGAAAAGAAGCGCATCACCGCACCAGAGGGGGCCAGCAGTGCCGCCACCTGCCCCGGATCAGCATCGGGGCCGTCGTCAAAGGGGTAGCGCCCATCAAGGGCTTTGCGGCATTGCGCATAGACCTGACCTTGCCAGGCCGCATTAATGCCTGTGCTGCCGTTACCGTTTTCGGCGGCACTTGAGTGGGCCAGAACATCCTCGGCGATCTGTACCACAAGGGTGGGCGCACTTTGCAGAATGTTGATCGAACGCGCCCGGTCGTGTAGCGACATCAACCGCTCCAGCCCGCGCGCGCTGTCAATGTCGAGACTGCCCAGCGCCACGTTCAGCCGCGAAAACAGTTGGGTGATCTGCGTCATGCCCGGCCCGTCGATATATTGGATGATCGGGCCAAGGCTCCGGGCGAGTTCCAGTTGTTGCGCGTGGCTACGCGCCCTGTCCATTCCGCCCACCTCTGCCCAGGCGGTGCGGAGAAGTTCGGTCAGGGGGTTATTGCGCTGCGACAGGCTGCCGGTGATGCGGATCGCGCGGTCGCGGTCTGCAAAGGGACGAACCCTGAGGTCCGACAGCCAGTCCTGCCAGAAGCCAAGCGTCATCGCATGCAACCGGTCCTGCACGCGGTCTGGTGTGTCATTGGAACTTTGCGGGGTGCCGCCGATGACACTTGGGGCAAGAGCGCGCGCGTCTCGCACAGCAATGCCAATTCCGAAGTCGCGTGCGTAGGCCCACCCTTCACGGGTGAAGAGTCCTGGTATGGGGGCCCCCATCGCCTGCCCGCTACGGCGCTGCAAGACAACCTCCACCCCCGGCACAGCTAGCGGTGCGCGCCATCCCGGCAACGCCTGGGTCGCCCCGGCACGCCACAGCTCCTGCCAGACGCGGTCAACTTCCGAGGTTTCGGCGGCAAAATCTCTGGCTTGGGCGAAAACCTCCGGGTCGCTTGGTGTCAGCGTGTCGATGGGCCCGTCCAAGGTCGCCACATGGCGGCTGAAGTCGGGCAACCCAAACGCGCGCTCATGATCTGCCATCCAGCCGGTCAGGTAAGATACCTCCCATGGGGCCTCCCCGCTGAGGACGGACCAAGCTCGTAACGCGTCATACAGCTTCAACCCATCCCCTTCAGTCGCGATAACAGACTCTAATTGGCCGGCAAGCGTAGTCGGAACATGAGCTTCAACCGCCTTCAGATAAGCTTGACCGGCCACGTCCTCGCTGTCGACCAGGGGGAGTTTCAGCACCCTCCTGAACGGAGCACTGGCGACCGCAAGCAAGACCCGGTCGCGCGCCTCGGCCAGCTTTGTCAGACGTTGCGCAAGATCCTGACCGGCAGGGTTTCGGTCCAAACCGATAGTCAAAAGGTCCAGATTGAAGCGTTCCGTAATGCGGGCATGGAAACGGTACTCTAGGGCGGCGGCATAGCCCGCAAGCCCGAGGCAAAAAAGCACAACTGCCGCGGTTGCCTTCCAGCGCCACCCTGTTGGATCGCTGCGGTCCAGATTGCCCCCCCGGCCTTCCCGCTGCCGGATCATCCCAAGAAAGGCAGCCAGATCCGCGAATTCTGGGCCGGCGGTCTCAGCCGTTCGTTGAAATTCCGCGATCCGCGCGGGCCAGATGTCCTGATCCTCGAACAAGGATTTCCGTGCAAGGATAGCCCAGGTCGACAAGCGAACCTGGGGGTGTTGCCGTACCCGCTGGTCAATAAGCATGGCGAGGGCGTAACGCGCAGGTTTGATCGCGGCAGTTGGTGCGGCAGATTGCGCAACAGCCGCTTCGAACTGGCTCAGTGACCTGTCCGCCTGCTGCAGTAGCGACCGCTCCCCCTCCGGGACAAAACCGTCAATCTGCGCGATGAAGTCTAAAACCGGCGCGGCGGCGGCGGCGAAAGGGTCGGACATGGGTTAGATCCTGCCTTCGCTGCGCCATTTCCGCAGGGTTTCCTCGCCCACCTCAAAATGCATCGAGTCCTCGCGCCGGTAGGTCGCACCCCAATACCAACCCTCCTCGTTGAACAGCTCCGCCAGAAGCAGCAGCCCAAACTGGGTGCCGCCGTCGCCAAACCCGTCGAGCTTACCGTCGAGCTTCACGTCGATCGCGGTGCCGAAGGAATGGTTGGAGACAGAGCGGTTCGAACCCCGGATCAGCCGCACGCAGAGCCCGCCCGCGGTGCCGAGACCTTCATAGAGGTCGGGCTCGCTCTCCTTCAGTCGGTCCACAATGCGCTGCAGAGAGTCTAGCGCGGGTTTCAGCATCGTCACGCGGATCGGCCCGACGGTTCGGGTTTCTACCAGGGCGCTCAGCTTCGGGTTGGTAATCGATTGGCAGGTGGTGCCGTATTGCCCACGCGGCTGGCCCAAAATTTCCAGCATGGTGCGGTTGCGCGGCTGCGTGATGCCCTTGTTGAAGCGCGCCTTGGCGAGGATCATCACCTCGGTCGGTTCTTCAGTCTGGATATGGTCTTCAAGATCCAGCGGTGCGATAGGCAAGGCCGCATCGCTGTCAGATACGGGCAATTGGATCGAAGAGCCCGGCTGACGGGCGATCCCGGAGTGGAGCTGACCCGATAGAATTGCAAGCTCTTCAGCCTGCTCATTAAGAGTCTGTTCCGCCTCAGCAAGCTGGTCTCGGGTATCGGCGATATCGCGTTCAAGACTTTCAATCTGCGCCTCAGCGCGATCAAGCCGCAGCTCGGTCGCGCCATCGGCCGTTTGTAGAACTGCACCGACAAGCGCGAAGGCCAGTGCTGCGCAAATCAGGCCAATGGCGATGATGATCGGCCCGATCAGCGCGCCCTGCTTCATGGCCCGGTCCCAGATGCGGGTCCGGGTACAAGCGTTGGCCCGGGCCGCACACCAATGCAGATTACCGACAGATTGTCAGGTGCCCCCTTTTCAAGGGTGGCTTGCACAAGGCTTTCGCACATCGTTGCTTCCCCAGTTTCGCGCCGCAAGATAGACACGATCTCCTGGTCGCCCAGGCAGGCGGCCAGCCCGTCGCTGCACAGAAGTAGAAGATCATTCGGAATGATTGGCACTGACAGCGCGTCAATTTCGACGTTGTGCTCGTAACCAATGGCGCGGGTGACGATATGGGCGTCGGGGTGGTTCTCACTGTCCTTGGTCGCCAAGAGCCCCTGCTCCACAAGGTCCTGCACAACGGTGTGGTCGCGGGTCAAAAGCTTCAGATGACCCTGCCGCATCAGATAGGCCCGGCAATCCCCTGCCCATGCAATATGCGCAACGGCGTTCTTGAGCATCACCGCCACCACGGTGGCTCCCATGCGGGACATGCCGGGCTCCGCGCTGCGGTTCTGGATCAGCTGGTTCGCTTGCAACAGGCTGCTGCGCAAACCAGGGATTGGGGCGGCATCCTCTTCGATCTGAGCGAGCTGCTGGGTCACAATGTCGGAGGCTACATCGCCATGCCCGTACCCCCCCATGCCGTCCGCAATCGCCCAGAGGGTGCCCATCTCGGGATCGGTCAATATAGCGTCTTCGTTGATCTCCCGCACCCGTCCAACATGGGTCAGACCCGCCCCATGGTAGCGGGGCATGGCCTGGCGCTTGGTTGAATTCAGGCGCGGAGGTCGGGTCGTGGGCGTCGTCATCAATCTCGCCAATAAAACGAACTTTTCTGCTCAAATCCGAAGAGAACGGCTGCATGACTGAGCTATGTAAGAATTGAAATTTGTTCTTTTTTAACCTAAGATCGTCGCCAGACAAAATTTTTATTTAGGTGATTGATATGCGTGCTTTAGCGATGGTCCTGTCCTCCGCGATCCCCTTCTGCTGGGGCGTCGGGGCGACAGCGCAGGACATGACGTCAGAACAGTTGATCGAAATCTTTAACAGGCAGGTTGAGGCGCAGAACCAGCCGCTGACGCGCAGCATTGGTGGTACGCGCAGCCTGTCCATGATCACGGTCGAAGACATTCAGGCGGAACCGGTCGTTGTGGAGGAGGCCCCGGCGGTTGCGGCTGTGGCCCCAGCTGAAGATGCCCCATCCACCGGGTTGCAGCCTCTGGCCCCCACGACGCCAAACAATACGCCCCTGCGACCTGTGCAGCCGGCGGCCTCAGGCGGCGGGGTGACCGTGGCTGGGTCCTCGACCCCACTGCGACCGTCTGCGTCTGCGGTACCCGACCCCAATGTACCGCTGTTATATGCCAAGCTAAAGCCCGAGCTACAGGTGAACCTCAACATACAGTTTGGCTTTGATTCCGCTGCGCTGTCCGCGTCCGAGGCGCCGAAATTAGCGACGCTCTGTGCGGCGATACAAGGCTCTGACATTGTAAAATTCCGCATCATTGGCCACACAGACACCTCCGGATCTGACGACTATAACCAGCGCCTTTCAATGCTTCGCGCGAAGGAAGTGGCGCGGCATCTGGTGCAGCAATGCGGCATAGCCGCCGCCAGGTTGGAGACCGTTGGGATGGGCGAGCGTTTCCCCTCCAATGCTGAGAATACGCGCGCAGACGAGAACCGCCGCGTGGAATTCCAGGCACTCAGTTAACCGCCGCCACCTCGACGGCCCTACATCGACGTGCTCACGTTTACCGCGATTGCTGTAGTGTCTAGCTGTATCTTTGCTACAAGATACAGCGTGTTTGTTGTTGCCCGAGTCTCTGCTCCTCCACGTCAGTTTACAGAACGGCATCCTCAAGTAGTCGGGCATCTCAGCAACCGATGTTTGGGCACATAACCAAACCTAATCAATCTGGCGCCTTCTTAGGCCACTGTTTTCCACCTGAGATTATCGCGTACACCGTCTGGGCCTTTCATCGATTCCCCATGAGTTTGCGCGATGCCAAGAACGCGCTCGCCGCCTGCGGTGTTGTGATCAGCTGCGAAGCCATACGCGCTTGGGTTGCTAGATTTGGGTCGCGGTGTGCCTAGGTGATCCGCCGTGATCGCCCCAAAGTGGCGGACAAATGCCACCTGGACCAGGTCGTCCTTCCGATAAACGGTAAGAAGTATTGACTGTTGCGCGCTGTCGACAGCGGCAGCGGCGCACTGGACATCCTTGTGCAGTCCCAGTGCGACAAACAGGCCTCCATTCGGGTTTTCGCAAACGATTCAAGGCATTTGATGTGCTACCTTTGATCGTCACTGAACCTGCCGGACTTGGTCGTCGCTGGCACCCTGGCTCTGCAGTTAACCTCCGACTTCCTTGGTGTTGGCCTATTGTCCCTGCGCACTCCAATAGCTTGGCGCATGGTAAGAAGCTTTCGGCAGCTTCCGACGGCCTCGCCAGCTAAGAACGGGCTGGGTCGGGTCAGCGACAGCCAGGGCAAGTGCGGCTCGGCGGCGTTGCCGTTGATAGCCGCTTACGAATCCCGCCCGATAGGCGTCAGTCCCTACAGGCTGGCCCAGATAATAGCGCGGGGCGTCTTGGAACTTTGCCTCTATCCGTGCCCACCAACCGGCGACTTTGTCGGGGTCTGGCATCGGCAGGTCTTCGTCTGCATCCAGCTCCACATTAGGGTCCGACGGGTTATCAGTTGGGCCAGTCTGCGGTGCACCGTCACCATCCAGATCAAGGAAGGCGAGGTCTGCCCCGGTGATCATCGAGAAGCTTTCGCCGGCCAGCTTCGCTGTCTCAGGCCCACGCATCTGATCGATCAGCCAAGGCACCATATCAACCTGGCCCAGAAGCCCGGCAGCGCGGAGCGCCAGCCCCTGCCCTATTGCGCCCGCGGTGCGGAACCGCCCGCCAAGCTCCGACTCGGTGCTCAGAAGCGCGCAAAGTTCAAACGCTGTGGTCTGCTCTGGGCCGGGCCGCGATGCGCAATCCCATAGGTGCTCGCACGCCGGTCCGTTCTGGCCAAATCGGACATCGGCCCACGCGCCGCGGAACTGGCAGTCTGCCTGGTCGGCAGCATCGAAATAGGGGCCACTCCATTCCTCCGCGCCCAGATGGCCCACCAGCGAAAGGGCGCGTTCGCGCACCACCGGCTTGTCTCGCAAAAACCGGGAAAGCTGGTCACCCGGATGCACCCGGTGGATCAGGCAGGCCCCTACTCCCAACGCCCGAGCCACAGCGCGTTTGTCGTCCAGAAGCGGCTGCACCAACCCATGGAGCGCGCCTTTCTCCAGCCAGCCGAGCCCGGAGGTAGCGGGCCTCAGCAGCCCCACTGCTTCGTCAGCTTCCAGCAGTTCAAGCACCTCACCAATGCCACGCGCACTGCCCGCCCCAAAGGCGAGGGTGGACAGGGTAAACATCTCGCCCGCTTCGCCAAATTGGTCAAATGCGGCGCGGGCGGCCTCCCACCCCATGCGGCCCGCCACGCGAAGGCCATCAACATTTGCCTCCAGCCGTTCATCCAGCCGAGACAGCAGCCGGGTGTTGAAATGCGGCGCATCCACCGCCCGGTTCCGCTGCACCCATTGGATGGCCGCGTCCTCGGCATGCATGTCAACAATGAGCGGGATAGACCCCATCAGTTCAAATGCACCGACCCGCCCTTGATCCGGTTCGGCCCCGAGGAACGGCTGGAAATATAGGTCCCGCGCAAAATGATCTTGCCCTCCTTGGTGAGGGTGATCGAGGCCTTGCCGCAGCGGAGCGTGAGCTTGCGGTCGTCGGAAGAAATGACGTCTGGGTCCAGACCGCTCTTAGGTGGCGCTAGACCGGGCGAGTTCGGCGTTAAACGCCCCATTACGATGGGCTCGACTTTTGCACCGCCCGTAAACTGAACGAGAACCTCTGCTTCTAGGTCATCGATCGAAAGATTTGCAATCGACCGCGCCTCTAGCACCATCGTTTCGTCGTTTGAAAGATCAACTTCCACCAAGGCCAGTTGGGCTTCGTTCCAGCCTTTAAACGTGCCAGTCAAAATGACCGAGCCCGTACCAATTGAAGGGTTCGCATTCATCACCAAACTCCCCTAAGTCAACATTATCCAGTCAGTGCCATCAAAATAAATGACATCATCCGCCCCAACAGAGAGCAAATAAGTATCGTCCAACGCATGCAGTTTATAGGATGAGGTCATCACGGCTGTATCAGTATCCAGCGCCTCTAACTTGCCGTCATCACCAAGAACGTAGACCCCGTAAAGTGACGCGATCAGCAATTGATTGCGGAACCAGCAGACACTCCAAAGATCATCTTCTGTTTCATCACGGGCAATGAGTTCGCAAGTATCACCACGCCCACGCAGCAACGTCCCGCCTTGTCCGCATATGTAATAATATCCATCGCCGCCGAGACACACATCGGTCAGGATGACGTCGGTGGGAGAAGGCACGCGCGTCTCAACGCCGTTCTCTATAAGCACAATGGCCCCTCCCCAGCCTACGGCGCAGAGGTTTTCCGCATCTTGCCCTGCAACGGCTTCAAAATCGGGAAGTGGGTCTAGCCCAAGCGGTTGCTCTTCCCATTCCTCCTCACCCGTTCGACGCAACAGCATGCCTGGCATACCTGCGATATAGGGCCGACCGCCGATGACCCCAATTGAGGCAACGGTTTTGTCAGGAGCCACTTGAGTTTCTTTTGGTCCGGAATCACCAATAGAAAAGAGCTCCCCTTCTTCGCCCAACACAAGGAAATCCGACACTGGTGTCGTGCTTTTGGCCACTGAGATGGAACTCCACTCACGTTTCATTCCCTTCCAACCTTCGTCTGGATGCCACGTCATAACAACGGTATGGGCATCCTTGTTTTCGTCCAAGCTCACCAGACCGGCAGTCAGCAAAATCTTGTCTGGTCGCATCACGATGCCAGATCGAAAGTTGAATTTATCTGGGGTTGGCTTCTCCACTGTTTTTCACCCTATGTAGACAACATGTCGTTGAATTCTTGTTCCCAGAGAGGGTCGATCTTTTTTCCATCATTGCTTTGAACCGGCGCAACTTTATCGTTTTCGGGATCCATTCCCATAGCCTTGTGGTTGGCTTCTAGTTGCGCCTGCAAACAATCGGCATCGCATTGGGGGAATACCTCACTCGCGCTGGTCGCGCCGCACTTTGCCGCCTCGCTAACTGTAATTCGATCAGTCGTCTTTCCGCCTGTTTTCAGACCTTTTTTCTTAAGATACTTTCTGCGCCCGCGCCCCAATAGGCCATGGGTGGCCCTCTGTGCGCCCCCCTCTGCGCAAAGACACGCTGCCTTGTCGCAGTCATACGGGCTATCCGCGCCCGAAGCGCTGACGAAACGCCCCATCGAATTATCAGTCCCGCGCGTTTTGCCAAACATCGCCGCTGGGATGAGGTGCTCAGGCGTTTGGGGTGGGCAACACCCCCCACTCTTTGCTTCTTTGAAGGGGACGAGAGCGCATCGCATCGCTTGTTGGCATTCATTCGCCCTGATCTCCTTGGAGTAGCTGCGAAGTTCAGCATCGACCTGGGACTGCGACGCTTTTCGTGTCTTTTTGTTGTTTCGTGCCGCGCTGGCCGACAAGCCTGGGTTTTTCGCCCTATTGGTTGGATTAGCCTCACATATCTTTACATGCTCTGATCGCAGCTCCATCACTTTGCTGCCATCAGGACATTTGATTTTCTCGTCATCGACAGGATTGCCGCAGGCGTCATCAATCGCCTTTTTTTCTTTTGCACAGCCACTCACGGAATTGATCACTGCCATGCGATCCACAAAGACAATCGGTGGCGTGTTCATCGTTGAACCGTGGTTATGCGTGGTCAGGTCCAGATGCCTGACCGCGTTTTCGCCTTCGATCTTCACGTCCATGGACCACATGGTGAAATAGACCTTGCCGCGATTCACGGAGGTGACGACGCCCTTCTTCGCCGCCGAGCCCGCCTCATCGCCCATGGATTTCTTGAAATAGCTCTTGTTTTTGAGCATCGCCTCCTTGTCAGTGATC
>CALHHY010000146.1 GCA_938030665.1 uncultured Litoreibacter sp. | reverse complement strand
GGGGCACCATTTCACCTAATAAATTATTGACAATAAGATGAAAAATGGGTTGAGGAAATTCCAGATATCCGCCTGATCCCCATTGTTCTGCGATGCTATGTGCCCTTACGTTGCACCAGCCTCCTGTTGATTGAGTCGAATGTCCGTTCCGAGCCAGCATAAACACCTCTCGGGAGACGTGTCGAAACCTGAGGGCATCGCGTTATTCTCCGATCATGGAGACTTCGTGATGAGGATACCTTCAAAACGTCAGGTGAAATAGCTTGTTCTGTACTCACCCCAACACATAGACCGGCCGGAGAAGGCAGGCCAATTCTCTAGGCGAGTGCCGCTGCTGACCTGCCCCCCACCCCGCCCAATGGTCCCTCATTCATGAGGAGAGTCTGCGGGTCTGGCAGATACTCCAGTGCTGATCGGTGATAGTGTGAAGCATGCAGAGATAGAAAAAGCCCCGCATAACATACAGTTAAGCGGGGCCTGAAAGAGACTTCGTGATGGGAGAGTTTTACTCTCTGTTGCCCAGCAGTTGCAGCAGGAACATGAACATGTTGATGAAGTCCAGATACAGGTTCAACGCGCCCATGATGGCGGCTTTGCCGAGCCATTCCGCATCACCCATATGGGCGTGCTGAAGATACTCTGTCTTGATCTTCTGCGTGTCATAGGCGGTCAGGCCTGCAAAGATCAGCACCCCGATGACCGACACCGCGAAAGCAATCGCGGGCGAGCCGAGGAAGATGTTGACAATGGACGCCACGATCAGGCCGATCACGCCCATGATCAAGAACGCGCCCCAACCTGAGATGTCCTTCTTGGTCGTGTAGCCCCAGATGCTGAGACCCGCGAAGGCGATGGCCGTCACCAGGAACACCTGAATGATCGAGAAGCCCGTAAACACCAGGAAGATCGAGCTGATCGACACACCCATGGTTGCCGCAAAGGCGTAGAAAACGATCTGCGCGGTTGCGGCGGACATTTTGTTGATGGCGGCGCTGAAGCCGAAAACGAAGATCAGCGGTGCAAACATCACCAGCCACTTCAGCGGCGACAGGTAAAGCGCCTGACCAAGGCCGGTCAGCTGGCCGTTCGCGTCCATCGCAAGCCCGGAAATGGCCCAGGCGGCGGCGAATGTGATCAGCATGCCCACGGACATCGTGGCATAGACCTTGTTCATATGTGCGCGAAGGCCGGCATCTACCTGCTTGGCGTCAATGCCAGCTGTGGAGCGTGCGCCTACGTATTCTTGCATGGAATTTCTCCCCTTCTACAAAGAAATTGGCTGCCCCGGAGGATGCCCGGGATTTCTGATAAGAAAATGGGGGAGGCGGGCGCCTTTTTCAAGTAATTCCGGTGGTATTTATGAGGTTTTCGGTCGGATTTTGCTCAAATGCCTCTCACAGGGGCAAAGCGGTGCTGTCCTTGATGTTTTCCATCACGAAACTGGCCGAAATATCGCCAAGCGGGACCATTTCGATCAGCCTTTTGTAAAACCGGTCGTAGTCGGCCACATCCGCGACCTGCACCCGCAGCACATAGTCGAGATCACCTGACATCCGGTGCGCGCCGGTGATCTGCGGCAACACGCGCACGGCGCGGTGGAATTTCTCCAACCAGTCGGGGGAGTGGTCGGCAGCCCCGATCATCACAAAGACGCTGAGGCCAAGGCCCAGCTTGTGCGGGTCCAGCAGGGCCACCCTACCCGTGATAATGCCCGCCGCCTCCATCTGCTTGATCCGCCGCCAGCAGGCATTGCGCGACAGGGCCACCCGGTCGGAGATCGCGTCAATGCTAAGTGTGGCATCGTTTTGTAGGATGCCAAGGATATCGCGGTCTATTTGGTCGATATTATTCACCATACACGGGACAGTATCTCAAGTAAGGCGGTATATATAGACAATTTTTGGGACAGCTATACAGGTTCCATGTGCCAGAATGTTGAGGCAACCAGCTGATAGAAGGAGCCCGCCATGCCGCCCATTTCAACTTCAGACATTGAGGAACCCGGTTTTCTGGCCAAGTGTCGTAGCCACCCTGCCTCGGTCGGCGAAAGCTATTTTGGTCATATGGGGTTTGCGATGCGCTTTGCCGGTAAGCTGTTTGTCGCGGGCAGCGCGGCGGCGGTACATGCCGTAATCCCTGCTTTGTGCGAGACAACCGCCAGCCGGGCGGTGCGCGATCTCTATAAGATGACTCATCTGCGCGCCGGGCCCGATACCTAGTCCAGACAAATAGCCCGGCACCTGAAAAAGCGCCGGGCAGGGTGGGGTTCTTTGCGCAGGGGCGCTAGCGCAACCAATGGTTCGGCGCGTCCCAGATGTAGCGGGCGGCTTCGAGATCCGCCTGTTCACGGGTCAGGCCAACATCGCGCAGCTGCGCGGCATCCATCGCCGCCAGTCTGCGCCGTTGACGCTGCAGGTCGACATAGTCCAGCAGGCTTTTCCGGGCACGCCGCAAGCTGCGGATCGGCAGGGCGGAGGTGAGAACGCTCATGGCTTCTTCCTTCTGTTTCTGTGATGTGTGCGGGGATGCGCATCATTTCTGTTGATGTTAGTGGCATGACGTGGTTCATTTTGGAAATGAATGATTTTGCCGAAACACATCACGGATACTGATATGCCCAGAAACTTAGACCTGACGGCCCTGCGCTCCTTCGTGGCGGTTGCTGACACGGGCGGCGTGACCAAGGCGGCCGGCGTGCTGCACCTGACGCAATCGGCGGTTTCCATGCAACTGAAACGCCTGGAGGAGGCGCTCGGCTCGCAGCTTCTGGACCGCGCCAATCGCAGCGTGACCCCTACGGCAGAGGGGGAGCAGTTGCTGAGCTACGCGCGCCGGATGCTGGCCCTGAATGACGAGGTCTGGGCGCGGCTCACCGCGCAGGAATTTGAAGGCGCCATCACGCTTGGCGTGCCCCATGACATCATCCACCCCTACATCCCGCCCGTACTGCGCGACTTCGCGCAGGCCTTTCCGCGCATGCAGATCAAGCTGATCTCGGCCCCGACGCGTGATCTGCGCGACATGTTCGCGCGCGGCACGATTGACATGATCGTCACGACTGAAGAACAGCCCGGCCCGGGCGGCGAGGTGCTGGTAGACATGCCGCTGATCTGGCTGGGGGCCGAGGGGGGCACCGCCTACAAGCAACGCCCGCTGCCGGTGGCTTTCTGCTCCCGCTGCATCTTTCGCAGCGGTGTGCTGCGCCAGTTGGACGAGACCCAGACGGCATGGGAAATGGTTGTCGATTCCGACCTCGACAACGCGGTAGAGGCCGTAGTCAGCGCCGATCTGGCGATCAGCGCGGCGATCAAGGGCTTTACCTCCCACGGGTCGCGCCCGGTGCCGGATACCAGCGGGTTGCCTGAGTTGGGCAGCACAAAGATCATCCTCTATGCGCAACCGTCGGAGGAAACCGTGACAGCCGTTCTGGCTGACATGCTGCGCTCGGTTTATGCCCCGAAATCGGTCAAACCCACGACGGCCAAACCCACGGCGGCCAATGCGGCGGCAGCGTTGGCTGTTGGGGCCTGACGCGCGAAAGCACCGCTCAAATGGTGATGACGACCTTGCCGGTTGACTGGCGCTTGCGCAGCACCTCCAACCCGTCGGCGGCCTCTTCCAACCCGTAGCGGTGGGAGATATGGGGGTTCAGCTCACCCTTGCCATACATCTCGAAAAGCTGCGCCAGGCTTTTGGTCAGCACCTGTGGTTTGAACTTCAGGTAGCCGCCCCAGTAAAAGCCCAGCACGCTGATATTCTTGACCAGAATATGGTTCGCCGCGATTTGCGGCACATCGCCGGAGGCAAACCCAATCGTCAGCACACGCGCCTCGGGCCGGCAGGCACGCAGGGCCGCGTTGAAAAGGTCACCCCCCACGGGGTCGTAAACCACATCCGCGCCACCCAGACCTTTCACCACCTCCCGCAGGTCATCCGTGTCCGTGTCAATAAGATGGTCCGCCCCATGATCCTTGGCCACGGCCAGCTTGTCCGCCCCGCGCGCCGCAGCAATGACGGTCGCGCCCATCTTCTTGCCCAGCTCCACAGCGGTCAGGCCGACGCCGCCGGCTGCACCCAAAACCAACAGCGTCTCGCCCGATTTGAGGCCCGCGCGGTAATCGAGCGCCACATGGGACGTGGAATAGGCCACCTGAAAGGCCGCACCTGTCGGATAGTCCATCGCATCGGGCAGCGGCACGCAAAGCTGGGCGCTGAACGCACCGAACTCCGCCAGCCCGCCATGGCCGCCAAAAACCGCAACCCGCGTTCCGATAGCAGGGGCCGAGACACCGTCGCCATGGGCCACCACCTCCCCCGCGACCTCCATCCCCGGGGAGAAGGGCAGGGCGGGTTTTTCCTGATAGCTGCCTTTCACCATCAGAAGGTCTGCAAAATTCAGCGCGCAGGCATGGATGCGGATCAGCACCTCGCCCGCGCCGGGCTGGGGCTTTGCCGCGTCGCTGGTGAAGCTGGCATTGTCGTAGTCATTGACCTGAAAGGCGCGCATGGGGGGCTCCTGCGATATTGGGCCGGATGGCCGGTTTGGCGTGACCCTAGCGGGCGGCACTTGCGGCTTCCAGCCCGGATCGGTTCACCCGACGCGCCGTCACGGGGGGCGGGCTGCTGCCGCCAAGCCCCTTGCGTTTCGTGTCGCCCCCATGCCACCCCTTTCCGGGCAAAGCATGAGGGACCGCATGGACAACCATATCGCGCAGGCCTGCGTCGCACTTGGCCACGAGCTTGCAGATGCCGCGCGCCACCACACGCTGCGCCATTTCCGGGCGGACGGCCTGCGCGCCGAGAACAAGGACAGCGACGGGTTTGACCCGGTGACCGAGGGGGACCGCGCGGCCGAGGCCGCCATGCGCAACCTGATCGAGACACGACGTCCGGATGACGGCATCCTGGGGGAAGAATTTGGCGCGAAACAGGGAAAATCGGGCCTGACCTGGGTGCTCGACCCGATTGACGGCACACGCGGCTATATCTCCGGCACGCCCACATGGGGAACGCTGATCGCGTTGCATGACGGCACGACGCCGGTAATGGGGATCATCGACCAGCCCTACATCGGGGAGCGGTTTTGTGGCGGGCTTGGGCAGCGCACTGCGACCGGTCCGCAGGGTGACCGCCCGCTGATGACCTCCGCCATTCGGGAGCTGTCGCAGGCCACAATCTTCACCACCTTCCCCGAGGTCGGCACGCCGGAGGAGGGCGCGGCTTTCGCCCGCGTGGCCGCCCGCTGCAAGCTGACGCGCTACGGGATGGATTGCTACGCCTATGCGCTGCTGGCCATCGGGCAGGTCGATCTGGTGATCGAGGCCGGGTTGCAAAGCTATGACATTCAGGCCCCGATCGCGGTGGTGGAGGCTGCCGGCGGCGTCGTCACCAATTGGCAGGGCGGCGCGGCCGATCAGGGGGGCACCGCCCTTGCCGCCGCCACGCCTGAACTGCATGCCGCCGCGGTGAAGGCGCTGGCCGGATGAGTGAAACGCTGATCAAAGGCGCTGACGTCGTCGTCACGATGGACGACGACCGGCGGGAGCTTGCCGGCGCTGACATTCTACTAAAGGGCGGCGTGATCGCCGAGATCGGACAGGGGCTGGCAACAGACGGGCAGGTGATCGAGGCCGCAGGTTGCGTCGTTACGCCGGGGCTGGTCAACACGCACCACCACCTGTTTCAGACGCTCACCCGCGCGGTACCCGCCGCCCAAGACGCGCCGCTTTTCGGCTGGCTGCAGACACTCTACCCGATCTGGTCGCGCATGGGGCCTGAGCATATCTATACCTCTGCCCAGATCGGACTGGCGGAACTGGCCTTGTCGGGCTGCACTATGACCTCCGACCACCTCTACCTTTACCCCGGCGGCGCGCAGCTGGATGACAGCATTGCTGCCGCGGCGGAGGTTGGGCTGCGGTTTCATGCGACGCGCGGCTCCATGAGCATTGGCGAAAGCAAGGGCGGGCTGCCCCCCGACGCGCTGGTGGAGGAGGAAGCCGCGATCCTTCAGGACTCCATCCGCGTCGTGGATCGCTTTCACGATGCCAGCCCCGGCGCGATGCTGCGGGTGGCGCTGGCCCCCTGTTCGCCCTTTTCCGTCAGTCGCGACCTGATGCGGGAGACCGCGCTGCTGGCCCGCGACAAGGGGGTCATGCTGCACACCCATCTGGCCGAGAATGACGAGGACATCGCCTATAGCGAGGCCACTTTCGGCTGCCGCCCCGGCCAATATGCCGAAGATCTGGGCTGGGTCGGCGACGACGTCTGGCATGCCCATTGCGTCAAGCTGGACGGCACCGAAATCGACCTTTTTGCGCGCACCCGTACCGGGGTGGCGCATTGTCCTTGCTCCAATTGCAGGCTGGGGTCGGGCATTGCGCCCGTGGTCGCCATGCAGGCGGCGGGGGTGCCGGTGGGGCTGGGCGTCGACGGCTCCGCCTCCAACGACGCGGGCAATCTGGTGGCCGAGGCGCGCCAGGCCATGTTGCTGCAACGGGTGGCATTGGGCGGTGACGCGTTTTCTGCCCGCCAGGCGTTGGAGCTGGCCACACGCGGTGGCGCGAAGGTGCTGGGCCGCGCGGGCGAGTGCGGGCAAATTGCGACAGGGTTCCGGGCCGACATTGCGATCTGGGACGTCAGCGGCATCGAGAGCGCGGGGTCGTGGGACCCGGCGGCGCTGCTTCTGGCCGGCCCAACCCGCGCGCGCGACCTGCTCGTGGAAGGCAAGGCGGTGGTGCGTGACGGGGCTGTGGTAAGCTTCGATCTGGGGTCGGCCCTGTCACGACAGGCGGCGCTGGTCAAAGACCTGGCAGAACGAATTTAGGAGGCAGAAAGATGATGCGGATAACCCTGACAGCGGTGCTTTTGGCCCTCGCAGCCTGCGCGCCCGAACCCGTGGCCGTCTCGCAATCCGCCCCGCCGCAAGTGGCGGCACCTGTCGCCCAAAATGCCGGAACCGTCGGCGCGCTGCTGCATGCGGAGCGGTCCCGGCGCGGGCTGGGCGCCCTTGACCGCAACGCCCGGTTGGATGCGGCGGCGCGCGGGCATGCGCAATACCTCGCCCGGACGGGGCGGTTCACCCATAGCGGGCAGGGCGGCTCCGACATTGGCGACAGGGTGCGCGCGCAGGGCTACGGGTTCTGCTTCGCGGCGGAGAACATCGCCAAGGGCCAGCGCAGCGCGGCAGAGGTCATGGCCGCCTGGATGAACAGCGCAGGCCACCGCCGCAACAACCTCTCCCCCCAGGCGCGGGAGTTCGGCGTGGCGCGCGCGGCGGGCGATCTGTGGGTGCTGGTCTTCGGGCGGGATGGGTGTTGACGTCGGGTGCTTGAAAACGGCAGGTGCCCTTCACCCCGTTTTAGTTGGTGAGGGTGTTCAGGATCAGCGAGACTGCTGACAGTCAGAATCGCGGCGGTCCAGGCCAACGGGGCCGCGCTTTGGAACTGACGAAGAAGGCTTCAGTTTTGAACCCGCCGGCCCCCAACCCACACATCCGCAACCGCGCGGTCGTCGCCCATCATGATCGTGGGGAAAAGGGCCTGCCAGATATCTTCCGCCCGCGCGGCGCGCTGTGCGATGGCGGGGGTGGAGCTGAGGTCGAGGATGGCCAGATCGGCCTCTCTCCCCTTGGCCAGATTACCGATCTTGTCGGACAGATGCAGCCCCTCAGCTGACCCGCAGGTGGCCAGCCAGATCAGTTGCGCCGGGTGCAGGGCGGTGCCCGTCAGCTGGCCCACCTCATAGGCGGCGGCCATGGTGCGCAGCATCGAGAAGGACGACCCGCCGCCCGTATCCGTGGCCAGCCCCACCCGCTGACCCGCTGCTTTCAGTGCCGCCATCTGAAACAGGCCGGAGCCGATGAAAGTGTTCGATGTCGGGCAATGGACCAGCCCCGCGCCGATCTCGCGCAGGCGGTCCCGCTCGCGCGGCTCCAGATGGATGGCGTGGCCATACACCGCGCGAGGCCCCAGCAGGCCATGCGCCTCGTAGCTGTCCAGATAATCGCATGCTGCGGGGAACAGGTCGCGGACCCAGGCGATCTCCTCCACTTGTTCGGAGAGGTGGGTTTGCATCAGGCAGTCCGGGTGCTCCGCCCAAAGCGCGCCAAGGGCGGCCAGCTGATCCGGCGTTGAGGTCGGCGAAAAACGCGGTGTGATGACATATTCCAACCGGCCCTGCCCGTGCCATTTCTCCAGCAGCGCCTTGCTGTCGTCATAGGCCGATTGCGCGGTGTCGCGCAGCGTATCGGGCGCGTTGCGGTCCATGCAGGTCTTGCCCGCCAATGCACGCATCCCCCGTGTCTGCGCGGCCATAAAGAAGGCATCGACGCTTTCGGGGTGGATCGTGGCGTAGCTGCACATGGTCGTGGTGCCATGGGCCAGCGCCAGGTCCATGTACCGCTCGGCCACCTGCGCGGCGTAGCCTGCATCGCCGAACCGCGCCTCCTCGGGGAAGGTGTAGCTGTTCAACCAGTCGATCAGCCGCTTGCCCCAGCTCGCGATAATCGCCGTCTGCGGGTAGTGCACATGCGCGTCGACAAACCCCGCCGTGATCAGCTTGTCGCCGTAATCGGTAATCTGCTCACCCGGCGTTTTCGGGCGCGCTTCTGCCGGGCCGACCCAGCCGATATGCCCGTCCTTGATGACAACCGCGCCATGGCTGTGATGGGTGGCGGCGGCCGACCCCTCGATGAATGGGTCGGCGTGGAAACTGAGGGTCTGGCCTAGAAGCGTATGGGTCATGCCACCGTCGTAACGCGGCGCGCGGGAAAAGGAAATTAGCGATGCGCGGGGCCTACCGCCGCCCTTTGGCTTTGGCTATGTTGACCGCGAACCGCCGGACGCCGATGCGCAGGGGCCTTTAAGCATGACCGAGATCGATCCCGAGACACCGGCGCAAGCCGCCGAGGAAAAACCGGAGCTGCGCGAGGGCGAGTACGAGCTGGACCGCACCCTCGTCACGGGCGTTCTGGAGGCGGTGGATGGCGCGAATGCGGTCGCGCTGGACGGGCTTTTGGAGCCACTGCACCCCGCCGACATTGCCGACCTTCTGGAACAGATCAGCGGCCCTGAACGCCGCGCCTTCCTGTCGTTATGGTCAACCGGGCTGGACGGCGAGGTCCTGTCGGAGCTTGAGGACGGACTACGCGAGGAAGTGATCGAATTCCTGCCCGCCCATGTGCTGCAGGGCGCCGTGCGCGAGCTTGAGTCCGATGATGTCGTGGACCTTGTCGAGGATCTGCAGCAGGAGCAGCAGGAGCTGATCCTGGGCGCGCTGAACACTGTTGACCGCGCGGTTGTCGAGGACGCGCTCAGCTACCCCGAATTCTCCGCCGGCCGCCTGATGCAGCGCGAAATGGTCGTGGTGCCGGAGGATTGGACCGTGGGGCAGGCCATTGATTTCATGCGCGCCTCGGAGACCTTGCCGGAACAGTTCTACCACGTCATCCTCGTGGACCCGGCCTACCACCCGGTAGGCTATGTCACGCTGGGCCGCATCCTGGGCGCGCCGCGCAGCTCCCATTTGCGGCAGATGGGAGAGGACAGCTTTCGTACCATCCCCGTCACCCAGGCCGAGGCCGACGTCGCCTATGCGTTCAACCAATACCACCTGATCTCTGCTCCGGTGGTTGACGAGGACGAGCGACTGATCGGGGTGATCACCATCGACGACGCCATGGCGGTGCTGGACGAGGAGGCGGAGGAAGATATCTTGCGTCTCGCCGGTGTGGGCTCGGACGAAAGCGTGTCGGACCGCACCATGGAGACCGTGCGCCAGCGCTTCCCCTGGCTTGCCGTGAACCTTGTGACGGCCATTCTGGCCTCGCTGGTAATCTCGCAATTCGAGGAGATTCTGGCGCAGATCGTGGCGCTGGCGGTGCTGATGCCGATTGTTGCCTCCATGGGTGGCAATGCGGGCACCCAGTCCTTGACGGTCGCCGTGCGCGCCATCGCGACCCGTGACCTGACCGGGGCGAACCTGTTGCGAGTGGTCCGGCGCGAAGCGGTTGCGGGGCTGGTAAACGGGCTGATCTTTGCCGTGGTGATGGGGGTGATCGGTGTCTTGTGGTTCGGCACGCCGGCCCTTGGCGGGGTCATCGCGGTTGCCATGGTGATCAACATGGTGGTCGCGGCATTGGCGGGTATTCTAATCCCCATAGCGCTTGACAAGATCGGGGTGGACCCGGCGCTGGCCTCGGGCGCATTTGTGACGACCGTCACGGATGTGGTCGGCTTCTTCGCGTTTTTGGGGCTGGCCGCAGCGGTGCTGATCTAGACGCTTGCCGGTCAGCCCTGCGGCATCTGGATCGTGACGGTCCGGCCGCCCTTCACGTAACGCAGCGTGCTTGACGTGATCGCGGCAACCCGCCCGCCATCCACCCGGTCCCCGATGGAGACCTTCTGGAACCGGCCATTGGGCATCCGCACCAGCGCGCGGCGGTTGTTCGAGGTGCCAAATACGCCGACAAGCGAGACTTGGCCAAGCGAGATCGCGTTGGTATCCGTGGCCGCGCGGGCAACGGTATTGGTGACCGGTCCGGTTGGGGCCACACGGCTGGTGCGGGGCACCGCAGGACCGGTGCTGGGCGGCTGAGATGGCCTTGCAGTGGAGGCGCGGGCAGACGCGATTGCGGCACTTGCCGCCGGGTCGACCGCGGGTGTGCGCCGTTGTGCGGCGGCGGCGATACGCGCGATATTGTCGGGCCGTTGCGCGACCCGCGGGGAATTGGCGACCGCCAGCGTCGTGGCGGTGGCAATGCCTTCGGCGTTTGTCGTGGCGGCTTCATTGGCCTCTTGCAAGGCCAGGGCGATGGCCTCCGTCTGGACGCGCGCGGTTTCCACCGGGCGGGAAATGGGGCGCAGAGCGGCAAGCTCGGCGCGGCTCCGCCCGCCCAAACTGGGTCTTTCAACGGTTTCTACAATGTCGCTTGGGCGCGGGGCAGGGCGGATGGCCGCCAGCGCGGCAGTGGCGCTGGCCCGTTCGCTATTGGCCGCTGTGTCACTGTCCGCAAACTGCGGGGTAGGGCTGCCCGCTGCGTCAGGGCGCGGTTGCGCTGCCACCGCCGGGCGGCCCGCAAAGACGGGGATGCCATAGGGGTTGATCGCGCCCTCGGCGGTCGGGCGGACAAGGCCGCGCGCGTCAAAGTCGAAGGTTACACCGGCAGGGGGGGGCGGTGTGAAGGCGGCAAGGGCAACCTCCCCCCCGTTGTCGCCTGGGATTGCCAAAGCCGGCGCGTCCTCAAATGCGATACGCGGGTCCAGCGTGGTGACGTAAAGCGCGTCCAGATTTTCCGGCGCGGTCGCAGCCGCATCCAGCACATCCGCAAATTGCCAGATGCCGGTCGCGGCATAGGCCGCGCGGGCCCCGTCCTCGGTCAATTCGGGGCGCGGCGGTGCCGGGGGGGCGGCGGTTTCCGGTAGGGAAGGGGGCCGTGTACTGGCGAGCGGGTCCTGCAAAGCAATGGCCGGTGGAAGACCTGCGATCTCAAGTTCCTCAAAGGGCGTCAGCGGGGTCGGTTCGGCGGTCTCTGCTGGCTCGGAAATCTCAGCCTCGATTCCCTCAATCAGGGCAGGCTCGGTTTGGTCGTTGCTCAGGCCGACATTGGTTTCGGTCTCTTGCGTGGCAAACAGGCCGCTTAACGCGTCATCGGGCAAAACGTAGGAGGAGATCACGGCAGCCAGCCCAAGGCAGACCAGCAGGATCGTGGTCAGAATGAGCCCAAGATAACGCGGCTTGCCCCGTTGGCGCTGCTCCTGCGCGGCGAGCTTTGCGATCGGGTCGGCCTTTGCAAGCTCTGCCGCAAGTGCCGCTGGCGGCGCGGAGCGTGCGCCCTTGTTTGCCATGGCGATTTTCGGAGGGGCGGCTTGCGGCTTGCGGATCAGGGCCGGGGTCGCGCGTTCCTGCCTCGGTGTTGAAGATTTCGGTGCGGCCGGGGCAGGCGCAGGTGCTTTCGCGTGAGTGACCCCGCCCAGCTTCGGCGCGTTGTTGCCTGATTGCGGGTTCGCCGATCCATTGAGGTTGGCGGCTTTCTGGGGCTGTGTTGGCGTAGGGTCGGGGTGCTTAACGGTGGGCTTTGCGTCTGGTGCCGCTGTGGTGGGTACTGATGTCTCGACGGCGGCGACGGGTTTCGCAACCGGCGGCTTGATCGTGGGTTCTGCCCGTTCCGGTGCCGCGCGGCGGGAGGCGAAAGCACCTGTTGCGGGGGCTGCCTGATGCGTCCGCGGGATCGGATCCAGGTTTTGCGGGGCGGCCACGGCCGGCGCGGCCGGCGCAGGCGACGGGGGCGTTGATGGCGGGACGACTGCTGGCGCGGCCGGCGCTTCAACCTGCGGTCCATCAAAGACCGCCGCCGACATATCGGGCATCCGTGGCGCTTCAGGCTTGGGCTCGGGCGTGGCAGTCGGACCGACCTCAGCCTTTTCCACTGGTTCTGCCACAGGCGGGACGGGCGGCGCGGATTTCTCCACAATTCTAACCGCCAACGGGTCAGGCTCAAAACTGCCATTGCCGGTCAGGGCCGCGCCCAGCATCGGCTCGCCGATGAACTGGCCGGGTTCGGGTATTGCAGTAAATCCCGCAGGGTTGAGGTGATGGGGGGCGATGAAGCCTTCTGCCTCGCCCAATGTCTCCTGTGCGACGGCGACGACACGAATCACATCGCCATCAACGCAGCTGTCATAGATCAGCTGGTCAGGGCGGTACGGCGTCCGCTCAGACAGCGCCTTGGCGATATTCTGATCCTTGCTGACCGTGGTAAACAGCAGCTGGGAATGTGGAAGGATCAGCTTGGTCTGGAAGGCGTCGCCCTCAAGCTCAATCGCGCGGGCACGCAGGGCGCTAAGCCCCTCCGTGACGTTGTCATCGGCAAAATCAACATGCCCCTCGGCGTGCCAGCCCGTCCCGTCCGGCGCGCGGTGCAGTAGCGTGATGCCGCCCTCAGAAAGGTCCAGTGCAAAATTTGGCGTCATACCCGGCCCATCTGGCTCATCCCCATTCACAAAGGAAGGGCAGGCTTTGCAAAGCCCCACCCATCCCATTCAGGCAGTATACTGCGTTACGCCAAAAAGAAAAACCAAGGAATGTGCCAACCGAAGCGTCCAATCTGATATCAAATTCAAAACTGTCGGAGAAATTACCATGTCCCCTCTTCATTTCGTTGCGGCACTGCACGCCGCCATTGTGGGTCTGTTCCTTGTCGTGACACCCGCCGCCGCCCAGGAGCGTATCCCGCAATTTGAGGTCACCGGCAGGGGCCATGTCGCGCAGGCGCCGGATATGGCGACGATCAGCTTGGGGGTCACGCAACAGGGCGAGACGGCGGCAGAGGCGCTAGCGCTGATGCGTGAAGGATCGGCGGCCGTGTTCGGTGCGCTGGCACCATTCGAGATTGCCCCGCGCGATCTGCAGACCAGTCAGTTGCAGCTTCATCCGCAATGGGAGCGCTACACCCTGTCCGGGGGCGGCGACCGGCAGCGGATTGCGGGCTATGTCGCCACCAACCAGGTCACCGTACGGGTCCGGGATCTGACGGAGCTTGGCGCGATCATGGATGCGGTTGCCGAAAATGGCGCGAACCAGTTTCAGGGGCTGCAGTTTGGCTTTGCCGACCCCGATCCCCTGCAGGAGCAGGCGTTGGCCTCCGCCATCAAGGCCGCGCAGCGGAAGGCCCGGATGATGGCGGAGGCCACGGGCGTGGGTCTTGGGCGTATTCTATCCATGCGCGAAGGTAGCAGTGGCGCACTCGTCCAGATCGAACGGGCCGAGGCGTCCTTCGCCCGCAGCGCCATCCCGACAGCCGTCGGAGAAAGCCAGATCACCGCGACTTTCACAATTACCTATGAAATTATCGCGGAGTAGAACCTCCGCCAAAAATCAACGCTTCCCGGTTTTGTCCCCGCATGCCCGATATCGCTCAGGCATGCGGGCGTTGGCCTATCAGCTCACCGCTTTGCTCAGTGCCTGATCGAGATCGCGGATCAGGTCGTCCGCATCCTCGATCCCGATGGAGACGCGTACCACATTCGGCGCGGCGCCAGCCGCCTCCTGCTGCTCGGCCGTCAGCTGCCGGTGCGTGGTGGAGGCTGAGTGGATGATAAGTGACCGCGTGTCGCCCAAGTTGGCCACATGGGAAAAGATCTCCAGTGAATCCACCAGCTTGACGCAGGCCTCATAACCACCCTTTACGGCAAAGGTGAAAAGCGCGCCCGCCCCTTTGGGGCAGACCGTTTTGACCCGGTCAAAATAGGGAGACGATTTCAGCCCCGCATAGGTGACGAAGTCGACGCGCGCGTCCTTCTCCAGCCAGTTGGCGATCTTTTCTGCATTCTCGACATGGCGATCCATCCGCAGGCTCAGCGTTTCCACCCCCATCAGCGTGTAATGCGCGGCCTGCGGGTTCATGGTCATGCCCAAATCGCGCAGCCCGATGGCGATGCCATGGAAGGTAAAGGCCAGTGGGCCGAAAGTTTCGGCAAATTTCAGGCCGTGATAGGCAGGCTCTGGCTCGCTGAGCGACGGGAATTTGCCGGAGGCGCCCCAGTCAAATTTGCCGCTATCGACCACGCAGCCCCCGGTGACGGTGCCGTTGCCGGTCAGGTATTTGGTTGTTGAGTGCACGACCAATGTGGCCCCATGTTCGATCGGGCGGCACAGATAGGGCGTGGCCGACGTATTGTCGATGATCAACGGAATGCCTGCTGCATCCGCCACATCCGCTACCGCGCGCACATCCATAATGTAGCCGCCGGGGTTGGCAATGGCCTCGCCGAAAATGGCCTGCGTGTCGTCGTCAATCGCGGCTTTCACCGCGTCCAGATCGTCGAAATCGACGAATTTTGCCGACCAGCCGAAGCGCTTAATGGTCTGCGAAAACTGCGTGACCGTGCCGCCGTAAAGCCGTGTGGACGCCACAACATTCTTGCCCGGCCGCATCAAAGGGAACAGCGCCATAATTTGCGCGGCATGACCGGAGGAGCAGCAGACCGCCCCCACGCCCCCTTCGAGGGTGGCGATGCGTTCCTGCAGGACCGCGACGGTCGGGTTGGTCAGCCGCGAATAGATAAAGCCAACCTCTTGAAGGTTGAACAGGGCGGCCGCGTGCTCGGCGTCGCGGAACACGAATGCGGTCGATTGGTAAATCGGCGTGTTACGGGCGCCCGTCGCGGGGTCGGGGGCGGCGCCTGCGTGGATTTGCAGCGTGTCAAAGCCATAGCTTTCGGTGTCGGACATGTGGTGATCTCCCTGATATCTGTATATTTAGCCGGGACTGTAGTGGCTCCGCTAGCGGGCCACAATGGGCGGGACGCATGGGTCAGTAGGGGTTGCAAGTATCTACGGTATGCCATAGTATACCGATTATGTTGACGCCGTTTCATCTCGCCTATCATGTCACTGATCTCGACGCCGCGCGCGCCTTTTATGGCGACACGCTCGGCTGCACAGAAGGGCGCGCCACAGATAGCTGGGTCGATTTCGACTTCTTCGGCCATCAGCTGTCACTGCATCTGGGAACGCCCTTTGCTACGACCAATACCGGCAAGGTCGGTGATCATATGGTGCCGATGCCGCATTTGGGGCTGGTGCTTGCCTATGATGACTGGCAGGCGCTGGCGCACCGCTTGACCAAGGCCAAAACCGATTGGGTACTCCCCCCTTCCGTCCGCTTCGAAGGAGAACCGGGGGAGCAATGGACGATGTTCTTCCGCGATCCGTCTGGCAACCCGATCGAGATCAAAGGCTTCCGCGACATGGGAAAAATCTTCGCGTCCTAAAACCGTCTTCATTGGTTCAGAAATATCCTGGTGGGCTGCCCATGCGGCGGGAGGCAACGCCTCCCAAGAGCATAAATCAAACCTGTGCGCCGCAGGCGCGCCTCAAGATTGCAGCTTGGACGAGATCCTGCCGGTCGCAAAGCCGCCCATGCGCAGCTCGCCGAAAAGGCGCTGATATTCGATCTTGGGGCAGCGGTCCTGGATCACCGTAAGCCCGGCGGCTTCCGCCTTTGCCGCCGCCGCCTCATGGGTCACGCCGATCTGCATCCAGATGGTGCGCAAGGCGGGTAAATGGGCCATCGCCTCATCTACAATCGCCGGCACCGCGTCGGGGCGGCGGAAGATGTCAACCATATCCACCTTGGTCTCTGCCGGGATATCGGCAAGGCTGGCATAAATTGGCTGGCCATATAGCGTCTTGCCCGCCTGGCCCGGATTAACGCCCACAACCTGGTAGCCCTTTAGCGACAGGTAGCGCGCGACGTAATGGCTGGGGCGGACAGGGTTCAGCGACACGCCCACGCAGGCAACAATCTTGGTGCTTTGCAGGACGTCTCGAAGATGGGCATCGCTATAAGTCATAGGCATGCAGATTAGCGTTCAATTGGGACGGTCACCAGCCGCAATCGGCGCAAGCCGCGGCACAAAAAAGCGCCCACGCTTGGGCGCGGGCGCAAGTTACGGAACGAGGGACAGTGAAAAAAGTGGCGGGCAGTTCCGGTGCGCCACCGCTATAGGTATCAAAGATACGCATAGAAAAAGCTTCGTCCATAAACCTTGCGTAGTCGTGAATGAACCGTGCGCAAGTTGTTAGAATGCGTGATCGGATGCGGCCCTCAAAAAGCGACAGGACCTAGTCGATCAGGTCCTCAACGACGTCCCAAGCCTCTTCCAGCACTTTGGAGAAAAGCGATTTGCCGCGTTTGGGCCGCTTCCGTACCTTCTTGCCCGCGCCCCAACCGGCCAAAAACCCGACAGGTTGCGCACGGTCCGATCTCTCGCTTTTCTCAAACTTGCGGGCTGGGTCGTGCGCCATTTTTTTGACCGCGCGTGGTTTGCGGGCGGGTTCCGGCTGTTTGAGCCATTTCATCTCGTGCAATGGCGCCCCGCAGGAGCCGCAGGCCAGTTCATGCCCGTCCCGCGCGGTCGGCTTCAAAAGCGTTCGGGAAGAGCAATAGCAACAGGTCGCAAGTTTGGTGGGCGTGGCCATAAGGTCCTCAGCGCGTGGTTTGCACTTGATATAGGGCCACCGCTGCCGCATTTGAAACATTGAGGGAACCAAAAGCCCCCGCCGCGTCGATTTTGACCAGCATGTCGCAGGTCTCCTTGGTCTTTTCGCGTAGCCCTGGCCCCTCCGCCCCCAGCACCAGCGCCACGGGGCCGTTTCGGTCACGCGTGGCATCTGCAAGGGTCACCTCGGCCTCACCATCCAGCCCGATCAGCGCATAGCCCATCTCCTGCAGGGTCAGCATTGTCGTGGCGAGGTTTTTGACCCGCAAATAAGGTTGCCGCTCTAACGCGCCAGAGGCCGTCTTGGCCAGGGCACCCGTCTCAGGCGCGGAATGGCGCAACGGTCCAATGACCGCACGTGCGCCGAAAACCTCAGCGGATCGCAGTATCGCGCCCACATTATGGGGGTCCGTCACCCGGTCCAGCAGGATCACACAGGAGGCCTGCCCGCGTGGCGCGCACAGCTCGCTCAGGTTGCCCCAATCCAGCGGTTTGACCTCCAGCGCCGCGCCCTGATGCACCGATTGCGCATCAATAGGGGCCGCAAATTTTCGCGGGTCCGACATTTCCGGCGTCATGCCGGATGCCGCGATGGCGTCGGCCAGCCGGTCATGGGCGTTTTTGGTGACCACCAGCCGCAACCGCTCCCGCATCGGGTTCTGCAACGCGTCGCGCACGGCGTGAATGCCAAACAGCCAAACGGTGTCCGCCGCGCCTGCGCGCCGGTCGCGTTCTTTCTGGATCACCCATTTGGGTTTCTGAGCTCGGTTCTTTTCATGCGCCATAAGGGGCGGCTTAGGGCAAGGGGCAGGCCGGCACAAGCCGCGGAGGGGGTGGGGCGGGCTGCGCCGCACTGAAACCTGCGTAGAGGCTGGCGAGAGAGGGCCGCGCAGCCCTGCCCAAATCCTGCGTTGAATTAAGCCTCTTTTGGCATCATTTTCGCGGTTGACGCAGCCAGCTTGCGCTTATATCCCACGCGCCTAGTGGGCGACAGGCCGCAAGGTGTGGCAGGGGACTGTAACTCCCTCGCGGAGACGCACGCCTGGTTCGATTCCAGGGTCGCCCACCA
>CALHHY010000145.1 GCA_938030665.1 uncultured Litoreibacter sp. | reverse complement strand
ACGCCGATGGCTTGCGCGTAGGAGTTCGGGCGGTTGCCGGCCGCTACATTATCAGCAACGTAGGCATTCCATTTCTTACGCTCGTCCTGCGCATGGATAAGCCATGTCGCGGGCGCCTTGTGCTCACCCAACCCTGCGGTCAGCGCTACCAATCCCAGCTTGGCGTCGCCCACAACCGGAAGGGAGCGGTGCTTGGTCGCGTCATGCCGGCCCACATTGACGGAGATGATCTGCGCGTCCTGCGCAAAGGCGGTCCAGGACCCGGTGGTGAAATCCTGCAAGCGGCAGCCGACGGACAAGATCACATCGGCTTCTTCGGCAATCGTATTGGCAGAATCAGACCCTGTTACACCGACAGGACCGATATTCAACGCATGGTCATTCACCAGATTAGCCCGCCCTGCGATGGTCTCGATCACCGGGATCTGATGGGTCTCGGCGAAGCTGGTCAGCTCGGCCACCGCGCCTGAATATTGCACGCCACCGCCCGCGATGATGACCGGGCGCTTGGCGGATTGCAACGCGGCGATCGCGGACTCGACCTCTACTGGATCGGGCGCCTGCCGGCGGATGTAGTGCGTCTTCTCCTCGAACATCTCGACGGGGTAGTCATAGGCCCAGCCCTGCACGTCCTGCGGCAGCCCGATGAAAGCCGGCCCGCAATCGGCCGGATCCAGCATGGTGGCGATGGCCGCCGGAAGCGACTGAATGATCTGGGCCGGGTGGGTGATGCGGTCCCAGTAGCGGCTGACGGCTTTAAATGCGTCATTCACACCCAGGGTCGGATTGCCGAAATGCTCAAGTTGCTGCAGCACCGGGTCAGGCAGGCGCGTGATGAACGTGTCCCCGCAAAGCATCAGCATCGGCAACCGGTTGGCATGGGCCAAAGCGGCGGAGGTCAGCAGGTTAGAGGTGCCCGGCCCGGCAGAGGCCGTACAGAACATGAAGCGGCGGCGCAGGTGGTATTTCGCGTAAGCGGCGGCTGCGAACCCCATGCTTTGTTCGTTCTGACCGCGATAAAGCGGCAGCTTGTCTTTGTGATCATAAAGCGCCTCACCAAGGCAGGTGACATTGCCATGCCCAAAAATGCCGAAGCCGCCACCGCAGAGCCGCACTTTCTCGCCGTCAATCTCGATAAATTGTGCGGCCAGATAGCGGATGATCGCTTGCGCCGTGGTCAGGCGTACGGTTCCTGCAGGCTGGTTCATGGAGAGGCTCCCTTGAGCAGAAAAGAATCGAACAGGCGCGATTGGCCATTGACCATCGGGCAGGGGACAGGATAACCGTTTTGCAACCGGTTGCAAACCGCTTTTTTTGAAGGAAAAACGATGTCTGAAATTGGCATTGGCATCATTGGTGGCGGCTATATGGGCAAGGCGCACTCTGTCGCCATGGCCGCCGTGGCGTCGGTCTTTGACACGCGGTTACGGCCCCGGCTTGAGGTGATTGCTGCGTCCAGCCAGACCTCTGCCGAGGCATATCGGCAGGCCTACGGGTTCCGCCGCGCCGCTGTCGACTGGCGCGATCTGGTGGGTGATCCGACGGTAGAGGCCCTTGTCATCGCGTCCCCCCAGACCACGCATCGCGAAATTGCGGAGGCCGCCTTTGCGCGCGGTCTTCATGTGATGTGTGAAAAACCGCTGGGCGCTTCGCTGGCCGACGGCGAAGCCATGGTTGCCGCCGCCAAGGCCAGCGGCTGCCGCAACATGGTGGGCTTCAACTATATCCGCACACCCGCATCGCAATTCGCGCGCAACCTGATTGCTGACGGGCGCATCGGGGATGTGACCTATTTCCGCGGAGAGCATACCGAGGACTTTGATGCTGACCCCAATGGCCTCGCCTCCTGGCGCAGCGAGGGGGTGGCCAATGGCACAATGGGTGACCTGGCGCCGCATATGATCAACGCCGCCCATGGGCTGATCGGGCCGATTGCCTCGCTCATCGCTGAGGTAGAGACCGTGCATAAAAAGCGGGGCGATGTGACGGTCACCAATGATGACCATGCCCAGATGATGTGCCGGTTCGAGAATGGCGTTATGGGTCACATGTATTTCAGCCGTGTCGCGACAGGCCGCAAGATGGGCTACGCCTACGAGGTCCACGGCACCAAAGGCGCCATCCGCTTCGATCAGGAAGATCAAAACGCCTTGTGGCTGTATCTTGCCGAGGGGCCGGAGGCGGAGCGCGGTTTTCGCAAGATTCTGACTGGCCCCGCCCATCCCGATTACTTGCCCTTTTGTCAGGGGCCGGGCCATGGCACGGGGTATCAAGATCAGATCATTATCGAGGCCAAGGATTTCCTGACCGCCATCGAAACGGGGGAGGACATCTGGCCCAGTTTCGAGGAAGGCCTCAGAGTTAACAAAACCGTCTATGCCGCACTGGAGTCCAGCGCGTCACGGACTTGGGTCAACGTCTAGCTTGGAAAGACGACACTATGATTAAGATTGGCAACGCGCCCTGTTCCTGGGGTGTGGAGTTCGCGCAAGACGCGCGCAACCCAACCTGGCAAACCGTGCTGAAAGAAAATGCGGAGGCCGGGTATAAAGGCATTGAGCTTGGTCCCGTGGGCTTCATGCCTGAAGACGCGTCCGAGCTGGGAGAGGCGCTTTCTGAGCATGATCAGACCCTGATCGGCGGCGTCGTGTTCCGTCCTTTCCATGACGCGGCGCAGTGGGATGACGTGCTGGACGGCTCCGTCCGGACCTGCAAGGCGCTGGTGGCGCATGGCGCGAAACATCTGGTGTTGATCGACTCGATCTCTCCGCGCAGGGCGCCGACAGCGGGTCGCGCAAGTGAGGCGGAGCAGATGGATAACGCCGAATGGAGCGCGTTCCGCGACCGTATCGCGCAGATCGCCAAAATGGGCGCAGAAGAATATGGCCTGACCGTGGGCATTCACGCCCATGCCGGGGGTTTCATTGATTTCGAACCTGAGTTGGAGCGTCTTCTAAACGAGGTCGACGAGAGCATCCTGAAGATCTGTTTTGATACGGGCCACCATTCCTATGCCGGGTTTGACCCGGTCGCCTTCATGAAGCGCCATATCGGCCGGATCAGCTACATGCATTTCAAGGATATTGACCCTGAGGTGAAAGCCAAGGTCGTGGCCAATCGCACCGATTTCTATGACGCCTGCGGCCAGGGTATTTTCTGCAA
>CALHHY010000144.1 GCA_938030665.1 uncultured Litoreibacter sp. | reverse complement strand
TTCAGGCTGCAGGCCAAGGCAAACCGTCAAAATGCCGCCCGCGAGGAAATCCCGACCCGCACCGGACGCTTCCTGGTGTCGGTCCATAAATTGCCACGGGAGCGATTCTTGTGGTCGATTGATGCCGCCAGCGATCAGGGCACCGCCGCGCGCTCAGCCGACAAGATCAGTTTGCCGATGCTCTCGGCCAGCAAGAACGGTGCGATTTTTTACATGAATGAGGCCATGCGCAAGCTGGTAGGCGACCGCGCCAAATCGCTCGACCGCATTTTTGCGGTGCTGCCGGAGCAAAGTGGCGAGACGCATTTCATCAAGACGATTGACGGTGACATCTCCGTCTCGGTCGCGATATTGGAGGGCGCGGGCGGGCGGTCTGACTTTTACCTGATGCCTATTGACGGCACCAAAGGGCGTCTTGTCGGCGTCAGCAACTTTGAACTGATCGAGGATTTTCCCGTCGCGCTGCTGCGGCTGCGTCCCACGGGGATGATTGACCGCGCCAACAAGCTGGCCCGCAGCCTTCTGTCGATTGAGGAAGGCAACAAGCCGCTCTTTACCGACCTGATAGGCGGGCTGGGCCGCCCGATTGGCGAATGGCTGCAGGACGCCATGGAAGGCCGCGGGCTGCACCGGACCGAAGTTATGCGCATCAAGGACAAAACGGAGGAGCGGTATCTGCAGGTCACCCTCGGCCGGGAGATCGAAGACGGCAACGTGACCCTGATTGCCATGATTACCGACGCGACGGAGCTGAAAACGCTGGAGGCGCAGTTTGTGCAAAGCCAGAAGATGCAAGCCATCGGGCAATTGGCGGGCGGGGTGGCGCATGATTTCAACAACCTGCTGACGGCCATCTCCGGGCATTGCGACCTGCTGATGCTGCGTCACGATCCGGGCGACGCGGATTACGGCGACCTGGAGCAGATCAACCAGAACGCCAACCGTGCGGCTTCCCTCGTGAGCCAGCTTCTGGCCTTCTCTCGCAAGCAGAACCTGCAGCTGGAAGTGCTGGACATGCGCGACACCCTGTCGGACCTCACGCATCTTCTGAACCGGCTGGTAGGCGCGCAGATTTCGCTGAACCTGACCCATGACCCGCAGCTACAATCGGTGCGCGCAGACCGCCGGCAGCTGGAACAGGTTTTGATGAATCTGGTGGTCAATGCCCGTGACGCGATGGAAGGCCAGGGCGGCGAGATCACGATCGAGACCCGCAACGCCAAGCTGCAATCCGACCTCAAGCGCGACCGCGCCGTGGTGCCGCGTGGCGACTATGTGATGGTCAAAGTGCGTGACAATGGCTGCGGCATCCCGCCCGAGACCTTGCAAAAGATATTCGAGCCCTTCTTCAGCACCAAACGCCCCGGCGAAGGCACGGGGCTTGGCCTGTCGACCGCTTACGGGATCATCAAGCAGTCAGGTGGCTTCATCTTCGTTGACAGCGCGCCGGGGCAGGGGACGGAGTTCACGATCTTCTTCCCAACCTATGACCGCCCCGAAATCGTCGAAGCCCCCGCCCAGGCCGCGCCAAAGAAACGCGACGCGGGACCGGTGGACGGCGTGGTGCTGCTGGTCGAAGACGAGGCGCCGGTCCGCGCTTTTGCCAGCCGAGCCCTGCAATTGCGCGGCTTCAAGGTGCTTGAAGCCGATTCCGGGGAAGAGGCGCTGAGCATCCTCGAAAATACCGATCTTGCGGTCGATATCGTCGTCACCGACGTAGTCATGCCGGGGCTGGACGGACCCAGCTGGGTCAAACAGGCGCGTGAGACCCGGCCTGACATGAAGGTTGTCTTCGTCTCCGGCTACGCAGAAGAGAACTTCACCCAAGACAAGTCGGAGATACCGAATTCCATCTTCCTGCCAAAACCGTTCTCCCTCAACGAGCTGACGTCTACGGTCAGGGGACAGCTGGTTGATGTGGCGGCCTAGGGGATGAAATGCGCAAGGTAAGTTATTGAATTGATAGCGGTCCTTCCCCTAGCGCAGCGTAGATTTGGAAATCCAGCCGGTGGCGATCTTGGAGCGCCTCGCGCAGCTCCGCAGACAGATTCAGTGGCTTCTTGGGCGAAACGTTGACCTCCGGCAGGGTGATGTCCTGATCCAGTTTGCGCTCCATGAAACGGGTGAATGCGGGTAGATCGTCATAGCGAAACAAATGGTTCACAAGCAGGTCCCCGCTGGCGTCGCTCAAAAACCGCCCCTGTGATCCAATAGCGGCGAAGGGAGGCTGCTCAGGCAGTAGGTAGGCCGCGACGAAATCGTCAAAGCTGATCTCCTCCGTGCTGTTCTTGTGGCCTTGAAGCGCCGGGCGTTGGCGGTAGCGAAACCAGCTGCCCAGCCACTCAACAGGCTCCCGCATAACGGCGACGGTTTGCACGGGCGGCAGATCGCCGCGCTCAAAAATCGCGCGAAACTTCCGCTCATAGCCGCGGGCAGTGGTGTGCTTGAGGCCCGGCGGGTCGCGCAGAATCGCAGACGCGCGGCGTTGTAGCGCGCGTTCGATGGCGCTGGTCCCTGTTTTGGGCACGGCCAGATAGGCGAGGCGCTCCTTGAAAAATACCATCATAGTGCCGGGTCACCTGTCTTTAGAAATTTGGATTTAGTGATATTTATCTGCGTCATCTCAACCAATCTTTAACCGGAACGGCAAAAACTGACAGGCAGTTTTCACTTGCTATGTTCTCTTTTTGGTCTCATATGATGAGAACAACATAAGAACAAACGCAATGATTGTTCCCGATGATGGGGCATGAAATAAGGGTTGGAAAAATGGCAACAGCAGAACTTTTGAGCATGAGCAACAAGAACGACACCAACAAGCAAAAAGCGCTGGATTCAGCGCTTGCTCAGATCGAGCGCCAGTTTGGCAAAGGCTCGATCATGAAACTTGGCGGCGACAATGTCATCAAGGACATTGAAGCAACGTCAACCGGCTCGCTTGGCCTTGATATCGCGCTAGGCATAGGCGGCCTGCCGAAAGGCCGCATCGTTGAAATTTACGGCCCC
>CALHHY010000143.1 GCA_938030665.1 uncultured Litoreibacter sp. | reverse complement strand
CCGGATCGCCTCGCCGAGGTCTTCTGCCTGCGCGACAAACGCTATGTCACCAAGGATTTGACGCTGAAGTACGACCGCAAGCGCATCCGGCTCGAAGTCAACGACCTGACGCGCGGTCTCGTCGGTAAATACGTGGATGTCTATGAGATGCCGGATGGACGCATTCAAGTCCGTGCCAAAGGCGTCGCCCTGCCCTGCAGCATTTTCGATCCACACCAACAGCGGGTGACCCATGCAGCGATCACAGAGAACAAGCATCTCAGCGCTGTGCTAGCCCACATCAAGGAAGAACAGGGGAAAGCAGCCCCGACGCCAAAGGTCAAACCGGTCAGCGCGAAGAATGGTTACAAGAAGACCGGACGGAGACCACCAGGACGGCCTTCAAAAATGGAAGCGTATTATGAACGGCGACGAGCGGAACGAGCTGCTCAAAACTGAAGAACTTAGCACCTAAGCCGATGTGGTAGACAAGCGCCTTATTTCGCTGTGTCGCCATCGTTTGGTCATGCCGAAAGTCTCAATATCATGACGCTCTACCAAGCGCTCTAACGCGGCATCAATGCTTTCCTCGGCAGGGAGATTAGCAGTTCCGAAAGCGCGAGCAATGAGCATGGCAACCTTGATCTGAGGCCGCCCAGGAACAAGCGCCTCGTACATCGCCATTTCTAGATCGTTGATATTCCCGCCGCTCATGATGTTTGGCTAAGTCCAGACTGAATTTCCCGCAAGGCTTTTCAGCCCTGCGATATTTGAGGTCTCCGGGCTGCTAAGCCTTGCTACCGTCAGCGCTGTTGGTGACACTTCTGCTTTGCAAACCCGGTGACATTTCTACTTGGTTGCAACATCTCTACAACATGGGCACATTCTAAACTGGGGTGCGACAAATCCCCTATCTTGCTGGAAAGCAAGGAGAATGGAATTGGCCCACACAGAGCTGGATTTGCGTGAGAGACGCGCACTTGAAGACATGTTGCACGCAAAGGTGCCTGTGAATGAGATTGCAGCGGCGATCGGCAGGCATCGCTCGACTGCGTATCGAGAGATCAAACGTAACGGTTTTGACGACGACGAGCTTCCAGAACTGAATGGCTACTACGGCGTGACAGCTCAACGAACGGCCGACGCCAGGCGCGCGCGTCGGCGCAAGCTGATCCGGCTTGATGATCTTCGCGCGCATGTCATCGCGCAGTTGAGAATTGGCTGGACGCCGGAACAGATCGCGGGCCGCCTCGGATATGACGGTCAGCCGATCCGTGTCAGCCACGAAACGATCTATGCGTATGTTTACCGCCGTGAAGGTCAATCCCAAGAACTAGCGCGCTATCTTCCTAGCCGACGCAAGAAACGGCGACCGCGCTATGCCAGGCGGCCCAGAGGTCAGGTTTTCCCGCCGGATCGGTCCATTCATCAACGTCCTGAGCATGTGAAGACGCGCGAGACATTCGGGGACTGGGAAGGCGATCTAATGATCTTCGAACGAGCCAACGGCACAATGAACGTCGCCTCGCTGGTCGAACGGAAGACGCGGTTCGCGGTTTTGTTCCGTAACAACGACCGAAGCTCGACCCATTTCATGAACAAGCTCATGGGTGTCTTGGAACCCCTGCCCCAGCCCGCAAGGCGCTCGATCACTTTCGACCGCGGCTTCGAGTTCCGCGCTTGTCGCAAGCTGCAAACCAGCATCGGCACGGAGAGCTGGTTCTGCGACCCGCAGGCGCCCTGGCAGAAAGGCTCGGTCGAGAACCTGAACAAACGCGCGCGCCGATTTCTGGCGCGGGAAACCCAGCTCGCGGCGCTCTCAAATCGCAACATGAAGGCGATTTGCGACCGCCTGAACGGGACGCCCAGAAAGTGCCTCGGCTGGCGCATCCCGACCGAAGCCTTAAGAGAAGAGATGACGAAACTGAGATAGCGGAATACGTCGCAACGACACTTGAGCCATCAATGACTAGTCCCTGCTTTCGAGAAATTATGGCGCCTTATCATGGGCTTGACGGCTCTTTTTCACCTCTGTCGAACGCCTCCCAGCCCTCGCCGTCAAATACATCGACGCCAAGCTGGGCCAACACATGGGGGAAATCGACCATAACCCAGTTGTCGACGATCTTGCCGTCGACCACTTTCCAGAAATCCATATAGCGGATCTCGATGCGTTTGCCGGTTGGAGCCACGCCCATGAATGTGCCGCCATGCGTGGCCTCCTGACGGCCAAAGGCGGCGGCCCACTCGCCCATGTATAGCCGCGCCTCGTCTATGCAGACCTTGTCGTGAAACGCCCTTTGGAACGGCTTTTGCCAGTTCTCCTGAAATTCCCGCACGCCCTGTTTGGTGCCGCAGCCGGTATTGCCCATCCAACGAAACGTCTCCGAGAAGAAGTCGCCGATATCAGCGATCCGGTGGTCGTTCAGACCGTCCACCATCCCCTCGATCACCCGGCGGGTTTCCTGGGTCTTTGACATGTCCGTGTCGCGGCTGAGCACCGCTTGTTCTGGCCGTGCACCTTGCATGGGAGACTATCCTAACGCATATCCCGCGCCGCGCACCGTGCGCAGCGGATCGTCACCCCCCTGGCTTGTCAGCACCTTGCGTAGGCGGCCAACATGCACATCGACGGTGCGGGTATCGACGTAGATATCGCGTCCCCAGACACGGTCAAGCAGTTGCTCCCGGCTCCAGACCCGGCCCGGGCGCTCCATAAAGGTGGTCAGCAGTCTGTACTCGGTCGGGCCCAGCTTGAGCAGCTGGCCGGCGCGCATGACGCGGTGTTCTTCGACATTGACGACGATGTCGTCATATTCCAGCCGCTCGCCCATGGCGGCAGGCCGGGTGCGGCGCAACTGGGTGCGGATACGGGCCAAAAGTTCGGCCACGGAATAGGGCTTGACCACATAGTCATCCGCCCCGGTTTCAAGCCCCCTCACCCGGTCGTCTTCTTCGGAGCGTGCGGACAGCATGATCACCGATATCTTGGCCAGATCCGCGTCGCGTTTCAGCTGCCGGCACACTTCGATGCCTGAGACATTCGGGAGCATCCAATCAAGCACCACCAGATCGGGCCGTTCGTCACGCACCGATAGCAGCGCCTCGTCGCCATTCTCGGCCGTTAGGACGCGGTAGCCTTCCGCGCGGATGTTATAGGCCAGAACCTCGCGCTGTGATGGGTCATCTTCAACAATAAGAACAAGGGGTTCCGTTGACATGTTAAGGTCATCCGGCAGTTGACACGTAAGAGGTGCTGTCGGCCTTGTCGCGCTCATCCTCGGGGACTTCGCCGTGCACAAGGTAGATCACCTGCTCGGCAATGGAGGTTACGTGATCGCCCATCCGCTCGATATTCTTGGCGATGAAATGCAGGTGCATGCAGGGTGTGATGTTGCGCGGGTCTTCCAGCATATGGGTAAGAAATTCGCGGAACAGCGCGTTATACATCTGGTCCACTTCCGTGTCGCGCGCACGCACGTCGGCGGCCAGATCGGCGTCGCGCTGGATATAGGCGTCAAGCGCGTCTTTCATCATCACATTGACCAGCTTGGTCATCCGCCGGATTGAGGCGCCGGTGCTGTTGACGGGCTGCATTTCGGACAGGACGGTGGTGCGCTTGGCCATGTTCTTGGCGTAGTCCCCTACCCGCTCCAGATTGCCGGAGATTTTCAGCACGGACAGGACGGTGCGCAGATCGCCGGCCGTGGGAGAGCGCATTGCGATCACGCGCGCAACCTCTGTTGCGACCTGTTCCTCCAGCGCGTCGATCAGCTTGTCGTTTTTGCGCACCGTGCCCGCAAGCTCGGTGTCGCGCATTTCCAGCGCTTTGGCCCCGTCAGAAATGGCCGTTTCAACAAGCCCGCCCATTTTCATGATCAGCGCCTGAATGCTTTCAAGGTCGCGGTCAAAGGCGGAGGCGATATGTGCGTCATGCATGTTTGTCATCCCTACCCGATCCGTCCGGTAATGTAGCTTTCCGTGCGCGGGTCTTCTGGATTGGTGAAAATCTTGTCGGTCTCGCCGTATTCCACAAGATTGCCCAGGTGGAAGAAGGCGGTCTTCTGGCTGACCCGTGCGGCCTGCTGCATGGAGTGCGTGACGATGACTACAGTAAAATCCTGCCGCAGCTCGTCAATCAGCTCCTCCACCTGCGCCGTGGCGATCGGGTCCAGGGCGGAGCATGGCTCGTCCATCAACAGCACCTCAGGCGCCGTTGCGATGGCGCGACCGATGCACAAACGCTGCTGTTGGCCGCCGGAAAGCCCGGTACCGGGCGCATCAAGGCGGTCTTTCACTTCGTCCCAAATGGCCGCGCGACGTAGGGATTTCTCAACGATTTCATCCAGTTCCGCCTTGTTCTTCGCCAGCCCATGGATCTTGGGGCCGTAAGACACATTGTCATAAATCGACTTCGGAAACGGGTTTGGCTTTTGAAATACCATACCGACGCGGGCGCGCAGCTGCACGGGGTCGACGTCGCGGGCATAAATGTCCTGGCCGTCCAGATGTATGTCACCGGTCACGCGGCAAATATCAATTGTGTCGTTCATCCTGTTGATACAACGCAAGAAAGTGGATTTTCCGCAACCCGAGGGGCCGATAAACGCGGTGACCGCGCGGTTCTGGATGTTCACATCAACGGATTTGATCGCATGGGTGTCGCCGTAAAAGACGTCCACGCCCTTGGCCGTTATTTTAGTGTCTTCGTCGGCCATTACGCGCTCCATGGATTTCTGATCGTCTAGCATATTCGTTGCTCCTACCAGCGGCGCTCGAAGCGTTTCCGCAGGAAAACGGCGATTGCGTTCATTACCACAAGAAACAGCAGGAGAACACAGATCGCGGCGGCGGTGCGGGCCTCAAAAGCGCGCTCGGGGAAGTCGGACCAGCGGAAGACCTGCACCGGCAACACGCTGGCGCTGTCTGTGATGCCTTGCGGGATATCCACGATGAAGGCGACCATGCCGATCATGATCAGCGGCGCGGTCTCGCCCAAAGCTTGCGCCATGCCGATGATCGTGCCCGTCAGGATGCCTGGCATGGCCAGCGGCAACACATGGTGAAAGCTCGCCTGCAACGGGCTGGCCCCCAGCCCCACAGCCGCGTCCCTGATCGACGGCGGCACGGCCCGGATTGCGGCGCGGGAGGCGATGATGATCGTAGGCAGCGTCATCAACGCCAGGACCAGACCGCCCGCAATCGGCGCGGATCTTGGCACGCCAAAAACGCCGAGGAAAAGCGACAGACCCAACAGCCCGAACACAATGGAAGGGACAGCGGCGAGATTGTTGATATTGACTTCAATGAAATCGGTGAATTTGTTTTTCGGCGCGAATTCCTCAAGGTAAATGGCGGCGGCGACCCCAATGGGGAAGGCCAGCGCGAAGGTCACGACCATGGTCCAGAACGACCCCACAGCGGCGCCCAGGATGCCTGCAAGCTCCGGCTCCCGGCTGTCGCCTGCGGTGAAGAACCGGGAATTGAAGACCACGTCCACCTGCCCACGATCCTGCAGGGTCTCGATCCAGATGATCTGGTTGTCGGAAACCTTGCGCGCGTTTTCCGGCAGGTCCGTCACATAGAGGCCCCATTGGTTGGAGGCGGTCACCTCGCGTGCCATGGGAATGACAGGCTCGGCCACACCGCCCTCGGGCGTGATGCGCGACATCTTCAGCCAGCCATCTGCGACCTTGATAAAGACGGAGCGGTTTTCATCCGTCAGTTCCTCGTCGCCGCCATCAGCCGCCGCGCGGGCCTCAATCGCCTCGGCCTCGGCCAGCAGCTTGTCACGCTGCGCTGCGCGGGAGGTGGCGAGTTTCTCGTTCTTCTCCCGCTCTTCTGCGGTTTCGGCCGCTTCGGCCCGGCGGGTGAATTCAACAACGCCGTTTTCCTGCAACGCTGCCTTGCGGCGGACGGCGTCGGCCTGAATGACCAGCGCTTCCTTTACGCGGTCCAGCGCGGCCTCGAAGTCGCCAGCGGAGGAGCGCACAATGAAATCATCGCCATCGGGCGTCAGTGTCAGGTTACCTGTCGTGGGTTTCTCGGCCAGTTCGCCGAAATCGCCTTTCAGGTAAAGATCGGTGACGTCAGAGGCCAGGAACGGGTAGTCGATGGTCTCGTCCAGCAAAGACGGGTCGGCCGCGATCTTGTCGGCCAGCTCAAAAGCGGCACCAGAGGAGATGAGGTCTGACAATTGCCGCCGCGCGGTTCGGCCGGAGGCGGACGGAAACTCCGCCCGCAGCATGTCACGCGCGAGCCCGCTGAAATCGGCGCGTCGGATGGTGTTTGTGTCGCCCGTACCGTCCGGGTCAATCTCCTGCGCGTCAATGGTGATCGGCAGGGTCAGGTAGGTCTCGGTCAACGCACCGGAGGCCTTGCCTACGACGGACCACAGCAGCGCGACCAGCGCCGCCCCGGCCAGAAAGATCGCGATGACGCCGTAAAGCTTCAACCGCACCTCAGCCGCGCGGCGCTTGGCGGTGCGTTTGGCCGCGGTGGTGCCGGAGTGCATGCCGGTCAGTTCTGTCATATCAACCATGTCGGCAGCCCCTCAATCGTAAAGTTCGCGGTATTTGCGCACGATGCGCTGCGCGACAACATTCATCAGCAGCGTCATGCAGAACAGCGTGAAACCAAGCGTGAAAGCAGGGCCTGCAGCGGTCGACGCTTCGGTATCGCCGGTGATCAGCATCACGATCTGCACCGTAACGGTTGTTACGGCCTCCAACGGGTTGGCGGTCAGGTTCGCCCCCTGCCCCGCGGCCATCACGACGATCATCGTCTCCCCCACGGCCCGTGAAATGCCCAGAAGCACGGCAGAGACGATGCCCGGAAGGGCCGCAGGCAGCACGACCTGGCGGATGGTCTCCGCCTTGGTTGCGCCCAGCCCGTAGGAGCCGTCGCGCAGCGATTGCGGCACCGCGTTGATCACATCGTCAGAGAGGGAGGAAATGAACGGAATGATCATGATCCCCATCACCACCCCTGCCGCGAGCGCGGATTCGGAGGCGATGGAAAGCCCGACGCTTTCGCCCGTGTTGCGCAGGAACGGGGCAAGCGTGATGGCGGCGAAGAACCCGTAGACGACCGTCGGGATCCCGGCCAGAATTTCGAGCATCGGCTTGGCCCAGGCCCGCACCCCGGCTGACGCGAAGTCGGACAGGTAGATCGCGGCGAACAACCCGATCGGCGTGGCCACCAACATGGCTATGACCGTGATCAGCAAGGTGCCTGCAAACAGTGGAATGGCGCCGACCTTATCGGGGTCCAGCTTGCCTTCCTGCACGCCGGATAGCGGCGACCATGTGGTGCCGAACAGGAATTTATGCACCTGCCAGTCGATATTGTTGAAGAAGTTGAGCGTCTCGAAAATCAGGCTCAACACGATGCCGGCGGTGGTGGCGACCGCAATGACGGCCATCAACGCCAGCAGGCGGCGTATGATCGTCTCCGACCGGTTGCGGGCGCGCCAGCCCACATGGGACGCGCGCAGGCACCACAGGCCAGCTGCGGCAGCCGCGACGAGCGACAAGATCATCGTGCCGTAATGGTGCAGCGCAGTCTGGCCGGAAATCTCGCGGGCAACCTGTTCGCGCAGCGCATCGGTGCGCGAGGCGATGCCGCCTTCCGACAGCGCGCGGGCGTCGCTCAGGGCAAGTTCTACCTCGATGGGGCTGAGGTCGGGCTGGGCGTCAAGGATGCTGGCGATGAACCGGCTTTCGATCCACGCGCCCCAAAGCACCCAGACCACAAGCAGGACCAGAATGCCTGCGATGGCCGACAGCAGGAAGGCCAGAAACCCGTGGTAATTGGGGCGCGAATGCAGGATGCGCGGGGTGTCCCCGCCCAAGACAGCGGCCTTGTTGCGCGCCAGGGCATAGAACAGCGCGCTGAGCGCGAAGACTGCAAGAAAGGTTAGTCCGAACATAAGCCCCCCAAGGCCAAAGCCGCGCCGAACATGTGCGGCCCGAAAGTCGTGACAGGGGGCCGCGCAACTACAGCCCCCCGCCTTTGTCAGGTTAGCAGAGCTGGGTTATTCCCATTCCTGCCCCGTCATCTTGTTCAGGCTGCCTACGTTGCCGGACACTGTTTCGAACATGTCCTCAGGCAGCGGGATCAGGCCCTTGTCCAGCAGGTAACCGTCTTCGCCAGCCGCGTCATCCGACATGAATTCATTGGCGAATTCCTGAATGCCCGGCACGACACCCGCATGCGCGTTTTTGATGTAGAAGAACAGCGAGCGGGAGACGGGGTAGTCCCCTTCCGCGATGTTGTCGAAAGTAGGCTCCACGCCGTCCACCAGCGAGCCCTGCAGGGCGTCTGCGTTCTGGTCGAGGAAGGAGAAGCCGAAAATGCCAAGCGCGTTCGGGTTGGCCTCCAGTTTGGAGACGATCAGGTTGTCATTCTCGCCTGCTTCCACATAGGCGCCATCCTCGCGGATCGTGATGCCCTCGCATTCGATGCCGGCGCCTTCGCAGCCCTCATGCATCACCAGCTCTTCAAACGCGTCGCGGGTGCCGGATGACGGCGGCGGGCCAAGCACTTCGATGGCGATTGCGGGCAGTGACGGGTCAACCTCGTCCCAGGTGGTGGGCAGCGGACCTTGGGCGGCCAGCGCAGTGACAAGCTGTTCCCGCGTGACGGAGAATTCAGGCCCGCCCTTGGCGTTCGCCACCACGATGCCGTCATAACCGATAATCGCCTCGGTAATGTCGGTGACGCCGTTATCCTGGCACAGCGCAAATTCGCTTTCCTTCATCCGGCGGGAGGAGTTGGTGATATCGGGGTGGGAGGTGCCGACACCGGCGCAGAAGAGCTTCAGACCGCCACCAGAACCTGTCGACTCCACAACTGGCGTCTGGAAATCAGTGGAGCGGCCAAACTGCTCGGCCACCGCGGTGGAAAACGGGAAAACCGTGGAAGAGCCCACGATGCGGATCTGGTCGCGTGCGGTGGCGGCAGAAGACGCAGCAGCGACCAGAATGGCGGCAGAGGCGGCGGTTTTGATGAACGACATGACGTCACTCCCTCAGATAGGTTGTCTCAACGCACCCCCACGGCGCGCTGTATGTCGGGATATCTAGGGCCCGCGCACTGGCGTTTTGTGACGCTTTTGTAAATCTTTTATGACGGGCTTCGCCTCTCGCATCAGGCGGCGGGAATGATGACTGAGAAACAGCTTCCAACGCCCTGATCAGAAACGATTTTCAATCTCCCCCGGTGCCGGTTGACGATATGTTTCACAATCGCCAGCCCAAGGCCCGTACCGCCCATTTCACGGCTGCGGTGGTCATCGACGCGGTAAAACCGCTCCGTCAGGCGGGGCAGATGAACGGGGTCGATTCCATCGCCCTGATCGCGGATGTCGATCCTGTGTGCGGCCATTCTAAGCGTCCGGTCGCGATCAAGGGTTTCCGCCGTGATGTGGATTTCGCGGTCCTTGCCGCCATATTTGATCGCATTCTCGATGAGGTTCAGGAACAGCTGCGTAAGCTGATCATGGTCACCTAAGACCACTATTCTGCCGCTTGTATCGGGCATGGCAACGGTCACGCCTGCATTGGTCAACTTGCCCTCAAGCGTTGCCACGACGGAGCGCAACACCGCGCCAAGGTCCACCCGGCCGCGGGGGCGGACACGCTCATCCGCCTGAACGCGGCTGAGCGACAGCAGATCAGACACCATGCGGTTCATCCGCAGCGCTTCGTTCTCCATGATACCCAGAAACCTGTCGCGCGCGTCCGGGTCATCGCGGGCAGAGGTGCGCAGCGTCTCGATAAACCCGGTCAGCGCGGTCAGGGGCGTGCGCAGCTCGTGGCTGATATTGGCGACGAAATCGCGGCGAATGATCTCGGATGCCTCGGCCTGGCTGCGATCCTCGAAACTCAGAACCGCCCCGGTTACAGTATTGCCGTCCATCAAGGGCACGGCGCGGAATTCGTAGGTCACCTCCCCCGCCAGCCCGCTGAAGACGAAGCGCGCAGTGCCCGCCCGGGCCTCGCGGATGGCACCGTCCATCGCGGCCAGAACCGGGGCCTGTCGTAACAGGGTCACTGCGTTCATGCCGCCGGGGTCATGGCCGAACAGGTCCAACAAAGGCGGGTTGGTCAGCGTGACACGGTAGCCCGCGTCAATCAGCATCACCGGCAGCGGGATACCCGCCAGGATCGGCTTTGCCTCAGCCGGGGTCACAAGGCCGCAAAGCCCCGATCAAACGTCTCCGTCAGCAGCGCGATATCCTCGACCCCCACGGAGACCCGGAAAAACCCTTCCGACATGCCCAGAGCCTCTCGCGCCCCGGGCGTCAGCCCCCGGTGGGAAGAGGACGCGGCGTGGCTGACGGTCGTGCCAATGTCGCCAAGCGTCGGCGCGAAGGCCATGTCGGGCATGGCGCGGGTCAGCCGGTTGGCGGCATCACGCCCGCCTGCAATCTCGAAGCTGACCATATTGCCAAAACGCGGCCCCAGCAGCGCCCCGGCCCGGTTGTGATCGGGATGATCGGGCCTGCCGGGATACAGCACCCGCGCGCCAAGCTTTGCCAGATGATCGGCGAGCTTTGCGGCGTTCTCTTCCGCCCGGTCATAGCGCAGGTGAAATGACATCAGCCCGCGTTCCGCCATCCACGCGTCATAGGGGCTACCGGACAGGCCAAGCGTGATGATCGTTCCCTCAAGCGCCGCGCGATGGTCGGGGTCTTTCGCGGCAACATAGCCCAGCATCGCGTCCGAATGGCCGGCAAGCAGCTTGGTGATCGAGTGGATGACGACATCCGCGCCGTGATCAAAGGGCCGGTAGGCGCGTGGGGTAGTAAAGGTGTTGTCAACGACAAGGACCAAACCGCGCGATTTGGCAAGCGCGGCGATCCCCTCCATATCCGCGACCCGTAGCGTCGGGTTGGAGACAACTTCGATCAGGATCATCCGCGTCTCAGGCCGGATTGCGGCCTCCATCGCGGCGACGTCCGTGGGGTCGGCCAGTGTGTGGCTGATACCGAACCGGGGCAACTCCTGCGTCATCATTCTAAGCGACCGGCCATATAGCTGGTTGCCGCCAATCACGTGATCCCCCTGCCCCAGAAGCCCCAGCAGCGTGGCAGTGACGGCGGACATGCCGGTCGATGTGATCAGCCCGCCCTCGACCCCTTCCAGCGCGTCGATCTTGGCGGCGAGAACGGAGGCATTCGGATGCCCCTCCCGCGAATAGGTGTAGCCGAATTCCCGCCCGTCATATTGCGCATCCAGCGTGTCCGGGTCGGGCGAGGCGTAGACCACCGAAGGCTGCAGCGGCGTGACCACGGCCCGGCTGACCGAGCTTGGGAAGGCGGTGCGGCGGACCAGATTGTCGGGGATGTCTTTCCTGTCCTTGTCGCTCATGCGCGGATGGTCCCATCGCCCGTCACGACATATTTGAAGCTGGTCAGCTGCTCCGCCCCCACGGGTCCGCGCGCGTGCATTTTGCCGGTCGCGATGCCGATCTCGGCTCCCATGCCGAACTCCCCCCCATCCGCGAATTGGGTGGAGGCGTTCACCATGAGGATCGCGCTGTCCAACTCGTTGGTGAAGCGCGCGGCGGTCCGGGCGTCGTCCGTCATGATGCAATCGGTGTGGTTGGAGCCATAGGTGCGGATATGCTCCATCGCCTCATCCAACGAGGCCACGGTTTTCGCCGCAATTGCCATGTCTAGATATTCATGCCCCCAGCTGTCCTTGCTAGCCTTTTGGGTGCCGTCGACGAAGTTCAGCGACATGTCGGCATCCACCGTCACGCCCTTGTCAAGCAGCGCGCGGATCACGCCTTGCCCAATCGTCTCGACCACGTCCTCGTGGATCAGCAGGCATTCCGCCGCGCCGCAGATCCCTGTGCGCCGCGTCTTGGCGTTCAGCACAACCTTCAGGGTCTTCTCTGGGTCGGCGGCCTTGTCGATATAGATATGCACGATGCCCTCAAGATGGGCAAAGACAGGCACGCGAGCCTCCCGCTGAACAAGGCCCACCAGCCCCTTGCCGCCGCGCGGCACAATCACGTCGATAAACTGCGTGGCTTTCAGCATTTCGCTAACCGCCTCGCGGTCGCGGGTCGGCACCAGCTGGATCGCATCCTCAGGCAGGTTGGCGGAGCGCAGGCCTTGCTGCATCGCTGCATGGATCGCGCGGGAGCTGTTAAACCCTTCGGAACCGCCGCGCAGGATCACCGCATTGCCCGATTTCAGGCAAAGCGCGCCCGCATCAGCCGTGACATTAGGCCGGCTTTCATAGATCACCCCGATGACGCCCAAAGGCGTGCGGACCCGCTTGATGTTCAGCCCCGTGGGGCGGTCCCATGCGTCAATGACGGCGCCGACGGGATCGGCCTGTTCGGCCACCGCGCGCAGCCCGTCCACGATGCCCCGAATACGGTCTTCGTCCAGCATCAGGCGGTCCATCATGGCGGGGCTCAGGCCCTTTTCCTCGCCATAGATCAGGTCTTGCTTATTGGCCTCGATGATCTCAGCGCGGGTTGACCAGACGGCCTCCGCGGCCCCGATCAGGGCTGCGTGCTTGCGCTCCGCCGAGGCCGTGGCGAGCTTTGTGGCCGCGGCCTTCGCGCGGGCACCAATATCGGCCATCAGAGCGGGGATGTTGTCCATATCTTTCATGTGTCACGCCTAGCGTCAGTTTGTAACAATCTCTCAAAGGGCCATGTCGTCGCGGTGCACCAGCGCGGCGCGGCCCGGGTAGCCCAGTATCGCCTCGATCTCGGAGGATTTGCGCCCCTTGATCTGCTGCGCCTCCTCCGCGCCGTAACGCGTCAGCCCGTGGCCCAGAATTTGGCCTTTCATATCAGAAAGCGCCACCGGATCGCCACGCCCAAATTCGCCTTCAACTTCGGTGACCCCGGCTGGCAGCAGCGACTTGCCCGAGGCCAGCGCCCCCACCGCGCCCGCATCCAGCGTCAGAACGCCTTGCGGCTTCATGGCGGCGATCCAGCTTTTGCGCGCGGCCTTGGGGTCTTCGGTGGCGGTGAACCATGTTGCATTCGCGCCCGCTTCCAATGCCTTCAAGGGGCGCAGCACGCCGCCCTGGGTGATCACCAGCCCGGCCCCGCCGCGCGTCGCGGTGCGGGCGGCCAGCAGCTTGGTTTTCATGCCGCCCTTGGACAGGCCCGACCCGGCGTCCCCGGCCGCGGCCTCCATTTCCGGGGTGATCTGGTTGACCACATCATAGCGGGTCGCGGTCGGGTCGTCATTTGGGTTCGCGGTATAAAGCCCGTCGACATCGGACAGCAGCACCACCAGATCCGCCCCCACGGTTACGCCCACCTGAGCCGCCAGCCGGTCATTGTCGCCATACCGGATCTCGTCCGTCGCCACTGTGTCATTCTCGTTCACAATCGGAACCACGCCGAGGCTCAGCAATTGCGCCAGCGTCGCGCGGGAGTTCAGGTAGCGCCGTCGGTTCTGGCTGTCCTCCAGCGTGACCAGCACTTGGGCGGCTGTAATGCCATGGGGGGCCAAGGCCTCCTCATAGGCGCGGGCAAGGCGGATTTGGCCGACGGCGGCGGCGGCTTGCGCTTGTTCCAACGGCAGCGCGGTGGCCGGCAACCCAAGGATCGCACGGCCCAAGGCGATGGAGCCGGAGGAGACCAGGATAACATCCTGCCCGCGCGCCTTGCAGGCCGCGACGTCCTCTGCCAACCCCTTCAGCCAGCCCGCCTTCAGGCTACCGCTGTCGCGGTCAACCAGCAGGGCAGAGCCGATCTTGATGACCAGCTTTTTGACGTCTCTCAGGGGGTCCATGGCTCTGGCGTTTCCTGATTGCGGCGCTCCCGCAGGCGATCTGCGTCAATCTTGCTGCGCAACTTCCGCAGCACCTCAGGCACGCCGTCGCGCGACACGCCGGACATCAAAAACACCGCGCCCCCGCTTGCGGCCTCAAGGGCGGATTTGCGTTCGGCCTGTTCTTCCTCGTCCAGCGCGTCGGTCTTGTTCAGCGCGGTCACGCGCGGCTTGGCGGCCAGATCGCCGCCATAGTTTTCCAGCTCTCCGATGATCGTGTGGTAATCCGCCACGACGTCCTCAGACGTGCCGTCGATCAGGTGAAGCAGCACCGCGCAGCGCTCCACATGGCCCAGAAACCGGTCGCCGATCCCCTTCCCTTCCGATGCCCCTGCGATGAGCCCCGGTATGTCGGCGATAACGAATTCCACATTATCAATGCCGACCACGCCCAGATTGGGGTGCAGCGTGGTAAAAGGGTAATCCGCGATCTTGGGCCGCGCGTTTGAAGTGGCGGCGAGAAAGGTGGATTTTCCGGCATTGGGCAGCCCCAGTAACCCCGCATCAGCAATCAGTTTCAGGCGCAGCCAGATCGTGCGCTCCACCCCCGGCTGGCCCGGATTGGCGCGACGCGGGGCTTGATTGGTCGCGCTTTTGAAATGCAGGTTGCCCCAGCCCCCGTTGCCGCCCTTGGCCAGCACAAACCGTTGGCCCAGCTCGGTCATGTCGGCCAGAACGGTTTCTTCGTCCTCGTCCAGCACCTCGGTGCCCACGGGGACCTTCAGCACGATGTCCTGGCCATCCTTGCCGGTGCGTTGCCGCCCCATGCCATGCTGCCCGCTTTTGGCAAAGAAATGCTGCTGATAACGGAAATCAATGAGCGTGTTGAGCCCGTCTACCGTTTCCACAATGACGTCACCGCCGCGCCCGCCATCGCCGCCATCGGGGCCGCCATATTCGATATATTTCTCACGCCGAAATGACACGGCCCCGCCACCACCGGCGCCGGAGCGGATGTAGACTTTGGAAAGGTCGAGGAATTTCATGGCGCGGCCCTTTGTTCAGGCTCTCGCGATACTGCTTTCCGCGCCGAGGCTCAAGGCCGCATGGCAGAACGGAAATCAGCCCCCCGCTTGAACACGGGGGGCTGGGAGGGGTTAGACGAAGTTGAAATCACTCACGTCCAACAGGGAGGCCGAAACATCTTCCAACAGGATAGAGCCGCCATCATAGGCGATGCGGGCGCCCGCAGAGGAGTCCGTGATCCGCAGGTCAGAGAACCGGTTGGCACCGCTGTCGAAGGTGATCTCATCCAATCCATTTGCAAAATCGGTGATCCGGTCATTGCCGTCGCCCTGCCGGAAGAAGAAGACGTCCTTGTCGCCGCCGCCGGAAAGCCGGTCATTGCCGGTTCCGCCGATCACAAGGTCTTCGCCTGCCCCTGCTGCAAGGCGGTCATGGCCCGCGCCACCGTCAATACGATCATCGCCCCGGTTACCAAAGACCCGGTCATGCCCGTCATTGCCAAAGACCCGGTCATTACCGGTGCCGCCAGAAACGAAATCATTGCCAGCATTGCCAGTCACCACGTCATTGCCGGCACCACCGGTGATGCGGTCATGGCCCGAGCCACCAACGCCGCGATCATTGCCCGCGCCGAGGCCGATGCGGTCATTCCCGTTACCGCCATCGACGCTGTCATTACCGCGACCGCCGCTGATATTGTCGTTGCCACTGCCACCGAAGATACGGTCATTGCCGGTTCCGCCGGACAGCCGGTCAGCGCCGGTTTGGCCCAGAAGGAGGTCGTTACCTGCGCCGCCCCGCAATGTGTCATTGCCCGCACCGCCATCAAGTCGGTCGTTGCCCGAAAGCCCGTTGACGAAATCATTGCCGTTTCCGGCTGAGATGGCGTCGTTGCGTGACTCGTAGCCGTAAAGCTCGTCATTGCCGCCTGTGGCTTTCTTAACCGGCAGGCCGAGGTCTTCCAGAATGCCCAGATGCACGGGAGTGATCACGCCGCGCAGGCCGGCTTCCACGAATGGATCAAGCAGGTCCTGGGATTCAATGTGATTGCCTTGCACCGTGAAAGGAACCGGCTTGCCGCCGTTTGCCGCAACTGCCGCCGGGCCGTTGAACACGGTCTGCCCGTTGATTGTGGTGATAAACTTATCCGTCGTTCGGGCGTCGAACCCCAGCACATGCGCCATTTCATGGACAACGGTACCGAGGACGTCGATCTGAGTGTTGCCAATTCCGCCCGGATTTGGCTCAAAGCTGTCATCAAAGAAGAACAGATTTGAGTCCTTCAAGGATGAGGTGTCGACGGCAATAACCCCGTCTATCTGCCCGCGGTTGATATCGGCATTCGCCACCAATTCATCGATGGTCGTATTACTACTAGTGCCCTGGGTCGGTAGCGAGGCGGCACCGAACAAGGCCGCGCCTGGAAGCTCGAGGATATTAAGCTCGATATCGATCACCGCTTTGGGCGCGTCGATATAGCGGCCCCAGATCTCAGCAGATTTTTGGATGGCGGCTTCCACAAGCGCGATGCGCTGTTGTGAGACGCCGGATTGCGCGACATTATCCGCGCGCGACAATTTTACTTGGAACATGATACTCTACCCCTGCATGATCACGGCTGTATGAGGGGCCACGAATGGGGGAGTTAGCGCTCCGAGTAAACTCAAACCTTAACAAATGGTTAATTGCCTAAGGTCACGTACCGACCGCGGCCCTGTATGACTACCTACATACGTTTGATATAGGTCCAGGTTGGGACCGTAACTCCGCGCGCGAGGGAATAGCTTTCCGCCTCGCCGATATAGTCAAAGCCGCAATTGGTAAGCACCCGCGCGGAGGCCGGGTTGTCCTGAAACACCGACGCGAATAGCGTGCTGCAGGCTTGCGGGTTCTCTTTCACGATGGCGCCCACGGCCTCAGACGCCACGCCGCTGTTCCACAGAGCCGGCGCGACCCAGTAGCCGATCTCGGACTGGTTCCGGTCCATACGGTGCAAGGCAATGGCGCCCATGACCTCCCCCCGATTGTCAGAGGGGTCGATCACCCAGACATCTTCGGAGCGGTCAGGCGCCAAGCAACGCTCGATAAAATTCTCGGTGACGCCATCGGGCAGTGGGTGCGGGATGGTCGTGGTTTGGGTGGCCACCCGTTTGTCGCTGCCATGGAGGCGCAATGCACCCGCATCCGCCCGGTTTACGGGACGCAGCACGAACCGCTCTGTTGCGATAATCGGTTGCGTGATTGGCTCTGCCAGACTCATGACGCTGCTCCTCCAAACAACACAAAAAGGACGGTGGCGACGGTCAGTGCCGCCAGCGTCCACATCAAATACCGCTCGTAGACCGAGCCCGCGACGGCACGCGCGACCCGCTCCCCCGCGTAGGTCCAGACGGGGTGCAGCAGCAATTGTACGCCAAGCAATACCGCCGCAATGGTAAAGGTTGCCTCAAGAGTTGGTGTGCCGGGCACGGTAAATGCGGTGAAACCCGCCGTTATCATAGCCCACGCCTTCGGGTTCAGCGGATGCACGACCAGCCCTGCGGCGAATCCCGGGGCCGGGGCGGAGCCTAGATCCGAATTGAGGCGCAAATTTGCAATCCGCCAGGCAAGCCAGATGATATAGGCGGCGGAGGCGTATTTGAGCAGTGCAAACACCCAAGGGGCGGCCTCCGCCAGCTGCATAAGGCCAAAACCAATCGGCCAGATCACCAGCTGCTTGCCTGCGATGACGCCCGCCACAAAGGGCAAAGCGGCGCGCAACCCGTAGCGCGCACCGGTCGACAGCAAGGCCATATTGGCCGGGCCAGGCGTCCCGACCTGGCTTGCCGCGAATATCGCAAAACTGGTGATGGCGACGCTCATATGCCTGCCCCTCCCCCTGCCTCAGCCTTTGTCCTCTGAATAGCAAAGGGGGACCGGTTCGCACCGATCCCCCTTTAAATCAGCTTGATGCGCGGTATTACTCGGCCGCTTCCGCCACTGGCATGACCGACACAAAGGTGCGGCCCTTCAGGCCCTTGTGGAATTTCACGGCGCCCTGGACGGTTGCGAAGATCGTGTGGTCCTTGCCCATGCCGACGCCCTCGCCCGGCCATTTCACCGTGCCGCGCTGGCGGACGATGATGTTGCCTGGGATCACGGCTTCGCCGCCAAACTTCTTGACGCCAAGGCGGCGCCCTGCGGAGTCGCGGCCGTTTCTGGACGAGCCGCCTGCTTTTTTATGTGCCATCTCGTGTTCTCCTTAGCCTTTGGCCAATTTCTTGGCCTGAGCCAGCCAGTCATCACGGTCGATGCGGCCTTTGAAATTCAGTTTATCGTCCATAGCAGCAACGTCCTCTGGGGTCCATGCTGCGATTTGGGCAAATGTCGTCACGCCAAGGTCGTGCAGTTTCTTGACGATGACGGGGCCGACGCCGCTGATTTCTGTCAGGTCGTCGCCCTCGGATTTTGCGGCGGCCTTTTTCGGCGCGGCTTTCTTGGGGGCAGCTTCCTTTTTGGGCGCTGGTTTCTCAGCCTTGGGCTCGGCTGCTTTCTTCGCAGGCTTGGCCGCGGCCTTCTTGGCCTTCGCAGGCGCGGCAGCTTCCAATGCGGCGACGGAAACGCCGGCCCCGCCGATGGCAGCCTTCACGCCGGATTTGCCTGCGCCTTTTTCAAGGATGTCGGTCACGCGCAACAGCGTCAGTTGCTGGCGGTGGCCCTTGGTGCGCTTGGAGGAGTGCTTGCGGCGTCGCTTGACGAAATTGATCGTCTTCTCGCCTTTAATCTGGTCAATGACCTCGGCCTGCACGCCAGCGTCATCCACCAGCGGTGCGCCGATCTTGTCTCCAACCATCAGAATTTCGTTGAATTGAACCTTGTCGCCAGCGGCGGCGTCCAGTTTCTCGACACGCAGAACGTCGCCTGAGGCCACTTTATACTGCTTGCCGCCGGTTTTCAGAACCGCGAACATATCGCATACCCTTTTGTCATCCGCGTCCTGTGGCCCCGCATGAAAGCGGCGTTTTTCTTTGCCTCAGACAGCGCGCCCCCGGATCGGGGCGTCTGTTGCATAATTCCTGCGCCATTGCAGGAAGTCGGCATATGCGAAACATGCGCGTTTAAGTCAAGTCCCTAAGTATCGTCACCCTGCATGAACTCGCCCATGGCGCGGCCGAGTTCGAAACTATGCAGCTCGAACACATTATCGAACCCGGCGAAAAGCGCGCTGTTAAGCACCTCGCCCGCGGGACTTTGAGACAGATCGATATAGCTCTGCATCTCTTCCTCGGTCAGGACAGAGTAGGCAAGGACGGAAAAATTCATCGTCCAGTCGATCATGTTTTCGCGGATGTCCTCAGCCCCCTCATAGACCCGGCTGAGGATGGACTGTTCGTCAAGCTCTCCAAAACCGGGGCTGCTGCCGAGCCCCCGGTAAAAGGCCAGGTTCGAATTCAACGCGCCCATCAGGTTGCTTTCGATCAGGTCGTTGACGTCGATAAACTGCTGATAAAGCGCGTAGCGGTCGGGGTCACTGGCCTTCAGCGCCTCCGCCCGTTCACGCACGGCGTCTTCAACCTCGTCATCGGCCAGGGCGCGGCGGGCCTCAATTTCGATATCAATGATGCGCGCGCCAAGCTCGGTCTCGAAAAAGGCCAGCGCGGGGGCGGATACATCAAGGTTGCCCGCGTCACGCAGCGCCTTGCGGAAGATCGCGTCCATCTTGTCCGTGGCGTAAAGCCGCGCCACGCGGGAGGACCAGGCCGGCGACGGCGTGATGGCGGTGTCTGTCTCCGCAATCTCTTCGGCGGAGGTGACCCCCTCGTCTTGCAATATCTCAAACACGTCCTGCATTTTCAACGCGGACATATAGCGGTCGATCAGCCCATCCGTGTCGGCAAAGGCACCAAAGGCAGGCAATGCCCCTAAAATCGCGGCGAGAATGAATTTGCGCATGGCACCTCTCTTACATGGGTTCCTCTTAACAATAGGCTTCCTGTTGCCATGCGACAATTAAGAACCTCCAAATTTGATGTGAAGGTGGCCGGGATTGCCTTCCTATTCGGCCTTGCGCGCGCTTTGGGCTTTGGGTAGACCCCGCCCACCTGACCACAGGTCTTCAATGCGGAGAGGTGCCGGAGTGGTCGAACGGGACGGTTTCGAAAACCGTTGAGCTCGAAAGGGTTCCCAGGGTTCGAATCCCTGTCTCTCCGCCACCGCCCAGATACCGGCAGACACGCGCTTTTCAGACATTCAGGCCCGTTAGTCACATCCACCAGCATCGCGTCGGTCAAGGTGTTGGCGGGTGATTCTGTCAAAGATGTGCCGCGTTAACCTTGACGCCAAATTTCCCGCACAGGAGGGCCCAATCGTCGCCACACTTGCCCGAAAAGCCAGAAAAAAACCTTAGTTTCAGTAAGGTATGCCATACTTGTTCCAAACTGCTCTGGCATTCAAACATCGTAGCTGGATGGGGGCCAATACTGGGAAAACGACTATGAAAAAAATTGCGAAACTCAACACAGTTTTTTCAACAGTTCTTGTTCTTGCTTTTGCCGCTCCGGCAGCCGCAGACACCGTTAACATCTCCGCCGATAACGGCAACATCGTAGTATCCGGCCTTGTTGTGGCCGTCACCGATAGCACGATGACCGTACAAACCGATGTTGGACCACTGACGTTCAACGTTGAAGAGATCAAATGCGAAGGCTCTGGATGCCCGACTTTGAGCCTCGACAACATCCGGCCCACGGCTGGCTAAGACCTCAGGGCGCCGATTGCTCACATACGGTGCCGCTTCACTCTCTCTCGGCTCACCGCGTTGGTGGGCCGTGCCGATGCCCCTACCAAGGTAAGGCTAAATGGCCCGCTCGCCTGCTCGAAAACAGGCGACGCGGGCTTTTTCCTTTTGTTCCAGCACCGGGCGCTCTGTTGCACAGCGATCAATTGCCAAAGGGCAGCGCGGATGGAAGGCACAGCCGGTTGGCGGGTTGATCGGATCAGGGATTTCCCCCTCCGGCGGGGTCACCTCGCGGCCAAACCCGTCCATGCGCGGCGCGGCCTCCAGCAGCATCTGCGTGTAGGGGTGTTGGGGCGTCTCGAAAAGGTCAGCGGGGCTTGCCTCCTCCACCAGGCGACCGAGATAGAGCACCCCGATGCGGTCAGCCATATGCTGGATCACGGTCAGGTCGTGGCTGATGAACAGGTAGGTCAGCCCAAACTCATCCTTGAGATCAGACATCAGGTTTAGCACTTGCGCCTGCACTGACACATCCAGCGCGGAGGTTGGCTCGTCACAGACAATTAGCTTGGGTTCAGAGGCCAGCGCCCGGGCCACGCAGATCCGTTGCCGCTGCCCGCCTGAGAACTCATGCGGGAACTTGCGCACGTCCGAGGCGCTAAGCCCGACTTGTTCCAACAGTTTTTCGGCCAGCCCGTCGGTGGCGTCGCCATTGGCCACGGCCGGTTCCTCAATGATATCGCCCACCTTCCACCGTGGGTTGAGGGAGGCATAGGGATCCTGAAAAATCATCTGGATGTCCGATCGCACGCGTTCGATTACGCCCGCATCGGTTTCCGTGGCCAGGTTCACGCCTTCGATCTCCACCGTGCCGTCCGACGGCGGCAACAGGCCGACAATCATCTTGCCGATGGTCGACTTGCCCGACCCGCTTTCGCCGACCAGCGCATAGACGGTGTTCTCCGTGATCTCGAAGGACACGTCGGATACGGCAGTCAGCTTGCGCTTTGGCAACCGCTCGATCACCCGGTTCAGCCAAGGCTTGGAGACGTCGAACACCCGCGTCAGGTTCTTGACGGAGACGATGATACCCATCACGCCACCCCCTTGGCGGCCTGCGCACCGTCCAGCGGGAACCAGCAGGCGGCGCGCCCGTCGCAGGTTTTAAGCCGCGGGCCGGGGTCCGCTTTGCATCTGTCTTGCGTGTACGGGCAGCGCGGGTGGAAGGCGCAACCATCTGGCAATTGCCCCAGCCGCGGCATGTTGCCCGGTATCTGATGAAGCCGCCGTTTGCCCTTGGAGGCCAGCGGGGTCGAGCCCATCAACCCGTCCGTATAGGGGTGGCGCGGGCTGGTGATAACTTCCCGCACAGGGCCAAGCTCGGCCAGCTTACCTGCATACATCACGGCGACCCTGTCCGCGGTCTCCGCGATCACGCCCATGTCGTGGGTGACGAGCATGACGGCCATGCCCCGCTCCCGGCAAAGGCGTTTCAGCAGCGACGTGATCTGCGCCTGCACCGAAACATCCAGCGCAGTTGTCGGCTCATCCGCGATCAGCAACGAAGGTTCCGCACAAAGGGCCAGCGCAATCACCACCCGCTGGCGCATGCCGCCTGAGAATTCATGCGGGTAGCTGCCGATGCGCTCTTTCGCGGCCGGGATGCCGACCTCGTCCAGTGCGGCCACAGCCCGGTTATGCGCCTCGCCGCCAGAGACGCCCAGATGCTCCTGAATGGTTTCCGTCAGCTGGTCGCCAATCGGCAGAAGCGGGTTAAGCGAGGTCAGCGGGTCCTGAAACACCATGCCGATCTGCTTGCCGCGATACCGGCGCAGCTGCGCGAGTGACAGATTGTCGATGCGTTCGCCATTCAGGTAAATCCCGCCAGACGCGATCCGCGCGGGCCGGTCCAGCAGCCCTATCACCGCGTTGCCGGTCATCGACTTGCCCGCCCCGCTTTCGCCCACAACGCCCAGAATTTCGCCGGGAGATATGTCGTAGCTGACACCGTCCACAGGCTTCAACAGCCCATGGCGCGTGGGGATTTCAACGATCAGGTCGCGGACGGAAAGGACAGGTTGAGACATCAATTACCGCAATTTTGGATTAAGCGCGTCGCGCAGCCAGTCGCCCAGCAGATTCACAGCCAACGCAAGCGCCAGCAGGGTGACGGCGGGGAAGAATAGGATCCACCACTCCCCGGAGTACAGATAGCCCTGACCGATCCTGATCAGTGTCCCCAAAGACGGCTGCGTCGGCGGCGCGCCAACCCCCAGAAAACTCAAAGTGGCCTCCGCAATGATGGCAAGAGCCAGCGATATGGTGGCAATGACCAGCACCGGCGACAGCACATTGGGCAGGATATGTTTTAGCATGATGGTGAAGGGGGAGCGCCCGATCAGCCGCGCCGCCTGCACATATTCCTTATTCTTCTCCACCAGCGTGGAGCCGCGCACGACGCGGGCAAATTGCACCCAATCCGAGAGGCCAATCGCCACGATCAGCACGATGATCGCCATGGAGTCGCGATATTCGACCGGGGTGAACCCCTTGGCCACGCCGGTGATCAACATCGCCACAAGGATCGAGGGGAAGGTCAGCTGCACATCGGCGATGCGCATGATGATCGTCTCGGTCCAGCCGCCGACATAGCCTGCGATCAGGCCAAGGCTGATGCCCAACACCATTGCGAAGGCCACCGCAGCAAACCCCACAAAAAGGGAGATACGCATGCCGTAAAGGATCGTGGAATAGACATCCCTGCCCTGGTCGTCCGTGCCCAATAGAAAGCTCTCCCCCGTGAACTGATTGGGGGTGGAGGGCGGCGTGAACCCGTTCATCAGGTTCAGGCTCGCCGGGTTGAACGGGTCGAGCGGCGCGATCAGCGGCGCGAATATCGCCGCAAGTACCAAAAGCAGCGTAACGGCGGTCGAGACCATGGCCACAGGCGAGGTGCGGAATTTATAGGCAAAATCGCTGTCCAACATCTTCGCCAGGCGGGAGGGTTCATGCGCCGCGTCGCTCATGCGTGCCTCCCATCAATGCGCAGCCTTGGATCAATGGCAAAGTACAACAGATCCACGATCAGGTTGATCCCCACAAACATGACCGAGATCAGCATCAGATAGGCGGCCATCACAGGGATATCGACAAACTGAATGGCGTTGATGAACAAAAGCCCGACGCCCGGCCATTGAAACACGGTCTCGGTAATGATCGCGAAGGCAATGATCGCGCCCAATTGCAGCCCCACCACCGTGATGACCGGCACCATGGTGTTCTTCAAAGCATGCCGGAAATTCACGGACCGCTCCCGCAGCCCGCGCGCGCGGGCGAACCGTATGTAGTCCTGCCGCAGCACCTCCAGCATCTCGGATCGCACCAGCCGCATGATCAGCGTCATCTGATACAGCCCCAAAGTGATAGATGGCAGGATCAGCGCCTTGAGGCCCGATGCGGTCAGAAACCCGGTCGACCAGCCGCCGATCTGCGTCGTCTCCCCCCGGCCGAAACTGGGCAGCCAGCCAAGGGATACCGAAAAGACGTAGATCAGCAAAATGCCAATCAGAAATGTGGGCAGCGACACGCCGATCAATGAGGTCGTCATGATGACATTGGAGGCCACGCCGTTTCGCCGGATCGCGGTAAACACGCCCAATCCGATGCCCACAACCAATGCCAGCGTGCCGGACACCAGCGCCAGCTCCAGCGTCGCAGGGGCGCGCTCTGAAATAATTGTCGCCACCGGTCGCCCTTGTCGGTAGCTCACCCCGAAATTGCCCTGCGCCGCATTTGCCAGGAACTTGGCATATTGCACCGGAAATGGCTGGTCTAGCCCCAGGGTCGTGCGCAGCCGTTCCACATCGGCCTGCGTGCGTTCCTGACCGAGCATGTTGTCAATCGGGTCGCCTACAAAGCGAAACATTGAAAACGCGACCAGCCCAACAACCAGAAGGACGACGAAAGACTGAAAGACCCTGCGGATAACGTAGGCGATCATCGGGTAGCAACTCCCCACGGCGTCGCGTCAAGCACGGTTCCGCACCACTTCTTCATTGCTTCAAATATATCCCGGAGGGGTCCGGGGAGATCGTTCATTGTCCGCCATTGGTTCGAGGACAGTGGACGATGCCTCCCCAGCGTCGCGGCGCGCGTGAGGCGCGGCGCAACCCCGCTCAATTGACGGTCACCCAACGCAGGATGAAGAAGTTGTCCGGGCGTTGCGTCAGCTCGATATTGGCACCGGTCCCCCAGACAAGGGGTTGGACGTAAAGCGGCACATAGGCGACCTCATCCTGCAGGATTTTGGTGGCCTCGTCGATATACGCTTGGCGCTTCGCATCATCGATTTCTGACTGCATGAGCGGCAGCAAAGTATCCACCCGTTCATTCGAGAAATCCCCGAAATTCCAGCTGCCTAGCTTCTTCTCTTCATTCGGGGTGGTGGCCAGAAAACGGATCGGATGCTCGGCGTCAAATGTGCCAGGGGACCACCCCAGCAGGTACATGTCGTAATTGTCCTCGCGCAGCTCCGGCCAGTAGTTTTGCACGGGCATGGCGTCCAGTTCAGCAGTGATCCCGACCTGTGCCAGCATGCCCGTCACGGCCTGGCAGACCGCCTCGTCATTCAGATACCGGTCATTGGGGCATTTCAACCCGAAGGAAAATCCATCCCCGTAGCCCGCCTCCGCCAGCAAGGCCCGCGCCTTGTCGGGATCGAAATCGGGCCGTCGGCTTAGGCTTTCGGAATAGCCACGCATGGCGGGGCTGACCAGTTGGCTGGCCGGTTCCGCATTGCCGCGCATGATGGTTTGCAGGATCGCAGGCACATTGACCGCATGGGCCACGGCCTGACGGACCCGCACGTCCTTGAACGGGTTGGGCTTGCCGGCGTCCGAGGTGTATTTCAACTCATCTGCTTGATGTGGAAAGCCGAGCATGATGACGCGGGCCTCGATGCCTTGGATCACCTTGGCGTTGCCTGCGGCTGCCATCCGGCCCGCATCCTGAATAGGCACCGGGTTGATCATGTCGACGTCGCCGGACAGGAGCGCCGCAACCGCAGTGGCAGGGTTCTGGATCGGGGTAAACTCGGCACGGGTCACGTTATGCTCGGGCGTGCCCCACCAGCCGTCAAAGGGCTCCAACACGGTTTTGAGACCCGGCTGGCGTTCCACCAGTTTAAAGGCAGCGGTGCCGTTGGTGTTCAGGGTTGCATGGTTTTCGGCGTCCTTCGCGGGCCGCTCGGCCCCATTGGCTGCGGCCCAGCCGCTATCCATGATCATCCAATTGGCGATGCTGTCAGGGAAAATCGGGTTCGGCGCGTTGGTCAGCACATCAACGGTGAAGTCATCGACCATTTTGACGTCAGAGACAGGCGCAAACCAACTCGATGTGTCTGCCTCCTCCGACGAGGCGCGCTGGTAGGAGAAGATCACATCCTCTGCCGTAAAGGCCGACCCGTCATGGAAGGTGACGCCCTCGCGCAGAGTGAAACGCCACCCCTCGCCGTCGCCGATAGGCTCCCAGCTGGTGGCCAGCGCGGGCTCAATCGCCATGTCCTTGCCGCGGCGCACCAGCCCTTCATAGACATTGTTCAGAAAACCCAGGACCGGGGCGGAGTTGACCGCATGCGGATCCATCGTCTGCGGGTCCGTGGTGCCGGCCCAACGAAACTCAGCGGCTGCGGCGGGCATGGCGATTGCCATGGCCAACGCCGAGACAGTGGTCAGTCTCAACATCTAGTATATCCTTTCGAAAACGCGGCCGGGCGTCTTGCCCCCCAGACCCTCACATAATGGTGAGCCTAGCACGGTCACGGCCATGTTCAACTCGACTGTTGAATTGGCGTCGGGACCCGCCCGACCACGTGACAATTCACTTATGCCATGGCTATGGTGATCCGCAACAAACAGACCTGAGGGGGCGCCATGCTTGAAGACCGTTACGGCAATGACCTGACCACAAGCTCCGATACAGCTTGCGCTGCCTATATCGAGGGCGTCGACCACATTCTGGCCGCGACCTTCGGCGCGGCGCAGGCCTTTCGCAGCGCGGTTGACGCGGACCCGCGCTTTGCCCTTGGGCACGCGGGGCTGTCCCGTGCGCTGATGTATGAGGGGGATATGGCCGGTGCCCGCGCTGCTGCGGCGCAGGCCGGTGAGGTCGCGGTCGCGGTGTCAGAGCGCGAAGCCGCTCATGTCGCCATATTCGACGCGCTGGTCAACGGCCAGCCTGTCAAAGCGCGGCGCATGATCGAGGCGCATGTAAAGACCTACCCCCGCGATGCCCTGGTCGCGCAGGCCTGCACCAATGTGTTCGGCCTGATTGGCTTTTCTGGCTGTTCGGGCCGGGAGGCCAGCTTGCTTGCCTATACCGGCTGGCTAACCCCGCATTACGGTGACGATTGGTGGATGATGAGCATGCATGCCCTGTCGCTGTGTGAGACCGGGCAGCCGTCGGCGGCCCTGGACCTCATGGAACGCTCGCTGGAGCTGAACAACGCGAATGCCAACGGTTCTCACTTCAAGGCGCATGCGCAATATGAGGCCGGGCAAATGCAGGAGGGGTTGGACTACCTTCAGAACTGGATGGTGGGCTATGATCGCCGCGCAATCCTGCATGGGCATTTGTCCTGGCATGTGGCGCTCTGGGCGCTGCATTTGGGCGACCACGCGCTGATGTGGCAGATGACCGACGCCGCTGTCGCACCCGGCAACACGGAAAGCCTGCCGATCAATGTGCTGACCGACACTGCCGCGCTTTACCGGCGCGCGGAGCTTGCGGGCGTGCCCGTTGATCCCGCGCGGTGGCGCCGGCTGAGCGCCTATGCGGCGGAACATTTTCCCAATCCCGGCCAAAGTTTCGCGGACATCCACGCAGCCCTCTGTCATGCCGCAGCGGGTGACGGCGATCGGCTGGCAAAACTTGCAGATGCGACGCGCGGTTATGCGGGGGATCTTGTTGGTCCCGTTGCCCGCGCCTGGCGCGCCATCGCGGTCGAGGATTGGTCGGTTGCCGTGTCCGAGCTGACCCCGGTGATGGCCGATCACGCCCGCCTTGGCGGCAGCCGCGCGCAACGCGACCTGTTGGAGCTGACCTATGTCACCTGCCTGATGCGCTTGGGGCAATCGAAGGAAGCGGAACGGATGCTGGCCATGCGCCGCCCGGTTCTGGCCGCCGCGCCTTTGGCAGCATCCCAGCCCGCCTGACGGGGCTGCACACGTATCGCGGCGCTTGCGAGGGGCGGGTAATGGCGGACAGGAAGGGATTCGAACCCTCGAGACGGTCTCCCGCCTACACACTTTCCAGGCGTGCGCCTTCGACCACTCGGCCACCTGTCCGCCGACGGGTTTATCCAATGGTTTGGGGGCGATGCAAGCGGTTTTCTGGCA